>NZ_JBFMVT010000002.1:1237357-1546696 GCF_040786275.1 Buttiauxella gaviniae
CGCCTTGTTCAAACGCGGCATGACCATACTGATCGTATGCGGCACGTTTTTGCTCGTCGGTAAGGATTTCGTAGGCTTCTTTAATCTCTTTAAATTTCGCCTCAGACTCTTTGTCACCCTGATTACGATCCGGGTGGAACTTCATCGCGAGGCGTTTGTAGGCTTTCTTGATTTCACGCTCTTCCGCGTTTTTCGGAACGCCTAAAACCTCGTAATAGTCTCTCTTCGCCATCTTTTTTGTCTGCCCCTAACATGCGTGCACGGGCGCAGAGGAAAACCTCGACGCCCGTGCTGATTACCAGTCAGATTAATGACTGCGCCTCAAAGGGCGATTATTTTTTGTCTTTAACTTCTTCGAACTCAGCATCAACAACATCGTCGTCTTTGCCTGCGTTAGTTGCGTCAGCCGCGTTACCTGCTTGCTGCTCAGCGTGTTGTGCCTGTGCCAGTTCCATCAGTTTCTGAGAAACCTGGGCCAGCGCCTGCATTTTCGCTTCGATATCTGCTTTGTCTTCGCCTTTCAGAGACGCTTCCAGTGCAGTCAGAGCAGATTCGATTGCAGTTTTGTCGTCAGCTGGCAGTTTGTCGCCTGCTTCTTCAACCTGCTTACGCGTGCTGTGCAGCAGATGGTCACCCTGGTTGCGAGTCTGAACCAGTTCTTCAAATTTACGGTCAGCTTCTGCGTTAGCTTCTGCATCGCGTACCATTTTCTGGATTTCATCTTCGTTCAGACCAGAAGAAGCCTTGATGGTGATCTTCTGCTCTTTACCGCTGTTTTTGTCTTTAGCAGACACGTGCAGGATACCGTCAGCATCGATATCGAAGGTCACTTCGATTTGCGGCATGCCGCGCGGTGCCGGGCTGATACCATCCAGGTTGAACTGACCCAGAGATTTGTTATCAGATGCACGTTTACGCTCACCCTGAATCACGTGGATGGTTACCGCAGACTGGTTGTCTTCAGCGGTAGAGAACACCTGGCTGTGTTTCGTTGGGATAGTGGTGTTTTTGTTGATGAGTGCAGTCATCACGCCGCCCATGGTTTCGATACCCAGAGACAGTGGGGTAACGTCCAGCAGCAGTACGTCTTTAACTTCACCCGTCAGAACACCACCCTGAACAGCAGCACCGATTGCCACCGCTTCATCCGGGTTAACGTCTTTACGTGGCTCTTTACCAAAGAAATCAGCAACTTTTTTCTGCACCATTGGCATACGAGTCTGACCACCAACCAGGATAACGTCCTGGATATCGGATACAGACAGGCCAGCATCTTGCAGTGCAACTTTCAGCGGCTCGATAGAACGGTTTACCAGGTCTTCGACCAGAGATTCCAGTTTTGCACGAGTCACTTTGATGTTCATGTGTTTTGGACCCGTCGCGTCTGCAGTGATGTACGGCAGGTTCACGTCGGTCTGTTGAGCAGAAGACAGCTCAATTTTGGCTTTTTCTGCAGCTTCTTTCAGACGCTGCATAGCCAGTGGGTCGTTACGCAGATCGATACCTTGATCTTTCTTGAACTCTTCCACTAAGTAGTTGATCAGACGGCTATCGAAATCTTCACCACCCAAGTGGGTATCACCGTTGGTTGCCAGAACTTCGAAGGTTTTCTCGCCATCAACTTCGTCGATTTCGATGATAGAGATATCGAAAGTACCACCACCCAGGTCGTAAACCGCGATAGTGCGGTTGCCAACTTCTTTATCCAGACCGTAGGCCAGAGCCGCTGCGGTTGGTTCGTTGATGATACGTTTTACTTCCAGACCTGCGATACGGCCAGCATCTTTAGTTGCCTGACGCTGAGCATCGTTGAAGTATGCAGGAACGGTGATAACAGCTTCAGTTACCGGTTCGCCCAGGTAATCTTCAGCGGTTTTCTTCATTTTTTTCAGCACTTCAGCAGAGATCTGCGGAGGTGCCATTTTTTGGCCTTTTACATCAATCCATGCGTCGCCGTTGTCAGCGCCGATGATTTTGTACGGCATGATAGCTTCGTCACGCTGAACTTCTTCGTCCTGGAAGCGACGGCCAATCAGGCGTTTGATCGCAAACAGAGTGTTCTGCGGGTTAGTCACTGCCTGACGTTTAGCCGGCTGACCTACCAGAATTTCGCCATCCTGGGTATATGCGATAATAGAAGGAGTGGTACGGTCACCCTCGGCATTCTCCAGAACGCGAGCAGTGGTGCCATCCATAATCGCTACACAAGAGTTGGTAGTACCCAGGTCGATGCCAATAATTTTACCCATCTAAACGTCTCCACTTAAAATTTGTCGTCATATGGTCGTGAACCTGTTATGCGGGCAAACAAGAGTCTTTCAACTGCCCAAACATGATTTTTTGCAG
The DNA here is from genome assembly GCF_040786275.1 of Buttiauxella gaviniae. Lineage (NCBI taxonomy): Bacteria > Pseudomonadati > Pseudomonadota > Gammaproteobacteria > Enterobacterales > Enterobacteriaceae > Buttiauxella > Buttiauxella gaviniae. Next base: position 1,239,704 of record NZ_JBFMVT010000002.1, read on the forward strand.
GCCCATCAACTGCGGTTGCATACAAGATGGGGTCACTCGGCTCGCCATCAAGGGGCAAGGTAAAAAAAATTTTCATCTTCACACCTGTTTAGATCATAGACTCCTGCCCTCCACCTGATTATGATGCCGCGCCCCGCTGCCCTTTAGCAGTTGTGCGGCAACGACATATATTCATTTTCAGACGAATTTTAGAGGAACTATGGGCAACACTAAGTTGGCTAATCCAGCTCCCCTGGGCTTGATGGGCTTCGGCATGACCACCATTCTGCTCAACCTGCATAACACCGGCATCTTCCCTTTTGATGTCAACATTCTTGCAATGGGCATTTTCTACGGTGGTATCGCACAAATTTTTGCCGGCCTGCTGGAATTTAAGAAAGGTAATACTTTCGGCCTGACAGCATTCACTTCTTATGGCTCTTTCTGGCTGACTCTGGTCGCCATTCTGATCATGCCTAAGATGGGTCTTGCAGACGCAGCAAACGCACACTTCCTCGGCGCGTATCTCGGTCTGTGGGGCGTTTTCACGCTGTTCATGTTCTTCGGCACGCTGAAAGCTGCACGCATGCTGCAGTTCGTGTTCGCAAGCCTGACCGTGCTGTTTGCCCTGCTGGCTATTGGCCACCTGGCAGACAACGAAGGCCTGGTTCGCATTGCAGGCTGGGTCGGTCTGGTTTGTGGCGCATCCGCTATTTACCTGGCAATGGGCGAAGTGCTCAACGAGCAGTTTGGCCGTACCGTGCTGCCAATTGGTGAAAAACACTAATTTTGCAAGCCATAGGGCTATGAAAACAAAAACGCGGAGCCTGGCTCCGCGTTTTTTTATGAATGTTGCAGCGGCCTTTCAACCACCTTTTGTTCATGCGTTAAATCATTACGCAGCCAAATCCCCAGCCCCAATCCTACCATCGCCAGGGCCAACACATACCAGGCCGGGCCCATCGGTGATACCGCCGACAGCATAGTGACGAAAATTGGCGTCAGTCCACCGAAAATGGCATACGACATATTGTAGGAAAATGAGATCCCGCTAAAACGCACTTCCGCCGGGAAGGCTCTGACCATGACGTACGGTACTGCGCCAACCACGCCAACGCTCAGACCCACTAGCCCATATAAGAAGAACAGATATTCAGGATGGCTTGCCGTCAGGTGATAGAACATCCAGCTACACACTGCCAGCAACACGCTTCCAACGATAAAAGTTTTACTTGCCCCAATACGGTCAATAACCAGCCCCGCCGCAATACATCCGATGCACAACATGACTATCGCAATACTGTTCGCTTGCAGCGTTAATGCAGGTGCTATACCCAACTGTTTTTGTAGCCACGTTGGTGCCATCAAAATAACCACCACAATCCCGGCGGACAAAAGCCAGGTCAGCAGCATTGAGATCACTACCGCCTTTTTATGATTCACAATGACGGATTTCAACGGTAACTCTTCCGCCAGTGCTTTGCGCTGCTGCATCTCAATAAAGATTGGCGTCTCTTGCAGCCAACGGCGCAGATACATCGCCACCAGCCCGAAAATACCGCCGAGGAAGAACGGAATACGCCAGCCGCCGTCGTGAATTGCCTGCTGCGTCATCGAAGTATTAATAATGGTCGCGACAACGGAACCCAGCAAAATGCCTGCGGTTAAGCCCGCGGTCAGCGTGCCGCACGCAATGCCGATTCGTTTATAAGGTACATGCTCCGCAACAAATACCCATGCCCCAGGCACTTCCCCGCCAATGGCCGCGCCCTGAAGAACACGCATCAAAAGCAATAATACAGGGGCTGCGATGCCAAGCGTTTCATAGGTAGGCAACATACCAATCGCAAGCGTTGGAAGCGCCATCAGTAAAATGCTCAGCGTGAACATCTTCTTGCGCCCAACCAGATCGCCGAAGTGCGCCATGATGATCCCGCCTAATGGACGCGCCAGATAGCCCGCAGCAAATATGCCGAACGTTTGTAGCTGACGAAGCCATTCAGGAATATCCGCCGGGAAGAATAGCGCCCCGACCACGGTGGCAAAGAAAACGAAGATGATGAAGTCGTAGAATTCGAGCGCGCCCCCCAGGGCGGCAAGGGTCAGGGTTTTATAATCCTGACGATTCAGAGGTCTTGTGCGTTGTGTTGAATGTAATTGTTGTGACATAAGAACCTGCGCATGAAGAGAAGTGTGATTATTACTTTCCATTTTGCTGTAAAGCAAAACTTACTATAACCAACCCCACTCCACATTCCAGACTCACTGCATCTTATGTCACAAACAGAAAGGATTCAGGATTTTACTTCGCGAATTGCACTTTTAGGACGAAAAGCTGCTACGACCTGGCTTTCCGTTTCGATGTAAGGGCCATCCAGCAACTGTACACAATAAGGTACACTCGCAAAGATACCCGGCACGACCACTTTGCCTTCGGCGTCTTTTACACCCTCCAGCGTTTCCTGAATGGACTTCGGTTGCCCCGGTAAATTAAGGATTAACGCCTGTTTGCGGATAACGCCAACCTGGCGAGAAAGTATTGCTGTTGGCACAAAGTGCAGGCTGATTTGACGCATCTGTTCGCCAAACCCAGGCATTACACGGTCAGCAATAGCAAGCGTGGCGTCAGGTGTTACATCACGACGCGCCGGGCCGGTACCGCCGGTGGTTAACACCAAATGACATCCCATTTCATCAACCAGCTCACAGAGCGCCTGTTCAATAAGCGGCTGCTCATCGGGGATTAAGCGCGTTTCAATGTGGAAAGGTGTAGTCAGGGTGCGTTCCAGCCAGTCAACCAGCGATGGAATGCCTTTATCTTGATAGACACCGCTTGAAGCGCGGTCAGAGATGGAAACTAAGCCAATGCGTAAGGTATTCATATCATTCCCGGGGAGTCAAAACTTTAACGGAATGATACACGGCGAAGAGCGTTGCAGACAGGGTATAACACTAAAAAGCGTGGCCGGAGAGCTCCGGCCACGGCAATGATTACAGCAGGTCGCCGATCATTTTTTCCAGTTTTTCCTGGTCGATAGCAAACTTACGGATGCCGTCAGCCAGTTTATCAACCGCCATTGGATCCTGATTGTGACTCCACAGGAACTCGGATTCGGTCATGCGCTCTGGGCGTGCTTTCACTTCGCCGGTGTAAGACAGTTTACGCTCAACCGCGCCTTCGCTTTCAGCCAGCTCTTTGAGCAGAGCAGGTGCGATGGTCAGACGGTCACAGCCAGCCAGTTCGATGATCTCGCCCAGGTTACGGAAGCTTGCACCCATAACGACGGTTTCATAACCGTGTTGTTTGTAGTACTGGTAGATTTCAGAAACAGAAACCACACCTGGATCTTCCTGCGGTGCGTACTCTTTCTTATCGGTATTCGCTTTGTACCAATCGAGGATACGACCTACGAATGGAGAAATCAGGAACACGCCCGCTTCTGCACAAGCACGAGCCTGAGCGAAGGAGAACAGCAGAGTCAGGTTACAGTTGATGCCTTCTTTTTCCAGTTGCTCAGCAGCACGGATACCCTGCCAGGTAGAAGCCAGTTTGATCAGGATACGGTCGTTGCTGATGCCCGCATCGTTGTAGAGTTTGATCAGATGTTTTGCTTTAGCAATACTGGCTTCGGTGTCGTAAGACAGACGCGCATCAACTTCAGTAGAAATGCGACCTGGGATCAGTTTCAGGATTTCCAGACCAATATTCACCGCCAACTTATCAGTTGCATCCACAACTTGTTGTTCACGGGAGCTGCTCTGCTCGCGCGCCCAGGCAACCGCATCGTCAATCAGTTTGCGGTATTCAGGGATCTGCGCCGCATTCAGAATCAGAGAAGGGTTAGTGGTAGCATCTTGCGGTTGATACAGCTTCATTGCCGCAATATCCCCGGTGTCCGCAACTACTGTGGTTAGCTGACGCAGGGAGGTCAATTTATCCGTCATGATAGTGTTTCTCGTTAGGTGTTACTTGTTAGGGGGATGTAACCGGTCTGGCTTGATGATATCACGACCCAATTCCGGTGCAACCGCAGTAATATAACCGTTAGCGGCAAGGAAACTTATCCCTATGAGCCCACTTCAGTAAGTATTGGGTGGTGAGTGTAAGCCACACCCGAATACTTGAAGGATGAAGGGTAACATCGGTAGGAACTGAACGCGGAATTGATAAATACCGTGTATTATTTGCCTGCAATCTAATGGAATATGAGCGGCCACAGCGTTTTAGCCGTGCCCGTAACGCATGCAAACGAGGGATGTTAATGACAGATTTCTTTCTGTTTATCAATGAAATACTCTGGGGTTCAATCCTCATTTATTTATTAGTCGGTGCCGGTCTGTGGTTCACCTGGCGCTGCGGTTTTGTTCAATTTCGCTATCTGACAAAAATACGCCGCATCGTTATGGCAAAAAATGATGCCGACCCTTCCGGACTTTCCTCATTTCAGGCTCTCTGCACAAGCCTTGCCGCACGCGTCGGCAGCGGTAACCTTTCAGGCGTAGCAATTGCTCTGACACTCGGCGGCCCCGGCGCGATCTTCTGGATGTGGGTCGTTGCGATACTCGGTATGGCGACCTCTTTCGTCGAATGCTCCCTTGCCCAGCTTTATAAAACGCGCGACAGCGAAGGCAACTACCGGGGCGGCCCGGCCTGGTACATGGAACGCGGCCTGGGAATGCGCTGGATGGGCGTGATGTTTTCCATCTTCCTGATGCTGGCGTTTGGCCTGATTTTTAACGCCGTGCAGGCGAACGCTATCGCCAACGCCGTTAATAACGCATTCGGAATACCGAAAACCTGGATCGGCATTTCGCTGATGGTCGTTACTGCAGGCGTCATCTGGGGCGGCATGCGCGGTACCGCACGAATTTCACAATGGTTAGTGCCATTTATGGCGCTGATTTGGGTGTTGATGAGTCTGGTCGTGATGGCGATGAATATTGAACGCCTGCCGGATGTCATCGCGCTGGTGTTCAAAAGCGCGTTTGGCTGGCAAGAAGCCGCTTCAGGTGCCTTAGGATTTACCATCAGCCAGGCGATCACGACAGGTTTTCAGCGCGGAATGTTTTCCAACGAAGCGGGCATGGGCTCCTCCCCCAATGCCGCTGCCGCTGCCGCAACCTGGCCGCCGCATCCGGCATCGCAAGGGCTTGTGCAGATGTTTGGCGTATTTATCGATACCATTATTATCTGCTCTGCCACCGCTGGAATTGTTCTGTTTTCGGGCATTCTGGACGCACCACACCCGGAGCTAAATGGCATCATGCTGGTACAACAGGCGCTTAGTAACGTCGTGGGCTCATGGGCGTCGGCCTTTATCGCATTGATTGTGATTCTTTTTGCGTTCACATCGATAGTCGCCAATTATGCCTATGCAGAAAATAACCTGATGTTCTTGCAGCAAAAAAGCCCTTTCGCCACGGTGCTATTCCGCTGCCTCGCACTGGTGATGGTGATGTTTGGTACGCTTTCGCCGCTGCCGCTGGTCTGGCAAATGGCAGATGTGGCAATGGCGTTTATGGCAGCAACCAATCTCACCGCCATTTTGCTGCTTTCGCCCGTCGCTCGCGATCTGAGTAATGATTATCTGCGCCAGTTGCGCCTTGGCGTAACGCCGGTTTTCGACCCAAACCGTTTTCCGGAAATTAAAAGCCAACTGGAACCGGGAATTTGGGACAACCCAACCGCCCCAGAAACTAAGCGCTAATCGCAACCATTGGCGGATACTTTCGGTAAATTTGCTAAAGTAGTGGCAAAAATCGGCAAGGAAAAGACATGCTAATTCTTATTTCACCTGCAAAAACTTTGGATTATCAAAGCGATCTTCCAACCGATCGTTTTACACAGCCAGAGTTACTGGATTACTCCCAGCAGCTTATTTCGGTAGCACGCAAGCTAAGCGCGCCCGACATTTCATCCTTGATGCATATCAGCGACAAACTGGCGTCGCTGAACGCCACGCGTTTTCACGACTGGCACCCGGATTTCACCCCAGACAATGCGCGTCAGGCGATTCTGGCGTTTAAAGGCGATGTGTATACGGGGTTACAAGCCGAAACGTTCAGCGAGGCAGATTTCGAGTTTGCACAGCAGCATTTACGCATGCTCTCAGGCCTGTATGGCGTTTTGCGCCCGCTTGATCTGATGCAGCCGTATCGTCTGGAAATGGGCATCAAACTTGAAAATCCGAAAGGCAAAGACCTGTATCATTTCTGGGGCGATACCATCACCGAGAAGCTCAATCACGCGTTGGCGGATCAGGGCGATAATATCGTAATAAATCTGGCTTCTGACGAGTACTACAAATCGGTAAAACCGAAAAAGCTCCAGGCAGAAATCATCAAGCCTGTATTCCTCGATGAGAAGAACAGCAAGTTTAAAGTCATCAGTTTCTACGCCAAGAAAGCGCGTGGTTTGATGAGCCGCTACATTATTGAGAATCGACTGACCAATCCAGAGCAGCTTACGGGATTTAATACTGACGGCTATTTCTTCGATGAAACAACCTCGAGTAAGAATGAGTTAGTGTTTAAACGCCACGAGCAGTAAAACAGAACGCCAGCGCAATGCTGGCGTTTTATTTAGTGGTGTTTTTTTTGCCCGTAGTGGTTACCGTTATCGTGATGATCTTTCTCATGATGGCGGTTGTCATGACGATCATCGCGATGGTCGTGCGGGTTCCATCGGTTATCACGCCATTCATAATGATCGTTCCACCAGCCACGATCGCGCCAGTGGCCGCCGTCCCAATAGTTTCCGTGATTATCTGTATCGCCAATCTGTAATTTCACTGCCGGGATAAGCGTGATTTCTGAGGCTTGTACCGCTAACGGAGTCACTATCAGAATTGATAACGCCAGAATCATTGATTTCAACATAAGTCACTCCTTACTATATTCACGCCCATTATGGGTTATTGAGGTAAGCATAGGCCTCAAAACATCGGGTTGTTATTCTCTGCAATCCTAATCTCTAACCTCCCGCATTTAATGGGAATTTCTGCGTTTTCCCTCCTTGTTTCCTGCACAATCTCTCCATGATTCAGGCGTAAAAAAGCCACTCCGCGGAGTGGCTCGATAAAGCGCAAAAAAGGTTATGCCTTGCTCATCATTAATTCACGCAGCGCGGCAAAATCCGCTGGCAGATTATGGGAAAGCAGCGGTAAATCAGCGCGTTCAGCAAGCTCAGCTGGCAACGGCAGGGTTTCACCCAGAATCTCTTCAACGCTTTCTTTGAATTTCGCGGGATGCGCAGTGCCCAGGAACAGGCCGTATTCGCCCGGCTGGAGCTGATCACGCAGCGCGCGATAAGCGATTGCCGCGTGCGGTTCAGAAACGTAACCCACCGCTTTCAGCTCACGCATGGTGGCTTTTGTGGTTTCATCCGTCACCGTCGCGTAACCCAGGTCGGTCAAACGCCAGATCTTACGGCGGAATAACTCCTCCACACGCGGCCAGTTGTTTGGCTGGCTAACATCCATGGCGTTAGAAAGCGTGGCAACCGTGGTTTTTGGCGTCCATTTGCCATCGGCCAGGAAGCGTGGAACGGTGTCGTTCGCGTTGGTTGCCGCAATGAAACGTTTGATTGGCAAACCGAGCGATTTTGCCAGCAGGCCCGCCGTTAAATCACCGAAGTTACCGCTCGGTACGGAAACTACCAATTGGTTACGCGCTTCTTGCGGCAACTGGGCGACGGCTTCAAAGTAGTAGCAAATTTGCGCCAGTAAGCGGCTGATGTTAATAGAGTTGGCGGAGTTTAAGCCCAGCGCGACTTTCAGCTCTTCGTCGTCAAATGCTTGCTTCACCAGCGCCTGGCAGGCATCGAAATCACCGTCGATAGCGACAGTTTCAATGTTGCCGCCCAGGGTACAGAACAGTTTTTCCTGAAGTGGGCTGATTTTGCCGCGCGGATAGAGAATCACCACGCGCACGTTTTTCAGACCATAAAACGCATGTGCTACAGCCGCGCCGGTATCGCCGGAGGTTGCGGTCAGAATCGTGACCGGTTTGTCGCCGCTGATATGGGTTAGCATCTGCGCCATAAAGCGGCCGCCGAAATCTTTAAACGCAAGCGTAGGGCCGTGGAATAACTCCAGGCAGCCAATATCTGGCTCAACACTTTTGACCGGTGCAGGGAAAGCAAATGCTGCACGGACGCGCTCGGCAAGCAATTCCTGGGGGATCTCATCGCCGATAAATGCAGACAAAATTTTGCTACTGCGCGTAACGAAATCCATCTTCAACATTTCGTCGATTTCAGTCAGCTCAAACTCTGGCAAGTCGTGGGGGAAAAACAGCCCTTGCTGTTTACCCAGGCCCTGCACAATCGCCTGGGCGAAATTGACCTGCTCGTTATGATCTTTAAGGTTATACAGTTTCATGCGTTATCCCAGAACTCGTGCGCCCGCCGTGTCCAGACGGCAAATATGTACAAAACCTTCCTGGTTCTGCAAATAGTGTTGGCTAAGCCAGTCAGCCACGCGTTGTGCGGTATCAGTGTTATCGCACAGTGCAAAGAGAGTTGGGCCGGAGCCCGAAATACCACTCGCCAGAGCGCCAATATCGGAAGCAGCCTGGCGCGCCTCGTTAAAGCGCGGCAAAAGTTTCGCGCGGTACGGCTCGGCAATCACATCGCGCATCAGCTTCGCTGCAAGCTGTGGCTGACGGGTGTGGCAGGCGTGAATAAATCCTGCCAGATGACGGCCATGGCTAATGCAATCCTGGCGGCGATACTGCGCCGGAAGAATGGCGCGTGCTTCAGCCGTAGAGACTTTAATTCCCGGGTAGGCCAGCACCCACAGCCATTCATCAAAACCGGGAACAGACTGGCTGATGATGCCATTTTCTTCAATCATCAGTTGCATGCCGCCCAGGAAACAAGGGGCAACATTATCGTAGTGAACGCTGCCCGAAATGCGCCCTTCCAGCTCACCCATCAGGCCCAGCAAACGGGTAGCGCTCAGCGGCTTGCCGCAGAATTCGTTCATCGCCATTAAACCGGCAACGACTGAACATGCGCTTGAGCCAAGGCCGGAGCCAATCGGCATGCTTTTTTCCAGCGTCATCGCTACAGGGATGTTTTTGCCGATTTCCTGACAGAAACGCTCCCAGCATTGATAGACGATATTTTCGCGCGGCTCCGACGGTAATTTACTGGCGAAGCGACCGATGTTATTCAAGCTGAAAGTGTCCGCCGCTTCGACAGTCACATAATCGCCAAGCAGCGAGCCATCAATGGGCGAAACAGCCGCGCCCAGCACATCAAACCCGACGCTCATATTGGCACTGGAAGCCGGGGCGTATACTTTAACCATCTTAAACTCCTAACTTCCATGACAAAGTGCGCAATAAGTCGGCGAAAACACCGGCAGCGGTGACATCATTCCCGGCTCCGTAGCCACGAAGAACGAGCGGCAACGGCTGGTAGTAGCGGCTGTAGAAAGCCAGGGCGTTTTCGCCGTTTTTAACTTTATACAGCGGGTCATTGCCATCTACCGCATCAATTTTCACTTTACAGCTACCGTCGGCTTCAATCACACCAACATAACGCAGCACTTTTCCTTCGTCGCGGGCTTTCGCCACACGCGCTGAAAACTCGTCATCCAACTGCGGTAAGCGTGCCATGAATGAGTCAACATCACCCGTAGAATCAAAAGACTTGGGTAATACGGGTTCGATGACAATATCGGAAAGCTCAAAGTTACTTCCGGTTTCACGGGCCAGAATCAGCAGCTTACGCGCCACATCCTGACCGGAAAGATCGTCACGCGGATCGGGCTCGGTGTAACCCATTTCGCGAGCCACTTTGGTCGCTTCAGACAGGCTCATGCCTTCATCAAGTTTGCCAAAGATAAACGACAGGGAACCGGAAAGAATCCCGGAAAAACGCTGTAATTCGTCACCTGCGTTTAGCAAGTTTTGCAGATTTTCAATAACCGGCAGACCCGCGCCAACGTTGGTGTCATAGAGGAATTTACGGCGCGATTTTGCCGCAGCGTTGCGCATCTGGTGGTAGTAATTCATTGTGGAGGTATTCGCCTTTTTGTTTGGCGTCACCACGTGGAAACCTTCGCCGAGGAAATCAGCGTATTGATCGGCAACGGCCTGGCTGGAAGTACAGTCGACAATGACCGGGTTTAGCAGATGATACTCTTTCACCAGACGAATCAGGCGCCCAAGGTTAAACGGCTCTTTCGCCTGCGAGAGCTCTTCCTGCCAGTTATCCAGATTCAGGCCGTGAATATTTGTTAAGAGCGCTTTTGAATTCGCAATACCGCACACGCGTAAATCAATATGCTTTTGCTTCAACCATACCTGCTGACGTTTTACCTGTTCCATCAGCGCGGCACCTACGCCACCGACGCCAATCAGGAACACTTCGATAACCTGATCGGTGTTAAAGAGCATCTGATGCGTTACACGCACACCCGTCGTCGCATCGTCATTACTGACCACGACAGAAATGGAACGCTCGGAAGACCCCTGGGCAATAGCTACGATATTGATGTTAGCGCGAGCAAGGGCGGCAAAGAATTTGGCAGAAATGCCACGCAGGGTACGCATACCGTCGCCGACCACAGAAATGATCGCCAGATGCTCCATAATATCCAGTGGCTCCAGCAGGCCCTCTTTCAGCTCGAGATAGAACTCATCCCCCATTGCGCGGCGGGCACGAGCGCAATCCGCCTGTGGCACACAGAAACTGATGCTGTATTCCGAAGAGGACTGAGTAATCAGCACTACGGAGATTCCGGCGCGGGACATCGCTGCAAATACGCGCGCTGCCATGCCAACCATCCCTTTCATGCCTGGGCCTGAGACGTTAAACATCGCCATATTGTTCAGGTTGGTGATGCCTTTAACGGCCAAACCGTCTTCATCGCTCTCCCCGCCAATCAAGGTGCCAGGCGCTTGCGGGTTGCCGGTATTTTTAATCAGACAAGGGATTTGGAACTGAGCGATGGGAGTAATAGTACGAGGGTGAAGAACTTTAGCGCCGAAGTAAGAAAGCTCCATGGCTTCCTGATACGACATCGATTTCAGCAACCTGGCATCGGGAACCTGGCGCGGGTCGCAGGTATAAACCCCGTCGACATCAGTCCAGATCTCACAACAATCTGCCCGTAAACAGGCAGCTAACACGGCAGCAGAATAGTCAGAGCCGTTACGCCCTAACACCACTAATTCGCCCTTCTCGTTTCCGGCAGTGAAACCGGCCATGAGAATCATATGATCTGCCGGAATGCGGCTTGCAGCGATGCGACGAGTGGACTCAGTAATATCTACGGTGGACTCAAGGTAATGCCCAACGGCGAGAAGTTTTTCTACCGGATTGATAACCGTCACGTTGTGCCCACGCGCTTTGAGCAACTCAGACATGATGGCGATAGAGAGTTTTTCGCCACGGCAGATAATTGCCGCGTTAATGCTATCCGGGCATTGTCCCAGCAGGCTAATGCCATGCAGGACATGTTTTAGCTGAGCAAATTCTTGCTCAACAAAGGTTTTAAGTTGTGCGAGTGGGAAACCGGGTTGAGCCTCAGCCAGGCCATTAAGCAGTTCGTTAAAAATACGTTCTGCATCGCTGATATTCGGTGCTGCATCCTGGCCGCCAATAGTTTTTTCAATCATGGCAACGAGGTGATTGGTAATTTTGGCCGGGGCAGATAACACGGTCGCAACCTGCCCCTGTTTGGCATTGCTTTCCAGGATATCGGCTACACGAAGAAAACGCTCCGCATTCGCCACTGAAGTTCCACCGAATTTCAACACTCGCATTTATTATTACCCTTGAGTTTTTAGTCCAAAAAAAAGCCCGCACTGTTTAGGTGCGGGCTTTTTTCGTTTTTCCTGTATGCGTCAGCCCGCACCGTTACCTGTGGTAATGGTGGTTGTAATAATTGTGGTCATTGGGCTGATACGAATCATGGATGTTGTGTGCTCGTAATATGATTTACCTATATTGACTAAAGTATCCGGCAGACTAAGTCAATTTATTTTTGATTTCGTCCCTATGTAGGGGAAGGCGGCTGAACGCTGATAAATCATTAAAAACACCGTTTATAACGCTGAAAAAATGGGGAAGTACTGCCCAATTTTCGCTGCCGTTAAATCAATTATCAGCATTTTCCGCTGGCAGTTTTTTTTCAATATCATGAAGCAAACGGTGCAGCATTGCCGTGTCACGTTGCGCTAGCAACCCTAAGCGCTGCTGCAACCAGTCGACCATTTTTTGGTCATCGCTGGCATCTACGCGCTCGAGCAATGCCGTGATCCTGGAACGCAGCGCACTCAATTGTTGAGCATCTACCGCATCATGTTCTGGCGCAGCAAGTTGCATCAGCGCTGACAGTTGATAGCAATAAACCATCACCGCCTGGCCAAGATTAAGTGATGGATAATCCGCAACCATCGGCACACCGGTTAACACATCCGCCAGTTCGAGTTCTTCGTTGGTTAGCCCGGAATCTTCGCGGCCAAAAACCAACGCTGCGGTGTTTACCCAGGTACGCTTTTCTTCCAACAGCGGAATCAGTTGCTGCGGGGTCGCGTAGTAGTGGAATTTAGCGCGGCTACGAGCGGTCGTTGCAATGGTGAAATCCACGTCATGCAAGGCTTCTGCAAGCGTATTGAAATGTTTTGCGTTATCAAGCACATCACCTGAGCCATGGGCCACCCATCGGGCCTCCGGTTGGCGATCAGCTTCGCTGTCAACAATACGTAATTCTGCAAATCCCATGGTTTTCATGGCGCGGGCTGCGGCCCCCACATTTTCAGCTCTGGCGGGAGCGACCAAAATAATTAAAAAACGCATTAAAACTCTCTTAAAAAAGTGTCCGATATTGGACATTCACAAGATCCAAATGATAATACGCATCAAAAATTTACATTAAGATAACATTCATCTATAAAATGTAGATAATGCGAATCATAAGCACCTTAAATACATATTGGTGGTTTGACCAGCGAACAAAGAAGCATTAACCAGACCTATCAGTTTGTTTTATATGGTAAAAAACCCATTCAAGCGCTATTAGCCATCAGATTTACGTTCTTTACTAATCAATTCATGTAACTATATTGATTATTAAAAAATTGTGACGGACGATGTCAAAACGCTACGATGATTTCATCAAACTGTTAACGTGCTACAATTGAATTTGATATATGTCAACGAAGCGTAGTTTTATCAGATGTCTAAAGCGGTCCTGCCTGTTATGTTGCTGTTAAAATGGTTAGGATAACAACCGTTTTTGACACCGTCGGGTCCAGAGGGAAAAGTGCCCACGACCAAGCTAATGATGTTGTTGACGTTGATGGAAAGTGCATCAAGAACGCAATTACGTACTTTAGTCATGTTACGCCAGGCATGTTAATTTTTACCGTTTATATTTCGAGTTACAGGTAGGCGGCCAGGGAGTGAATCCTCAGGAGCTTACTTAAGTAAGTGACTGAGGTGAGTGAGTGCAGCCAACACCCCTGTAGCTTGAAAGATGAATGATATGGCATGTATTAGGCAGGTCAGGGACTTTTGTACTTCCTGTTTTGATTTAGTTGGCAATTTTAGGTAGCAAACATGCAGACCCCGCACATTCTTATCGTCGAAGACGAATTAGTAACACGCAACACGTTAAAGAGCATTTTTGAAGCCGAAGGCTATGATGTTTCTGAAGCGACTGATGGCGCTGAAATGCATCAAATCCTTTCCGATAATGACATCAATCTGGTCATTATGGATATCAATCTGCCAGGGAAAAATGGCCTGTTGCTGGCGCGTGAATTGCGTGAGCAAGCCAATGTGGCGTTGATGTTCCTGACCGGGCGCGATAACGAAGTGGATAAAATCCTTGGCCTTGAAATCGGCGCAGATGATTACATCACTAAGCCATTCAATCCACGTGAATTAACCATCCGTGCGCGTAACCTGTTGTCGCGTACTATGAACCTGGGTGCAATCAGCGAAGAACGTCGTTCCGTTGAAAGCTACAAGTTCAATGGCTGGGAACTGGATATCAATAGCCGTTCATTGGTCAGCCCAAATGGTGAACAGTACAAGCTGCCGCGTAGCGAATTCCGTGCCATGCTGCACTTCTGCGAAAATCCTGGGAAAATTCAGTCTCGTGCTGAATTGCTGAAGAAAATGACAGGCCGTGAGCTGAAGCCACACGACCGTACCGTTGACGTTACGATTCGTCGTATCCGTAAACACTTCGAGTCAACCCCAGACACACCTGAAATCATCGCTACGATCCACGGCGAAGGTTATCGCTTCTGTGGCGATTTACAGGAATAACCTGTAATCAAATATGATTGTGAAAGGGCGGATTTTTAATCCGCCCTTTTCTTTTTTCGTACTTTTGTCTTTTCTAGAATCGTTTACTTCCAGGGCATAATGGGTACGGCACTCAGCGCGTTTTTAGGCGAACCTTCAACCACTTTGTCCGAGTACGCAAGATAAGCCAGCGTGTTGCGTTTTGCATCGTAGAAACGAACCACTTGCAGCTTCTTAAACACTAACGAAGTGCGCTTCTGGAATACGACATCCCCCTGCGTTTTACCCGCTTTGATCTTCTCGCTTAACTCAACTGGGCCCACTTGCTGACAAGAAATCGCCGCATCAGAGGTATCTTCAGCCAGGCCAAGGCCGCCTTTAATACCACCCGTTTTCGCACGGCTAATATAACAAGTGACGTTTTTTACATCCGGGTCGTCGAACGCCTCAACAACGATTTTATGGTCAGGGCCAAACACTTTGAAAACCGTGTCTACGGAGCCGATCTCTTCTGCCCGAACACCCAATGAAAGAAACAACAGTGAACTCAGCGCAACTAAAACTTTATATTTCATATTGTTACCAATAGTTAGGATTACCTTTAGGGATTATTAACACTTTGTGCTAAAAAATCGTTAAATATCACGTTATTAATAAAATTATCGGCATGAGTAACTGATTTTGGCACGTCTTGTTAAAAAAAACTCTGAATGCGATAACAACAAAAAGTGCTATCATCGCCCACATTAACGGCACTCACCGTGTCAGGATGAGGATATTATATGGATCAGGCTGGGATCATTCGCGATCTATTAACCTGGCTAGAGGGTCATTTGGATCAACCTCTGTCACTCGATAATGTGGCGGCTAAAGCAGGTTATTCCAAGTGGCACCTACAACGGATGTTCAAAGATGTTACGGGGCATGCCATTGGTGCCTATATTCGAGCACGTCGTTTATCAAAATCTGCTGTTGCGCTGCGTTTAACCGCCCGTCCTATACTGGATATTGCGTTGCAGTATCGCTTTGATTCCCAACAGACATTTACTCGCGCCTTTAAAAAGCAGTTCTCTCAAACCCCTGCGCTGTATCGCCGTTCTCCAGACTGGAGCGCTTTCGGTATGCGTCCGCCGCTGCGTTTAGATGAATTTACTCTTCCTCAGGCACAATTTATTACGCTACCGGAAATCCATCTGGTCGGTGTGACACAAAGCTATAGCTGTACGCTTGAGCAAATCTCTGATTTTCGTAATGAAATGCGTATCCAATTCTGGACACAATTCCTCGGAAACTCCCCGACGCTGCCGCGCGTGTTGTACGGGTTGCATGAGCCTCGCCCAAGCATTGAGAAAGATGACGAGCAGGAAGTTTTTTACACCACCGCGCTTACACCAGAAATGGCGAACGGGTTCCTGCCTGACTCTCACCCGGTCAAGTTGGAAGGGGGCGATTATGTGCAGTTCGACTATGAAGGGCCAGGCACCGGTTTGCAGGAATTTATCCTGACAATTTACGGCACTTGCATGCCGTCGCTGAACCTGACTCGCCGTAGAGGGAAGGATATTGAACGCTTCTTCCCGCAAGAAGAAGCGCGTGTTCAGGACCGACCGATGCAGATCCGTTGCGAATATCTCATTCCCGTCCGCCGTTAACGCTGTAGCTCATCCAATGCAGGGGCATCCAGATGCGAGATATCCCCTGCCATTTCAACCACCCAGCCAGAAGCCAACCACGGGCTTTGCTGGTGATCAACGCGGGAAATCGAACAGTTTCTTAAACGTAAGCGACGTTCAGCCCAGGCCGGTAACCCCAGAATCGTACTCACCAGGCAGCCTAGCGCCATACCGTGGCTAACCAGTAACGGGCGACTCCCCGGAGGTAAATCCAGGCAAGCATTGAGCGCTGCGTGCATACGCTCGCTCATTTCGAGCATGCTTTCTCCGTCCGGAATACGCCCGTCAGCGGTGCCATTCACCAGTTGGCGACGCCAGCCCTCTTCCTCTTCGCTTAGCGTATCCAGATTGCGGCGTTCAAGCACACCCATATCCAGCTCACGTAAGCGGGCATCCAGCGTGACATCAACGCCACACGCCTGTGCGATGATCTCTGCGGTGCGGCGAGTACGCCCTAAATCACTGGCAATCACATGTGTAATGCCTAACGTTTTAGCCCGCTCAGCCACCTGCTCGGCCTGACGTTCCCCTTTTTCAGTCAGCGCACTGTCTGACTGGCCCTGAATGCGGCGTTCTGCATTCCACTGCGTTTCGCCGTGGCGAACAAGGTATACCTGTAACATGCGTTTTATCCGTTATACTGCGGCAACAATTTCTTGAGAGTTTCAATGATTATGTACCATGTCGTCTGCGCAACAACCAATCCAGCAAAAATTCAGGCAATTTCCCAGGCGTTTGACGACATTTATGGTGTGGGATGCTGCCATATTGAACAGGTCTCCGTCGATAGTGGCGTTCCAGAACAGCCATTCGGAAACCATGAAACGCGAACTGGCGCACGATGCCGGATAATGAATGCGCGTCAGGTTCGGCCGGAAGCCGATTTTTGGGTGGCAGTTGAAGCAGGGATTGATGACGACAGCACATTCAGTTGGGTGGTTATTGAAAACCAAAGCCTGCGCGGCGAAGCCCGTTCGGCAACGCTCCCACTCCCGGCAATTATTCTTGAAAAAGTGCGTGCCGGCGAAGCGTTAGGGCCGGTGATGTCCGCCTATACCGGTGTCGATAAAATTGGCCGTAAAGAGGGTGCAATTGGGGTGTTTACCGCCGGAAAGCTAACTCGCAGTAGCGTTTACCATCAGGCGGTTATTCTGGCACTTAGCCCGTTCCATAACGAAGTTTATCGTTAATTTTTGCCGCTCAGCAATTCCTGCTCCAGCCAGGCACGTAACGCAGGCGGAGCAGATTTCAGGCTATTCGAACCACGCGTTATCGTGGCTATACCCGCGCCCAATTCATTTTTAAGCTCACGCTGGCTCATCTCACCGCGTAATAACTCTTCAACGATTCTGACCCGAGTCCCCAGGGCTGTGCGTTCGTCTGGTGTCAGCAACAGCATTAACAGCGGCATATGCAACTGGTTATCGAATGATTGCTGGAGCAACTCCACAAAGCGGAGCCACTCTTGATTGCTTTGCTCGGCATGCTCTGCCGAATATTGAGAATGCTGAGTCATGTTATGCCACCATACTATTCAACTAGTACGACAGGATAACATATACCCAAAATAATTCGAGTTGTGGCCAACACCGCCACAACTTGAAGAATGCAGGGTATCAATAACGGCGTTGCCACTCAGCGTCTGTCAGCAATGGCGCAGATTTCCCCATGAAGTATTGGTAGTACGCATCATAAGCCAGCACGTTTTTCACATATCCACGCGTTTCAGAGAACGGAATACTCTCGACAAACGCCACCGCGTCAATGCGCCCCGCGCTGTTGCCAAGCCAGGTCCTGACTCGTCCAGGCCCTGCGTTATACGCGGCAGAGGAGAAAATCCGGTTGTTCTCAAATTGCTGATAAACGGACTGCAAATACGTGGTACCAATATTAATGTTGGTTTCCGGGTCGAGTAGCTGGCTTGGGTTGCTGTAGCCTGGAATATTGAACACTTTTACCGTATGCGCGGCGGTCGTTGGCATCACCTGCATCAGCCCGCTCGCACCCACTGGCGATCTCACTTTCGGGTTCCAGGCACTTTCCTGACGGGCAATCGCCATCGCGTAACTTTGTGAGATATCTTTTCCGCTCACGTAGCGGGAGAAAATATCTTTATAAGCCAACGGGAAGCGCTCTTCGAGATGATCCCAAAGTTTACCGGCGATCGTTGCCTGCACGCTCAGATCCCACCAGCTTTGATCAAACGCGTAGCGGGCTAATCCTTCCTGCTCGGGTTTGCTGCGGCTGGTGATTAAATTCGCCCATTCGCTTCGCGCAGTGTTATCCATATTCCAGTACATCAGTTCGCGCACCCGTGCCATTTCTGGCCCCTGAACCAACGCGGGATTCACCGCTACCGCTTTGTCGACGCGCAGCGGATACTCTTCCCCTAAGCGTTGAGCTGCCACCATCGGATAAAACCCGCGCTGTTGC
Organism: Buttiauxella gaviniae; assembly: GCF_040786275.1. Classification (NCBI taxonomy): domain Bacteria; kingdom Pseudomonadati; phylum Pseudomonadota; class Gammaproteobacteria; order Enterobacterales; family Enterobacteriaceae; genus Buttiauxella; species Buttiauxella gaviniae. The sequence goes on from NZ_JBFMVT010000002.1 coordinate 1,258,061, forward strand.
ATTAACGAATGGAGGATCTCTTTTGCTTCCTCATCGCGTCCGCGCTCCAGCAGCAGATCCGCCTGCCAGTAACGCCATTCGTCTTTTTCTTTGGCTTCCATCGGCAAACGCGCAAGCCAGGTATTCAGGCCGTCACGATCGCCGCTGCCTAATGCCATACGTACCCGGCGTTCAACTAAGGTGGTGGAATTTGAGCGCATGATAACGTCATCCCGCCACGCGGCCTGGTCGGCAGTCACATCGTTGCCCATCAAGCCCCAGGCAACGGTGTCTCTGAGTTCCTGAGCCTGAGCGTCATTAAGCTGTTGCGCTTGCACCAGAGACGGGATCATCAGCCGGGCATTTTCCACGTCTTGCCGAGCAACGCGAGTGAAGGCAACGGCTGCAACCTGGCGCGTAAAGTCCGTTGCCCCAACGCTTCGGGCGAATGTCAGAACGGTATTCGGATCGTTTTGCAGGCTAATGAGCGCGCTGGAAATAGTCTGGTAATCCGCAGGCATTTGGCTGGCAAGATTGTTTACCAGCGAGGCATTGCCCTCTTTCATCGCGAGCCTAATCCGCTCCAGATAGGCCAGGGGGTCTTGTGTTCCGGACGCGCGCCATGCGGAAAACAGGCGATCGCAGCTCGACGGCAGATTTTTACCGGTTAGCCACAACTCTTTAGCGCCTGCCCAGGCGGCATCTGCCTGGCCGGTATTCCACTTCGCGTAGTAATAATTACACTTAGATTCGGTGGTGCCCGGCTGGTCTGGGCTAAACGCCAGTAGGCCACGCCAGTCCTCACGGCGCGCCAGTTCATTCACAAAGCGTGATTTCAGCGAACGGGCTGGCGGAAGCGTGGGGTTCGCCACAATAAACTGATTTACGACGAGCGTAGGCTCATTCATTAAATCGTCAGTTATCTGGCGATATTCGAGATAGGGATAGAGCGGATAATCCTGCAACGTGGGCAGCATTTGTTGCACCACATCCATTTGCTTGTTATCCCACGCTTGCTTGATTTGTGCGTATCGGTTGCGTTGTTCATCAAGCGAATCCGCTCGAGCCACGCCGGCGATGGTGGCCAGGCAAACGCCTGCAGCCAATATCCGCCATACAACTTGTCTGGCATTCCCCACAAGTTCTCCTCATCTGTTTCAAGGCGGCATCATGCCACCACGTTACCTTCATGCTAACCAAGGGGGCGCTATTGCGCCACGCTCGAACGGTATAATTTACGAATTACGACACTAAGCACGTACGGGCTAACACAACTGGCTCCCTGCTCTGGGCTTAGCTGGTGAAAACGGCTACACTTCGCCATTGATAAGCTCCCCCTTAAATCACGAAAAAGAGGCGAAGTCGCATTGTGGCTCAATTCGTTTATACCATGCATCGTGTCGGCAAAGTTGTTCCGCCGAAACGTCATATTCTGAAAAATATCTCGCTCAGTTTCTTCCCTGGCGCCAAGATTGGTGTACTGGGTCTGAACGGTGCCGGTAAATCCACGCTGCTGCGCATTATGGCCGGCATTGATACCGACATCGAAGGCGAAGCCCGCCCGCAACCGGGTATTAAAATTGGCTATTTACAGCAGGAACCACAGCTCAATCTGGAGCACACGGTTCGCGAATCTGTTGAAGAAGCGGTTTCTGAAGTCGTTAACGCCCTCAAAGGTCTGGATGAGGTGTATGCGAAGTACGCCGAACCCGATGCTGACTTCGATAAGCTCGCTGCACAGCAGGGCAAATTTGAAGAGATCATTCAGGCGCATGATGGTCACAACCTGAATGTCCAACTGGAGCGCGCGGCCGATGCCCTGCGCCTGCCAGATTGGGACGCAAAAATTGCTAACTTGTCTGGTGGTGAGCGCCGCCGTGTAGCTCTGTGCCGCCTGCTGCTTGAAAAACCTGACATGCTGCTGCTCGACGAACCAACGAACCACCTGGATGCAGAATCCGTGGCATGGCTCGAGCGCTTCCTGCACGACTTCGAAGGTACCGTTGTGGCGATCACCCACGACCGTTACTTCCTTGATAATGTTGCGGGCTGGATTCTGGAACTTGACCGCGGCGAAGGTATTCCGTGGGAAGGCAACTACTCCTCCTGGCTTGAGCAGAAAGACGCACGTCTGGCTCAGGAAGCCTCAACGGAAGCGGCTCGCCGTAAATCCATTGAGAAAGAGCTGGAGTGGGTTCGTCAGGGCGCGAAAGGCCGCCAGTCTAAAGGTAAGGCGCGTCTGGCTCGCTTTGAAGAACTGAACAACACCGAATACCAGAAACGTAACGAAACTAACGAACTGTTTATTCCACCAGGTGCTCGCCTGGGCGATAAAGTCGTTGAGGTTACCAACCTGCGTAAATCCTACGGCGACCGTCTGCTGATTGACGATTTGTCCTTCTCCGTGCCGAAAGGTGCGATTGTGGGGATCATCGGCCCGAACGGCGCAGGTAAATCTACTCTGTTCCGTATGATGTCCGGCCAGGAACAACCTGATAGCGGCACCATCGAACTGGGTGAAACCGTTAAACTGGCATCCGTCGATCAGTTCCGTGACGCAATGGATGGCAGCAAAACCGTGTGGGAAGAAGTTTCCGGCGGGCAGGACATCATGCGTATCGGCAACACCGAAATGCCAAGCCGCGCTTATGTGGGCCGCTTTAACTTTAAAGGCGTTGACCAGGGTAAACGCGTTGGTGAACTGTCCGGTGGTGAGCGTGGCCGTCTGCATCTGGCGAAATTGCTGCAAGTTGGCGGCAACGTACTGCTGCTTGATGAACCAACAAACGACCTGGATATCGAAACCCTGCGCGCGTTAGAAAACGCCCTGCTGGAATTCCCGGGCTGTGCGATGGTTATCTCGCACGACCGTTGGTTCCTGGACCGTATCGCGACTCACATTCTGGATTACCAGGATGAAGGCAAAGTTGAATTCTTTGAAGGCAACTTTACCGAATACGAAGAGTACAAGAAACGCACCCTGGGTGCGGATGCGCTTGAGCCTAAGCGTATTAAGTACAAACGTGTGACCAAGTAGTAAAAAGGGGCGCTCAAAGCGCCCCTTCTGTTTTGGCTGGGTCCGTTGATAATCCGCTGGATGGCGCCCCCCTACACCATGTAGGCCGGGAAAGCGCTGGCACCACCCAACAAATCAGCAGAGACTATGCCTGCCCGCCAATCATGTTTTTCACCAGCTCCACACAGCGTAAAAAACGCGAATCGTAGTCAGACTCTTCCACATGAACGTAGCTGATATTGTTTTCTTCTAGCATTTCGACCAAAAGATTCTGGAAGGACTTTCGGTCCGTATCACTGCCCAGGCTGCGCAATCCATCGGCCACCCACGGCGTGTTGTTCTCAAGCAAAATCACTAGATCGAAACGGTATTCGTCGATCAGCGCCTGCACAAACGGGTGTTCACGCCCTTCGTACTTTTTGCAAAACGCCTGCGTGGTGACAAAGTCGGTGTCAATAAACGCCACTTTATTGGCATATTTCACTGCAAAATCAACATACTGTGCATGGCCGATGGCGATTTTGTCATAGTCAGAATATTGCAGCGCCATTTCGTCACCGCCAAGGTGAGAAAAGACATAGTCCCGTCCATACTCCCAGGCACTGGTGGTGTTGAAAATGTTGGCGAGCTTATTCACCATCCATGATTTACCGCTCGATTCACCGCCAAGAATGGCCACAGTTCTGACAAAAAACGGTTTAACTTCTGTCGGAATATATTCCCAGTAACGGAACGGGTTTTCACGAATCTGCCCGCCGCTGATATTCATAAACGTACGTTTCGGATCGATAAGCACCGTTTCGATGCCGAGCTGCTCGATAAACCGCGGGGCATCGCCCTCTTCCGAGGTGTAAATACGGTCGGCATTAATCCCTTTGCTTTCCATAAAGGCTTTGATACCGCGGCTCCAGACATCCCAACCGTGCGGATACGGCTCCATGCCTTCTTCATTAAACGAATGAATACGAATGTTTTTCTGGTATTTAAAGGTTTGAAGCAGCCAGCGCAGGCGGTCACCGGTGGTGGGCTGTTGAGACATAGCGCTGTCTTCAAACAGCAGGCGGTCGCGCGTTTCGTCATAGCCCATGATGATATGCAGTTCATCAACCTGGCTTGCGGCGCGCTGGATTAAATAGATATGCCCGGTATGCAGCGGGTAGAACTTACCGAAAACCACGCCGACGGTTTTCTCGCGTCGTGGAAATTCCAGCCCCAGGAAACGGTGTAATGCTTCAAGTTTTTGGGCACTTGGGCTTTTGATTTTGGCATTTAGTAACTGGCTTAAATAGCCTTTGGTCATGCCGCAGGCTTCTGCAACTTGCTGCAGAGTCACGCTCTGCTGACGAATAGCGGTCTTCAGATATTCGAAAGACGACATGCTGCCTCCTGCAAAAATGGGCGAATAATCAATTATAAGTCGTCAAAAACTGAGAGTGCATCAGCGAGTTTTTTCACACCGAAAACCTGCATCCCTTCCGGTAGTTTTTTTGGTACGTTGGCCTGCGGAACAATCGCGCGTTTAAAGCCGTGTTTTGCCGCTTCGGAAATACGTTCCTGGCCGCTTGGCACCGGGCGAATTTCCCCCGCTAAACCCACTTCGCCAAACACCACGAGATCTTGAGGCAGCGCTCTGTTTCTAAGACTGGAAACCATCGCTAAGAGCAGCGCCAGGTCAGCACTGGTTTCGGTAACTTTCACCCCGCCAACCACGTTCACAAACACGTCCTGGTCCGCCATTTGCAAACCACCGTGGCGGTGGAGCACGGCCAGCAAAATCGCCAGACGGTTTTGCTCAAGGCCAACAGCGACACGGCGCGGGTTGGACATCATGGATTGATCCACCAGCGCCTGAATCTCTACCAGCAGCGGGCGCGTCCCTTCCCATACCACCATCACCGAGCTGCCCGGCGTGATTTCATCACCACGGCTGAGGAAGATGGCGGAAGGGTTACTCACTTCGCGCAGCCCCTGCTCCGTCATGGCAAATACGCCCAGCTCATTCACCGCCCCAAAACGGTTTTTATGACTGCGCAAAGTACGGAAGCGGGAATCAGCATCGCCGTCGAGCATTACCGAGCAGTCGATGCAGTGTTCAAGCACTTTTGGCCCTGCAAGCGAGCCATCTTTGGTGACGTGACCCACCATGATAATCGCCACGCCACGGGTTTTAGCAAAGCGCGTCAGATAAGCCGCAGACTCACGCACCTGCGCCACGCTGCCCGGCGACGATTGCACGTCAGCCATGTGCATGACCTGAATGGAGTCGATAACCATCAGCTTCGGGGCTTCTTCTTCGGCGATCATGCAGATTTGTTCGATGCCGGTTTCTGAAAGCATGTTCAGGTTGTTGGTGGGTAAACCCAGACGATGCGCACGCATCGCGACTTGTTGTAACGACTCTTCGCCCGTCACATACAGCGTTTTCATCTGTTCGCTGAGTTTGCACAGCGTTTGCAGTAGCAGCGTGGATTTACCGGCACCGGGGTTACCGCCAATCAGAATCGCGCTGCCAGGTACGACACCGCCGCCCAAGACGCGATCAAACTCTTTGAAGCCGGTGGAAAAACGTGGCAGTTCTTCGAGGCTAATATCAGAAAGTTTTTGTACTTTGCTGACGCCTGCGCTGCCAGCATAGCCGGACAAACGCTCGTTACGCGCAACGGTCGGAGAGGCGGCAATGCGCACCTCCGTGATAGTGTTCCATGCGTGACAGGCGCTGCACTGCCCCTGCCAGCGAGGATAATCTGCCCCACATTCATTACAGACAAATGCGCGTTTCGGAGCTTTCGCCATTAACGTTCTTCCTGAATAAGACTGCCGGAAAGAATACAGAATACACCCATCAAGTCGGCGTGACGGATGGTGATTTCTGTTTTCTCATTTACTTTTGGTTTTGCGTGGAAGGCAATGCCCAAACCGGCAGACTGAATCATCGGTAAATCATTTGCACCGTCGCCAATAGCGACAGTTTGCGCGACGGGGATTTCATATTTATCCGCCAGGCGCTTGAGCGTTTCGGCTTTAAACTGCGCATCGACGATTTGACCAATCACTTCGCCCGTCAGCTTGCCGTCGCAAATTTCCAGCTCGTTTGCCACTACCGCATGCAGATGCAGTTTTTCGCGCAGGTATTCTGCGAAGAAGGTGAATCCGCCGGACGCAATCGCCACTTTCCAACCCAATGATTCAAGCTTGAGAACCAGCGACGTCAGGCCTGGCATCAACGGCAGTTCATCACGAACCTGACGCAAAATAGAGGCGTTCGCCCCTTTAAGCGTGCCGACGCGTTGCCTCAGGCTGGCGGTGAAGTCCAGCTCACCGCGCATGGCGCGTTCGGTGACTTCAGCCACCATTTCGCCGGTTCCTGCCAGTTTGGCAATTTCATCGATGCATTCGATTTGGATGGCGGTGGAGTCCATGTCCATCACCAGCAGGCCTGGCGTACGTAAATGGGGAATTTTGCCAAGCGGAGCAACGTCCAGCCCAGCTTCATGAGCCAGTTTGGTCGCGCGCGGCGTTAAAGAGCCCGCCAGGCGAATTACCTGATAATCTTCAACACACCATGCGGTAACAATAACCATCGCCGCACCGAGCTTACGTTGATAGCGATTCAGGCACTCTTTATCCAGATTCCGACCATACAGAAGCCAGCCGCTGCGGCCAGCACGGTAATCGAGTGGCATAACTTCATCGCCACTTAACGATAGCGGCAACCCAGGCCAGAGGGAGACATCGGTGGGCAGGTCGCACCAGGTCAGACTATTTGGCATTACAGCTCCAGAATAAAGATAAAGGCCAGAGTATACCGATTCGCATTCGAGTTGCAGGTAGGCGGCCAGGACGCTCACCCCTGCAGCTTGAAGGATGAGGGGTATAAAACAACGCATGAGGCTACCTTGTCTGTGCGGCTTCTGGCAACATTAAAGTAATCAATTTTCCTAAGGTGCATTATGGCTCGGGCAAAAATGAAATTCAGGCTGCATCGTGCAGTAATTGTGCTTATCTGCCTCGCACTTTTAGTCGCGTTAATGCAGGGCGCATCGTGGTTTAGCCAGGGGCATCAACAAGCCCGTAATGTCCAGCTTGAAGAGCTGGCAAGAACGCTGGCACGCCAGGTGAGTTTTAACCTGCTACCAATGATGAAATCTGAAAATCCGGATGAGAAAAAGATCTCCGTCGTGCTGGCTTTATTAACTAAAGACAGCCGCATTTTGGATGCAGGCGTGTATGACGATAGCGGCGGCCAAATCGCCCGAGCCGGTGAAGGGATTGGTGTGCGCGACAGGCTTGCGCTGGATGGTAAAAAAGCAGGAAGCTATTTTAATCAGCAAATCGTGCAACCCATTGAAGATAAAGACGGGCCGGTGGGGTATTTGCGTATTACTCTCGATACCCACACGCTCGCCACCGAAGCCAAACAGGTGGATAACACGACCAACATTCTGCGCCTGATGATGTTACTGGCGCTGGCAATCGGCATGGTACTGACGCGTACGCTTTTACAGGGCAAACGCACCCGCTGGCAGCAGTCTCCTTTCCTTCTTACTGCGAATGCCGAAGTGAAGGAAGATGAAGACGATCAGAGCGCCACTAAACCTTAAATAAGAAAGGATTTCTGCTATGACAACGCTACGCCTGCTTATTTCTGATTCATATGATCCGTGGTTCAACCTGGCGGTGGAAGAGTGTATTTTCCGCCAGATGCCCGCCACGCAGCGCGTGCTCTTTCTGTGGCGCAATGCGGATACGGTGGTTATTGGCCGCGCGCAAAACCCGTGGAAAGAGTGCAATACCCGGCGCATGGAAGAAGACAACGTGCGGCTGGCAAGGCGCAGCAGCGGTGGCGGCGCGGTGTTCCACGATCTGGGCAATACCTGCTTTACGTTTATGGCGGGCAAACCGGAATACGATAAAAGTGTCTCTACCGCCATCGTGGTGAATGCGCTTAATTCCCTCGGAATTAGTGCGAACGCTTCGGGACGCAACGATCTGGAAGTCGCAACGCCCGATGGGGCGCGCAAAGTTTCAGGTTCGGCTTACAAAGAGACAATGGATCGCGGTTTCCATCACGGCACACTGTTACTGAATGCCGATTTAAGCCGCCTGGCAAATTACCTCAATCCTGATGAGAAAAAACTTCAGGCGAAAGGTATTACTTCGGTGCGCGGGCGCGTGGCAAACCTCAGCGATCTCCTGCCTGGCCTGACACATGAGCAAATTTGCGATGTGGTGCGCGAATCATTCTTTGCTTACTACGGCGAGCGCGTAGAAGCGGAGCACATCTCCCCGGATGCATTGCCAGATTTACCCGGCTTCGCTGAAACTTTCGCGCGGCAAAGCAGTTGGGAGTGGAACTTCGGCCAGGCTCCTGCCTTTAGCCATTTGTTGGATCAGCGTTTTACCTGGGGCGGCGTAGAGCTGCATTTCGACGTTGAGAAAGGGCATATCACCCGCACGCAGATATTTACCGACAGCCTGAATCCCGCCCCGCTTGAAGCGCTGGCGGCTCGTTTGCAAGGCTGTTTGTATCGCAGCGATATGTTGCAACAGCAGTGCGAAACGCTGATTGCTGATTTCCCGGAACAGGAAATGGAACTGCGTGAGTTGAGTGCCTGGATTGCACAGACGGTGCGTTAAGCGAGACGCTGAATACGAGTTTCAACTTCTTTTAGCTGTTGCGTCATTTGCAAAGCTTGTTCCCGAAACCCTTCGCTGATTTGCAAATTCTGGCTCACTTCGAGCCAGAAATGCTGAGCAAAAGGCAGCATTTCCAGCCAAATATCTTTAGGTATTTCAGGGTCTATCTGCACAGTTGTGGGCTGCTGGCGCATGCTACCGGCGCTGTTAGGAGCAAAAGCCATGGGTAGCATGTCGTAGACCGGGGCAAGCATGAGTGGCTTGTCCGAGAGAAAGAATGAAAGATTGCCCGCATGCATATCACTGTTAGCAATCAGTCGCCCAAATGCCCAAATTTTTTGGGTCAGCCGCAACGTAAATGGCTCAACCACTTTTTGCGCCAGCAATTCAGCTACGGCTGCCGGCCAGGGCTTCGGTCCACTGACAAATTCACACTGCACGGCTTCAAGGGAGACGATCCCTCTGCGCCCTTGCATACCGACACAATCAAAACGTACCACTTCAAGGAAAGTTTGCTGCTGTGCGGTTCTCAGCACGCGAGCCTGAGATGCGGGGATCTCCGCCTGGTTCAGAACATTTAGCGCGAGCGCTTCAGAATGCAGCAAATCACTCCAGCGCTGGCTATTTTCATTCTGCACGGGCGGAGTAAATTTGACGATAACCTGCGCAGCCCCGGATTCGGTCTGTGCATAGCAAGAAAATTTGGGTTGCTCGCCACCGGCAAACGACCCCACAACTTCACCAGCCAGCGCGAATTTTGCAAAATCCTGGTAGACCGCGAGTTTACTGGCTTCGGAAATTAACGGCTGGGTCGGCGCATCAAACCAACGGCGATAGCTCTGCTCGCCGACTAACCACCCTCCCAGATTTTCAGGTGCCTGCTGTGATAGCGCCCACAACACATCTTCTTCCTGCCACAAACGGATATCTTCCGGCAATCCTGAAAGCTGAGCGATTCGCCGCCCCCAGGCTCTTCCTAAAAAACCCTGGGGACGTAAATCGGTCAAATACCAGGGTAGTCCATCAAACCACTGAGTTTCGCCATTTTTTAATATCACCAGGCAACTGCCTTGCGGCCAAACCGGATACAACTGACCAAAATGCCAGGCCTGGCCTGCATCATCTATTTGCCATAGCGGGAACACCCGCATATTGCGTACAGGTCGAATCAAGGCATAGCGGGTTGCTCGGGCATGACCAAATTTAACAACATCGCTTTCAGCATTCACAAAGCGTGAGAATGTCGCCTGGCTAATACCCAGTTTCTGACGCAATAAACTCGCAGGCTGTGCCCCATGCAATAACAGATCTGTCAGCAGGCTCATATGAATAGATTCATGAATAGATACTTGAATAGATTTATAGCGCTAAATTATTGAAGGGTAAAACTAAGGGTTTTAAAGATGAAGAGAGTATGAATAGATAAAGATTAAGGGCGCAGTACAGCGCCCTTATAAAACTTACTCTTTGTCGCCCAGTAACACAGATTCAAGAGCAATCTTGATCATGTCGTTAAAGGTAGTCTGGCGCTCTTCTGCAGTGGTTTGCTCGTGAGTACGGATATGGTCAGACACTGTGCAGATAGTCAGGGCTTTCGCACCGAACTCTGCTGCCACACCGTAGATACCCGCCGCTTCCATTTCCACGCCCAGGATGCCGTATTTTTCCATTACGTCAAACATTTGCGGGTCCGGAGTATAGAACAGGTCGGCAGAGAAGATGTTGCCTACGCGAGCATCAACGCCCAGCGCTTTAGCCGCATCAACCGCATTACGCACCATGTCGAAGTCAGCGATAGCTGCGAAGTCATGGTCTTTGAAACGCAGACGGTTCACTTTGGAATCGGTGCAAGCACCCATGCCGATAACCACATCACGCAGTTTCACGTCAGCACGTACCGCGCCGCAAGAACCCACGCGAATGATTTTCTTCACGCCGAAATCAGTGATCAGCTCTTTGGTGTAGATGGAGCAGGACGGGATACCCATACCGTGACCCATTACAGAGATTTTGCGGCCTTTGTAAGTCCCGGTGAAACCTAGCATGCCACGCACGTTGTTAACTTCACGAACATCTTCCAGGAAGGTTTCTGCAATATGTTTTGCGCGCAGCGGGTCGCCCGGCATCAGTACGACGTCTGCGAAATCACCCATCTCTGCATTAATATGAGGCGTTGCCATCTTTTTATTCCTTGTTTAAAGAGGTTCAGTGCGGGCGGCAATTCAGCCGCCCGACAAAATCACAGCATGTTTTTGCCGTAGTCCATTGGAGACGTGCCAAAATAACTGGCCACCGTCTGACCGATATCCGCGAAGGTTTCACGGTGGCCCAGAGAACCGGCTTTCACTTTCGGGCCGTAGACCAACACTGGAATGTGCTCGCGAGTATGGTCGGTACCTTGCCAGGTTGGGTCACAGCCGTGGTCAGCGGTGAGGATTAAAATATCGTCCTCTTTCAGCAGTTCCATCAGCTCAGGCAAACGGCGGTCAAACAGTTCCAGCGCGGCGGCATAGCCCGCAACATCACGACGGTGGCCGTAAGAGGAGTCGAAATCAACGAAGTTAGTGAAGACGATAGTCTCGTCGCCCGCTTCTTTCATCTCTTTGATAGTGGCATCAAATAACGCATCCAGACCTGTCGCTTTCACTTTTTTGGTGATACCGACTTCAGCATAGATATCCGCAATTTTACCCACAGAAACAACCTGACCATTTTTCTCATCAACCAGTTTTTTCAACACGGTTGGAGCGGGTGGTTCAACAGCCAGATCATGGCGGTTACCGGTACGCTGGAAGTTACCCGCTTTGTCGCCGATAAACGGACGAGCGATGACACGACCAATGTTGTAGCCGCCTTCGGTCAGCTCTTCGCGTGCGATTTCGCACAGTTCGTAGAGTTTATCCAGACCGTAAGTCTCTTCGTGGCAGGCAATCTGGAACACGGAGTCAGCAGAGGTATAGAAAATCGGCTTGCCGGTTTTCATATGCTCTTCGCCCAGTTGATCCAAAATTACGGTACCGGAAGAGTGGCAGTTACCGAGATAACCCGGCAGATTGGCACGTTTAACCAGCTTTTCCAGCAGTTCTTGCGGGAAGCTGTTTTCATGGTCGCTGAAATAGCCCCAGTCAAACAGCACAGGCACACCAGCAATTTCCCAGTGGCCTGACGGAGTATCTTTACCTGATGAGAGCTCATGCGCCCAACCATATGCCCCGATAACGTCTGCGTTACCGTCCATACCCGCTGGGATTTTACCGGTAGAGCCTTCTGCGGCTTTAACCAGCCCCAGACGCGTCAGGTTTGGCAGATGCAGAGGCCCTTTACGGCCATGGTCTGCTTCGCCTTTTGCACAAGCTTCTGCGATATGACCAAAAGTATCAGAGCCAACGTCGCCGAAGCGGTCAGCATCTTCAGTCGCGCCAATGCCGAAAGAGTCCAGCACCATAATAAATGCACGTTTCATAATTTCTCCTGCGTCGTTGCGCCTGAAACGCCCGAAGGCGTTTCAAAAAGTGATCAGATCAGTATGCCAGTATTTAACTAATACGGCGATACACGACGGGTGTTTCGACTGGTTCTGTACCGTTAACTTTGATTGCCGCTTTTATAGCGCGGGCTGCTTCCTGCCACTGGGTTTCACTTGCGGCATGAATCACGGCCAGCGGACGTGTGGTATCCACGCTTTCGCCCAGACGAGCCATATCAGTAAAACCAACGCTGTAGTCGATAGTATCCGAAGCCTGGCGACGGCCGCCGCCCATGGAAACCACTGCCATGCCTAACGCACGGGTGTCCATTTCACTGACGAAGCCTGCGCGGTCTGCATAAACGGCTTTGCTGAGAACCGCCGTTGGCAGGTATTTCGCATAGTTCTCGACGAAATCAGCCGGGCCTTTTTGTGCCGCGACCATGCGTCCAAACACTTCCGCCGCTTTGCCGTTATCCAGCACAGCTTGCAGTTTAAGACGTGCTTCTTTGTCATCTTTCGCCAGATTGCCGGAAAGTAACATTTCCACGCACAGCGCCATGGTGACTTCATGCAGACGAGGGTTGACGTATTCGCCAGTCAGGAACTGCACGGCTTCGCGCACTTCAACGGCGTTACCCGCGCTGGATGCCAGCACCTGGTTCATGTCGGTCAGCAGCGCGGTCGTTTTCACGCCTGCGCCGTTCGCCACGCCAACAATCGCTTCGGCCAGTAATTCAGAAAGCTCGTAGGTTGGCATGAAGGCGCCGCTACCCACTTTCACGTCCATCACCAGCGCGTCCAGACCTTCGGCCAGTTTCTTCGCAAGAATTGACGCGGTGATAAGCGGGATGGAATCTACGGTCGCGGTAATGTCACGCGTCGCGTAGAAACGTTTGTCAGCCGGTGCGAGGGAGTTAGTCTGGCCGATAATCGCCACGCCGACATTTTTAATGATGTCGCGGAAACGATTATCGTCCGGGAAAATATCGAAACCAGGAATCGCTTCGAGTTTATCCAGCGTACCGCCGGTGTGGCCCAAACCGCGGCCAGAGATCATTGGAATGTAGCCACCGCATGCCGCCACCATTGGGCCAAGCATTAAAGAGGTCACATCACCCACGCCGCCCGTTGAGTGTTTATCAACGATTGGGCCGTTCAGGTTAAGGCTCTTCCAGTCCAGCACGGTTCCCGAATCTCGCATCGCCATGGTCAGTGATACGCGTTCCGGCATAGTCATGTCGTGGAAGAAGATGGTCATGGCGAGTGCAGCAATCTGCCCCTCAGAGATAGTGTTATCCCGAATACCATTGATGAAGAAACGAATTTCCTCATCGCTTAGCGCGTGACCATCACGTTTTTTACGAATAATTTCTTGAGCGAGGAACAAGGTAACCCCCTGAGTTCATCAGGTGAAATGCGGCGGGGAAACCGCCGCAAGGAAGATATTAATAGCTGCTAGCGCTTTTACCGTCGCCATGACCCAGCGCTTTTAACAGGCTCGCGAGCAGGCTGGAAGCACCAAAGCGGTAGTGACGGGAATCAGCCCAATCAGCACCAAACAATTCATCAGCAATAGACAGGAACAGGGCTGCGTCTTCAGCAGTGCGTACGCCACCAGCCGGTTTGAAACCAACGGTTTTTTCAACGCCCATATCACGAATCACTTCCATCATGATGCGCGCGCTTTCAGGCGTTGCGTTGACTGGCACTTTACCGGTAGAGGTTTTGATGAAATCAGCACCCGCTTTGATAGAAATTTCAGACGCTTTACGAATCAGCGCCTCTTCTTTCAGTTCGCCGGTTTCGATGATCACTTTCAGCCAAACGTTAGCTGCAGCACAGGCTTCTTTACAGGCTTTCACCAGCTCAAAACCCACTTGCTCGTTGCCTGCGATCAACGCGCGGTACGGGAATACCACATCAACTTCGTCAGCACCGTAAGCGATAGCCGCGCGGGTTTCCGCCAGCGCGATTTCGATGTCGTCGTTGCCGTGCGGGAAGTTAGTCACGGTGGCAATACGGATATCAGGCGTGCCTTGTGCGTTCAGCGTTTTACGCGCAATTGGGATAAAACGCGGATAGATACAAATCGCTGCGGTGTTGCCGGCTGGGGTTTTGGCCTGATGGCAGAGCGCGATCACTTTTTCATTAGTGTCATCGTCGTTCAGGGTGGTCAGGTCCATCAATTTCAGGGCGCGCAGGCTGCTTGCAGTTAAATCGGTCATAAATACTCTCCAACAAAAGATATAAAAGTTTCTGGCTGCGAAACTCAACACGTTGGAGCGGACTTGGTTCCTTGAAGAGCAGAGGTAACACGAGTCACCCTCACGTTGAGATCCTTCTCACCGCACATCATCAGTAGCAATGTTATAATTATAACATTCACCCGCCAGATGATTTTGTGTTTTGCCTCACAAAAGCCAAAGGTAAAATTACATGCTTTCTACAGTATATGTGATTTAACAACGATAGATCAGAGAAAAATAATCATGCAGGCATAAAAAATGGCCGGCGCAGGCGCCAGCCATTGATTTCACAGAAATGTTATAATTATAACATTCAGCTTTTATAGCGCCAGGAAGACACCGGCAATCGTTGCACTCATCAGGTTTGACAGCGTACCTGCTGCTACAGCCTTCAGACCTAACTGCGCAATGTCATGACGACGGTTCGGCGCCATGCTTCCCAGGCCACCAATCAGGATAGCGATAGAAGAAAGGTTAGCAAAACCACACAGCGCAAAGGAAATAATGGCTTTAGTGTGATCGGAGAGAACTTGCAGGCCAGCCGCCGCAACGGTCGCATCATCTTTCAGGTATTCCCCAAAGTTCAGGTATGCCACAAATTCGTTGATGATCAGCTTCTGGCCGATGAAAGAGCCCGCCACATTGGCTTCACTCCACGGCACACCGATAACCCATGCCAGAGGTGAGAACACCCAGCCCAGGATCAGTTCCATAGACAGTTGCGGATAGTTGAACCAGCCACCGATGCCGGAAAGCATGCCGTTAAGCAGGGCAATCAACGCCACAAACGCCAGCAGCATTGCGCCCACGTTCAGGGCCAGTTGCATACCCGAAGCGGCACCAGATGCAGCGGCATCCAGCACGTTCGCCGGGCGATCTGGATCGTTTTTCATGGATTCCAGTTCTGGCGCATCGTTTGGTGTTTCAGTTTCAGGCAGGATGATTTTCGCGAACAGTAAACCGCCCGGTGCTGCCATGAAGGATGCGGCAATCAGATATTCAAGCGGCACGCCCATTTGCGCATAACCCGCCAACACAGAACCCGCAACGGATGCCAGACCACCGCACATTACTGCGAACAGTTCTGAGCGCGTCATGGTAGCGATATAAGGACGCACAACCAGTGGGGCTTCGGTCTGACCAACAAAGATGTTTGCTGTGGCAGAAAGAGATTCTGTACGAGAGGTTTTCAGAATCTTACGCAGGCCGCCGCCGAGAATACGAATAACAAACTGCATGATGCCCAAATAGTAGAGCACAGCAATCAGTGAGGAGAAGAAGACGATAATTGGCAGAACACGTAGGGCAAAAACAAAACCACCGCCGCCAAAGACTTCAAACATTTTGTCCGAAACCAGCCCACCGAACAGGAAGGAGATACCGGCGTTACCGTAGCCGATAACGTTCGCGACCCCTTCAGACATGGCGAGCAGAACTTTACGACCGACCGGAACATACAGGATTAGCGCCCCGATGCCGACCTGAATGAGCCATGCGCCAACAACGGTGCGGAGATTAATCGCTTTGCGATTACTGGAAAGTAAAACGGCGATCAGCAGCAGAACGATCATGCCGATCAATCCCATGAGTAGTTGCATACAGAATCCCTGTGTATTGATTGGAAAAAGAAAACCAAGCTAAAAGCCAACAGCGGGCGGGATTATAGCCTCACCAGCCCGGCCAATTGCTATGGCAATCACGTATTTCTACAAATCCAGGGAAACGTTTGTCTTAGAAGTTGAGTCACGTCACATTTTGTTACTGACTATTTCAGTTGGAATAATTCATCACAGTTATGAATTATGGCATGAGCCAGCACATCGGCGGGTTCCGAACGCAGCGAACAAAGCGTTTGAAAAACGTCAGCAATGCGTTCCGGGCGGTTGGGTTGCCCCTGCCAGCCATTGAGCGGCATATCCGGAGCGTCAGTTTCCAGCACCAGAGCGCTAAGCGGTAAATGCGTTATGACGTCGCGCGTTTTGCTGGCTCGCGGATACGTTATCGTTCCACCGACACCAATTTTGTAGCCTAACGCCACGAAACGTTCAGCCTGTTGCAGACTGCCCGCAAAGCCATGCACCACGCCCGTGCGGGGCAAATCATGGCGTTTTAAATGAGCGGCGAGTTTATCGTGCGTACGCCGTGAATGAAGAATGACCGGCAGATCGTAACGTTTAGCCAGTTTGAGTTGTGCATCCAGCATCGCTTCTTGTTTATCGAACAGCGGATTTTCCATATACAGATCAAGGCCAATCTCACCAATCGCCACCAGTTTTTGCGGGCGCTGGTGCAGATGATGTTCAAGCAACGCCAGAGAAGCATCCTGATGTTTGTGAATCACGATCGGATGCAAGCCAAGGGCGGCGTACAGCGCGGGATAGTTATCCGCCAGCGCCAGAACTTTGCTAAACCGGTCAGCTTCAATCGCAGGGACAATGATTTTTTCAACGCCCGCCAGCGCCGCCAGTTGCAGGCTATTGGGCTCATCGTCGCTAAAAGGAGGGAAATCGAAGTGACAGTGGGTATCGTAAAACGTCATCGTCACGCAGAATCCTCATTATTAAAAGTTGAATCATTGGCTTCCGGCGTCTCAATAACTGCTTTGGATAAAGGTTCCTGAGTCACCACCACAGAGGGAACCTTAATCGGGCCAGGCACAACGATACGTGGATAATGGCGTTTAATGGGCGGGTGATCCACAAGCAGCCTGCCCACGGTAGCCAGGAAATAGCGGCCACATAAACGGCCCGTTTTATAATCTGCATTCAGCGCCGGTAAACGGCTCCCTAACGCCATACTCATCAACGGTTTTGGCGGGTAAATCTCGAAAATACGCAGTTTACCCGGAGGCTTCTCGATAAAACTTTGAATCTCGCGATAGCTGGCTTCATGGTGATGGACCAGGTTAAGCAGCGGTTGCAGGCTGCTGTCGCCAAGCCAGCGCTCCATACGTTTAAACCATTCAGGCGTGTAGTACATCTGCGACGGAACCGTGCGAATCACCACCAGCGTATCGGCTCCCAGGCGCATCGCCTCTCTTACCGGCACAGCATCACTGATTCCGCCATCCTGGTAGCCTATGCCGTCAATTTCTACGCCAGCGCGATAAAAACCCGGAATCGCACTGGAAGCTTTAAGCAGATTCAGCCAGGAACCGCTGTCTGGTGAAAAGTAGCCCGGAGTGTAATCATCGCTGCGGCAGGCACACATATAAAACGCTTTTCCCGACGCAAACAGCTTTTCCGCCGTAATCATGGAGAGCGGGATTTTGGTGGAGGTAGATTGCACTAGCCAGTCGAGATCGATGAGATGCCCGCCGCGCACAAAGCGCAGAGGATCAAAAAATTCACGGGTTGTGGTAAATCGCGTAATCACTCTTCTGGCGTAACCAGGCTGGTGACAAACGTAAGCAGAAAGGTTTTGTGCCCCGGCGGAGGTACCGAGGAAAAGCTCGAAAGGGTTGAAATTAGCGCGCATGAATTCATCCAGCACACCGGCTGTAAAAATCCCGCGCTGCCCGCCTCCTTCACAAACAATGGCGAGTTTTCCGGGACGAAACGATTTGAGCGCAAGCGGCGAGATGTTGCCGAGCGTAACGGGTATGCGTTGTCCCACCCTGCTTTCCTAAGTATCTATCCTTCATCTTTCAAGCCGCAGGAGTGTTGGCTACGACTCGAAATCTAAAGAATATATTGTTTTTTTAATTTAAAATTCTGCTGATACAAACGCGAGAGCCAGTCTAATTGACTGGCTCTCTGGTCTGTCTCTAAATGTTATAGCATGTTATTGACGCTAAGGGCGTTTTCGACCCATAAACAGGCTAACCAAGAACAGAATAATACCTACCACGAAGACAATTTTTGCTGCACCTGCCGCAGTACCCGCGAGAGTACCAAAACCCAGTGCTGCTGCAATCAACGCAATAACCAGAAAAATAATGCCCCAACGAAACATAAGCTTCTCCTTAACCATAATGAACCCGAATCGCTTCTGGATGGGTGCGAAGTACACACTCATTGGCGATATTTGAGTAACGATGTTGCTGACCTACTCCTCCGGCGCACCGAAGGAGGAAGTTTCGATATTTACTTTTACTTCATTTTCAGGTCGTTTTTGACGCTTTTCACGCCATCAACTGCTTTTGCGATACTCTCAGCACGCTCAGACTGTGCGTTCGATTTCACGGTGCCCGATAGCTGAACCACACCGTCAGTGGTTTCTACTTTCACATTTCGTGAAGGGACGATGTCATCAGCTAAAAGTTTAGCTTTAATTTCGCTAGTGGTTGCGGTGTCGCCCGCATAACCGCTGACAGATTTTTTAGAGCCGTCACGTACATGCAGTTTGTCGCTGACGGAAGAGACCCCTTCAACGCCTTTAGCGACAGATACCGCCTGTTCCGCCTGCGCCTGGCTTTCGACGAAACCACTTAACGTCACGACTTTTTTGTCAGTTTTCACTGAAATGTCGGTGCTTTTAATATCTTCGTGATCGACCAGAGCGGCTTTCACTTTGGCAGTGATCGCGCTGTCATCCATGAAATTACCGACGTCTTTTACAGAACTATCAATTTTTTGGCCTGCTGTGTCTGCTGCCATTGCACTCCCGCCTGCGAGTACAGAGCCCAGAACAACAGCTAACAGAGTTTTAGAAATCTTAGTCGTAGTCATAGTCATCGATTAATTCCTATAGTTTTGCTCACTATTTGAGCACAAGCCTTGATGTAACGGCTTTCCTTAAATATCGGGCCAAGTCATGCAGCCTCAAATTTTTCCGTTCAGTTTTTAATAACGCCATTCCAAATCAGAGTGAAAGAAGACGCCAGGAAGATTCTTTTACGTGGCATATTCGACCAACCAATTTGTCACTGGTTTGTTAAATATAGACAACAATCACGGAATTGCATGGTGGGTGTGGTTGAAAAACAGGCGATAGAGAGCGAAATGGCGGAAATTAAGAACATTCCGTAAGGGATTAATAAGACGGGAAAAGTAGCAGGACGCGACGGCTGCCGCGCCCTGAGAGACGATTAGTGTTCGCGGGTTTTACGGAACGTCACTTCCGGGTAACGATCTTGTGTCAGGTTAAGATTGACCATTGTTGGAGCGATATAAGCCAGGTTATCGCCGCCATCCAGCGCCAGTTGCATTTCGTTTTTCCGTTTGAACTCTTCAAACTTCTTCACGTCAGTGCTTTCAACCCAACGCGCCGTCGAGACGTTGACCGATTCGTAAATCGCTTCAACGTTATATTCACTCTTCAGACGCGCCACAACAACGTCAAACTGCAGCACGCCGACCGCGCCCACAATCAAATCGTTGTTGGCGATTGGACGGAACACCTGCACCGCGCCCTCTTCAGAAAGCTGAACCAGGCCTTTAAGCAATTGCTTCTGCTTCAACGGATCGCGCAGGCGAATACGACGGAACAGTTCCGGCGCGAAGTTCGGGATACCGGTGAACTTCATCATTTCACCCTGGGTGAAGGTATCGCCGATCTGAATGGTGCCGTGGTTATGCAGGCCGATAATATCGCCCGGATACGCCTCTTCTACGTGTGAACGGTCGCCCGCCATAAAGGTCAGCGCGTCGGAAATCACGACGTCTTTACCGGTACGAACCTGGCGCAGTTTCATGCCTTTTTCGTACTTACCGGAAACCACACGCATGAATGCCACACGGTCGCGGTGTTTCGGGTCCATGTTGGCCTGAATTTTAAATACGAAACCGGTGAATTTATCTTCCGCAGCCTGAACTTCACGCGAGTCGGTTTTACGCGGCATCGGAGCCGGAGCCCACTCAACCAGGCCGTCGAGCATGTGGTCAACGCCAAAGTTGCCCAATGCGGTACCGAAGAATACCGGCGTCAGTTCACCTTCAAGGAACAGATCGCGGTCAAACTCATGGGAAGCGCCCTGCACCAGTTCCAGTTCATCACGCAGTTGCGCGGCAAGATCTTCACCCACAGCGACGTCAAGTTCAGGGTTATCCAGCCCTTTAACAATGCGCACTTCCTGAATGGTGTGGCCTTTACCGGTCTGGTAGAGATAGGTTTCGTCTTTATAAAGGTGATAAACGCCTTTGAACAGCTTGCCGCAGCCGATTGGCCAGGTGATCGGTGAACAGGCGATTTTCAGCTCACGTTCAACTTCATCCATCACTTCCATCGGATCGCGGATATCGCGGTCAAGTTTGTTCATAAACGTGAGGATCGGCGTATCGCGCAGACGGGTTACTTCCATCAGCTTACGGGTACGATCTTCTACACCTTTTGCGGCATCGATAACCATCAAACAGCAGTCGACGGCGGTCAGGGTACGATAGGTATCTTCAGAGAAGTCTTCGTGCCCTGGGGTATCGAGCAGGTTAACCAGGCTGTCGCGATACGGGAATTGCATTACAGATGTGGTAATTGAGATACCACGCTGCTTTTCCATTTCCATCCAGTCAGATTTAGCATGCTGGCTGGAGCCGCGGCCTTTTACGGTACCGGCGGTCTGAATGGCCTGTCCGAACAGCAACACTTTTTCAGTGATGGTCGTTTTACCGGCATCGGGGTGAGAAATGATCGCAAAAGTGCGGCGTTTCCCCACTTCTTGCAAAAAAGGAGACAAAGTCATAATGAAATCTTCTGTGAATTGCGCACAGGCATCGCTGCGCGACAAATGAACGTTACCTGGCGGCTATTTTACCCATCAGGTCAGGTTTAACAATCTAGCTGTGATGCAATCATCAATTACACAACAGTCGCTCCAGTTCACTGAGTGAGGTCACTTCCCAGGTTGGCGTAATGCTTTCTGGCAAGCTTCGTCCGTGGGGGTTGAGCCAGCAGGTGGCAATTCCCGCATTCATACCGCCCAAAATATCTGATTCCGCTGTATCGCCGACCATTAAAACGCGGTCACGGGGCGGATGCCCCATTTGCTCAAAGGTATAATCAAAAATTCTGCGATCCGGCTTTGCCACCCCGACCTGCTCAGAAATCACCAGCAAGTCGAAATAGTCCCGCAGGCCCGTGCGCTCAAGGCGAATTTGCTGTAACGCCGTAAAGCCGTTGGTAATGATACCGATTTTTACTTTATCTTTTAGGGCATTAAGCAATGACACGGCACCTGGCAACGGCACGCAAATCTCCGCCATAGCGTTAAGAAATGCGGCGTTCAAATCTCCCGCAGGGACGGATAACCTTTCCGACCAGCCCTGAAAACGCTGATGCTGTAACTGAAGAGCGCTGATGGCACCGTTCTGGTAATCGACCCACAAAGGCTTGTTAACGGCCTGGTAATCCTGGAAATCTTCAGCGGTAAACGTCACGCTATAATCAAGAAACATCCGCTGCAAGCCGCCGAAAGCGTCGAAGGTAAAGAGCGTTTCGTCAGCATCAAATAAAATCCAGTCCCAGTTCATTTACACACCTGTCGTTTCATCCCAGTGGGAGAGCCATAATAATAGCGTCTTCCCTGCCCTCTTTTGTCGGGTAGTAGTTACGGCGAATTGTCGCCTCGTTAAAGCCCAGGCTTTCATAAAGTGCAATTGCCGCAAGATTTGAGGCGCGCACTTCAAGCCACAGGGTAAAGACATCTCGCGCTTCGAGTTCGCGGATTAAATGCTCCAGCAACTGACGACCCAAACCCTGACGTTGATAATCCGGATCGACCGCAATATTAAACAGCGTCGCCTCATCCAACACGACCTGAGTCACAGCAAAGGCCGCCATTTTTCCGTCTACATCGAGACGCAAATTAAAATAGCGATCGCCTTCGTTACTGGCGAAGGTTTTTTCACTCCATGGGAAAGCATGGCTGCGAAGTTCGATGGCGTAAGCCGAGCTCAAGTCACTTGTGGTGAGGGAAGAAATCGTGTTCATGTTCGCAAATTTGCTGCCACAGCGCCTGCCGGGCGACGCCGTTATGATAAAGCTCGTTTAAATTAGGGGTCGCTAACTGCGCGCCGGAAATGGGGAGCGCATCGCTCACACCCAATCGCCAACTGTTACAGCGGCTTTCAGCGGGCAGCATCGCGGCTCGTTCCGGCGTAAGCTGCATGACCTGCCGGGCGTCCAGATTCAGGCTGCGCAAAACATCGTTTACCAACGGATCGCTGAGGTCTGGAATGTCTTCTGCAATCATCAGTAGTTTAACGTTTTCATGCAGTGAGACTGCAATTTCGCCCTGCAACGCGGCCGGGCGTCGCAGCTCCCACTGGGTGATGCCCAGTTGTTGTAACAACCAGTCACGTCGCAAAGGTAAGTGAGGCATAACGAAACCTGTTGAGAGTGCCAATTGGGGCGCAAATATAGCAAATTCATCGAATGTGCGCCATTAAAGCTCTATAATCCCGGTTCTGATTTTCCAGGAGTAATTTGATGACTGCGTTAACCCCGGCAAGTGAAGTGCTGCTGCGCCATAGCGATGATTTTACCGAAAGCCGCGTGCTGTTTGCCGGTGACTTACAAGACGATCTGCCAGCCCGTTTCGAAACGGCGGCAAGCCGCGTGCATACCCAACAATTCCACCACTGGCAGGTGCTAAACGCTCAAATGGGCGAAGATGCGCAATACGGCCTGGTGGCGGATGCCAATACCATTGGTGATGCCAACACCCTGATTTATTACTGGCCAAAGAATAAGCCAGAAGCGCATTTCCAACTGATGAACATCCTGTCGTTGATGCCCGTAGGCAGCGATATTTTTGTTGTCGGTGAAAACCGCAGCGGTGTACGCAGCGCGGAGCAAATGCTCGCCGAATTCAGCCCGCTTAATAAAATCGATAGCGCGCGTCGCTGTGGTTTCTACCACGGTCGCCTGGAAAAACAGCCGCAGTTTGATGAGCATTCCTGGTGGGATGAGTATCAACATGAAGGCCTGACCGTGAAAACGTTACCGGGCGTATTTAGCCGTGACGGCCTGGATACCGGCAGTAAATTGCTGCTGTCCACCCTAACGCCGCACACCAAAGGTAAAGTGTTGGATGTGGGTTGTGGTGCCGGTGTGCTGGCGGTTTCTCTTGCCAAACACTCGCCGAAAGTTCGCCTGACTTTGTGTGATGTTTCAGCCCCAGCCGTTGCAGCCAGCCGCGCAACGCTTGCTGCGAATGAAATTGAAGGCGAGGTTATCGCCAGTAACGTCTATTCCGAAGTGAATGGCCGTTTTGACATGATTATCTCCAACCCGCCGTTCCACGATGGCCTGCAAACCAGCCTCGATGCCGCACACCAGCTAATTCGTGGCGCAGTGCGTCACCTGAACATGGGTGGTGAATTGCGTATCGTGGCAAACGCCTTCCTGGCGTATCCGGACGTGCTGGATGAAACGTTTGGCAACCACGAAGTGATTGCGCAGACGGGCCGTTTCAAAGTTTATCGCTCTATCGTTATGCGTGGCGCGAAGAAGCGCTAATCCCGCATTGTGCCGCTTTTTGCAGCGATTAGAAAAGCGGCGCTAAATTAACTGTTGACGACGCGTAGAAAACATCTAGAATGCGCCTCCGTGGTTACAATACTTCGGTGTTGTGGGTATGCGAAGGTGGCGGAATTGGTAGACGCGCTAGCTTCAGGTGTTAGTGTTCTTACGGACGTGAGGGTTCAAGTCCCTCTCTTCGCACCATTAACCACGCAAGATATCGTTCGCACTGCGCGAAGGTGGCGGAATTGGTAGACGCGCTAGCTTCAGGTGTTAGTGTTCTTACGGACGTGAGGGTTCAAGTCCCTCTCTTCGCACCAATGCGAAGGCGATATCAGATAAGACTTGATTTGCGAAGGTGGCGGAATTGGTAGACGCGCTAGCTTCAGGTGTTAGTGCTCTAACGGGCGTGAGGGTTCAAGTCCCTCTCTTCGCACCAATTCTTATCAACTTCCCAGCAGAACTCTTCCCCTCAGTTTTACCCTTTTACTTCATTGTTCCCAGATTCATCATCACCAGCGCAAGCCCACTGGCAAATGCCACGCATGATGGCAACAATACAAAATGACGTAACCGTTTATGGTACAGCATGACCGTCGTCGCCAGTAATCCTAATACAATCAAGACTCGCCACTGGCTAAAAGAGAGATCCAGATACAACAATGCGGCGACAATTCCTCCCGGTATGAGTACGCCCCACGCACTTTCAAGCTGCCGTTGTAACATGTTCGCTATCTCTTCAATTGGTAATGATAACCAATATCATATGATATAATTTCTCGTTTGTCAGCGATGGCGTTTGAGTTGTTTTACATAAGAAAGATGAAAGCTTTTCCGATCACCAGATGACATAAATTAAGTAAGGTGATAGATTGAGCACCCATGTTAATAATATGATTAGCATGAATATAATTTCATAACGCAATAATATTTCGATATATTTTTATACTGGATAATTCATTCAATAGCATACCGTCGGGCATGCGTCGTAAGAACAATAATTGATATGACAGCAAAAAATTGGCGCGCTTTACTCAAAGGGAAACACCAACTCTCTTTGCGTTTATTTCTTATTCTGAATGCGTTTTCTGCGAGTTTTAGCATGATATCTCCCGCAGCCAACACTCAGCACATTACCGTGCCAATCATTATGATACTGGTGATAAGCGTGTCATGCCTTGGCTGGCAATTCCTGAATAAAAAACAGCTGATCAATATTCCTGCCGTCTCCCTGACAATAGGCTTACTTTGGGCCGCACATATCTATTTAAAAGTGACAGGAATGCCGCACAATGACCTGTCGTTTTTAATTATTGCGCTGCTGGCGATATTATTCATTGGCTCAATCTCTTTTATCAATAATATACAAGCATTTATTGCTTCCTGTTTGCCGGTAACCTTAATGGTATTTTGGCTCGATCAGGGAGCCAATTGGCCGCGGCTGTTTTATTCCATTGCCCTGCCCGGTTTTGGGATCACCATCCAACATATCATTCATAAGCGCCACGATAACTTTACCCGCCGTTTAATGGATAAATTGCTCGAAGAAAAAGAAACGCTTAATGATTTGAGCATGTTAGACCCGCTTACGGGCTTATATAACCGCCGCGGGTTTCAAAACCGTCTGGACACAATCCTTTCGATAGGAAGCGGCCAACACTATGTGCTGCTGTTGGATATCGACCATTTTAAAGCCTACAACGATAACTACGGCCATAGCATGGGCGATCAGGCGCTGACGCACGTCTCCGCCGCCATTCGTGATGCCGTTCGTTCACGGGATATTGTCACGCGCTATGGTGGCGAAGAGTTTATGGTTTTATTGACTGATATTGATGCCGAGCGTGCCTTGCAAACGGCGGAGCGCATTCGCAAGCGCGTTTATGATTTAGAAATCCCTCATCTGTTTAATGAAGATGTGGCGACCAACGTGACGATAAGCATTGGGCTGGCTCCCCTTGAACAGCAGGATATCGAAGAGGCATTGCGCCAGGCCGACGGCGCGCTTTATCGTGCAAAACGGCAGGGCCGTAACAGTATTCTGGTTAGCGATTCACTTCTTGCAGGCTAAGTAAAAAATCTCATCATTTCCTCTCTGCTTCTTGCTAAAGGCTTTACCTATAGATAGGATTGGCAATCATTATCATTTGTATTAGTGGTCTTGTTTGTCGATGGCACTTCACTCTTCACAGTTTATTGATTCCCTTGCGTGGCAGCCGCCATATACCAGTGAGCAACCCACGCTTGCTGATGCGCTACGTGCGCATTTTGCTGAGCACCGCCCCTGGTTTAGCGACATCATTAAACTCAATGAAACTGCCCCGACAAATAGCCTTACTCTGCGCCAGTGGTCGCAACCCGCGGCTCTCACCTCACTTCTCAACTGCTACAGTGACCATATTTATCGTGAGGAGCCGGAGCTCACCCGAGAGGGTAAGCCGCTAATTTCACTCTGGGCGCAATGGTATCTTGGCCTACTGGTTCCCCCGCTGGTGATGGCGCTGATTACCCAGCCGCGCGCGTTAGATATCGACCCGGAGCATATTCAGGTCGAATTTCATGAATCGGGTCGAGCCGCCACTTTCTGGATGGATGTTCACGAAGACAGAACCGCGACCACGCAGCCGCTCGCTCAACGCCTTGAAAAATTGCTTATCAAAGGGCTGATGCCTGTCGTTGATGCATTAGAAAAAAGCGGTGAGATTAATAGCAAGCTCATCTGGAGCAATACGGGATATCTGCTGAACTGGTTTTTTGGCGAGCTGAGAGCGTTGTTGGATGACGCAACGATTGCCGAATTACGCCATGCCTGCTTTTTCGAAAAACAGTTACGCGATGGCCAGGATAATCCACTTTACCGTACGGTGATTCTTCGTGAAGGTTTATTGGTACGTCGCACCTGCTGTCAGCGCTATAAACTGCCAAATGTGCAACGTTGCGGCGACTGTACTTTAAAATAAAAAAGCAAAACGGTGGGTTTCCCCACCGTTTCATCTCACTACTCACAGTATGTTTAAGCCGCTTCCTGGCTCTCTTGCCCGGACGCTCTTTGCGCCTCTTCCGCCTCCTGTTCCAGCAATTGCTTCTCGTACACTTTAAAGAACGGGAAGTAAATAATGGCGGAAACCACGGCCAGTAAGATAACCAGAATCGCCGCGCGGAAATCCCAGCCTAGCGCCCATGCCGCACCGATGGGTGCAGGTGCTGTCCACGGCACCACAGAAATCACACGGCCAATCAAATCCATTTTCATCGCGCCCCATGCCAGCACGGCGTTAACCATTGGCGCCAGTAGGAACGGTATAAAGAACACAGGGTTCATAACGATTGGCGTACCGAAAATCACCGGTTCGTTAATGTTAAAGCAGGTTGGAACGATACTGAGGCGGCCAATGGAGCGCAGGTGTGCAGATTTACTGCGCAGGTAGCAAATCACCAGGCCCATAGTTGCGCCCGACCCCCCGACAACAATAAAGAATGTCCAGAACGCTTCCATAAAGATGTGCGGCAGCGGTGCACCTTGCGCGAGCGCGCTCTGGTTCATGCCAAGGTTAGTCAGCCAGAACATTTGCAGCATCCCGGAAACGATAGCCGCACCGTGAATCCCGGCAAACCACAGCAGGTGACCAATCAATACCGCCAGCAGAATGGCAGGCAGCGAATCAGCAGCCGATACCAGCGGTTTAAACACGGACATAATCGCCTGCGGGATCAACATGTCAAACTGCGACTGAATCAGCAGGCTTAGCGGATAGAGCGTTAATACAACAACCAGAACCGGAATCAGAAGATCAAAGGAGTTTTTGATCATCGGTGGAACCTGGTCCGGCAGTTTGATCCCGATATTGTGCGCTTTCAGGAAACGCATCATTTCGACACAGTAAATCGCCACCAGGATCGCGGTAAAGATCCCCGTCCCGCCCAGGCTATCGACCGGCAGAGTCCCTTTCGTCTTCGGTGCGGCTACCAACAGGAACGCCATCAACGAAAGCATTGCACACATGAACGGATCCAGACCGTGCGATTTCACGTAGTGCTTACCGAGGTTGTAGGCAATGGCTGCACAAATGTAGATGGACATAATACCCATCGTCATATCAAACGGCGTAAGAATCTGCCCTTCAAACTGTTTCGCCATATCCAGCCACGCACGAGCAAAACCCCAGGTCGTGGTGGGCGAAAAAGGTGGGTACGCAAAGACCAGTAAGAACGAACCAACAATCATGAACGGCATCGCAGAGATAAACCCGTCACGAATCGCCATGACATGGCGCTGTGACGAAATCCGTCCCGCTACGGGGCTCACGTAGTTTTCAACAAAACGAAATATCAAATTAAAGGCTGCATGATTTGAAGACATAGCAGTGCTCCTGTCAGGCCATCAACGCGAAAGTTTCGGCGGGAAGCGTCTCGCCGCACAACAGTGCGTAATTCATAGAGTTGACCCACGTAACCGGGATCTTTTTGTATACAGCTTTGGTTTCTTTAACACTGGCAGGGGCATCAGTGGCACAGCATAATAAAATAGGTTTCATAGGCTGCTCTTATTATTGGGTACAGGTGTGTGACCGTTTCAGTATTCATCGCTATTTCACGCACTGCAACCGGTTACTGAAACCGGTTGCAGTGATTGTGAAGAAGATCCAGAAATCGCTGAAACATTAACTTTTTTAGCCAATTCACATCACAGCTTTCACTTTCAATTCAACATACTCACCGCAATAAACATCGGGCCGGTAAATTGAAATTGGATAGGTATTATCAATATTCACTGGTTTACATATAGCACACGCTTATGCCAAATTATTTGCTGCCATGAATGGGAGAAAAGCATGAGCCTGCAGTCCGTCCGGCAATTCTTTGCCGAAAATGCACCTGATATCGACATTATTGAATTAAACCAAAGCACCGCGACGGTTGCCCTTGCCGCTGCGGCTCATAATGTTGAACCGGGGCAAATTGCTAAAACATTGTCGTTAAAAGTGAAAGATCAAGTCGTGCTGATTGTCGCGAAAGGCGATGCACGCCTGGATAATAAAAAACTCAAAACCGTATTTGGTGCGAAAGCCCGTATGCTAAGCAGCGATGAAGTGGTTATCTGGACGGGTCACCCCGTCGGCGGCGTTTGCCCATTTGGCCTGGAAAACCCGCTTACGGTCTACTGCGACATTTCGCTAAAACAATATAAAGAGGTTTTGCCCGCTGCCGGCGCTATCCACAGCGCGGTGCGTATTTCCCCTGAGCGTATGGCTGAACTCACCGCCGCGCATTGGGTTGATGTTTGTCTCTAATCCGTTGACTGAGGGCTAACAAGCGCCTCAGTCATGCCTGATTCCCTTCATAATTCCTGGCTATATGGCGGTAAATTGAGCTCCTGCATTCCGCTGTCGCTGATCATCCAGGCATACATTTCAGCATCCGTTTTCAGCTCCAGACGGCGCATCGCACTGCTTTTTTGCGCACTGATTGTTTTGTAATTTTTCTCGAGTAATGTCGCAATTTGATTGAGCCGCCAGCCTTTACTGATGAGCCGGAAAACGCGGCGTTCTGAAAAGGTAAGTTTCGTTCTGACCACTTCATCGCCGGATGATTGCGCAGCTTTTTCCTGTAAAAGCAGCGTACTGATTCTTTCCGTCGCAGCCCCACTATTGAACACGTGTTCGATGATGCTGCTCATCGGTTCATGCAAAGAAAGCAGCGACGTTCTGGCCGTCAGCAGCCGCTCAATCGCGATATTCACCAGATGCGCGGGCAAAGTGATCACCCAATAAACATGTCGATACTGATTTTGCAGGCGATTGAGTAAGTCACATATTTCGAAACTGTTCTGAAGTGGGCTATCCAGCTCCAGTATCACCACGTCTATCTGCTCCATTATTTCTGGCGTAAGTTCTGAGTAATCTGCCAGTGGAAGTAGTGAAGACTGCTCCGCTTGTTCTGCCATAACGGCCTGCAAACCCTCTTGCATTAAAGGCCGTTTGCTAATGACCACTGCCCGGCAAAAGGGATTGCGCAGAAAAATCCTTTTTTTGTATCCCGACACATTTATCTCCTTATAAAACAGTTAGTTTCCTGACAACTCGCACCCCAGAACATAAAGATCTTTCTCACAATGCAAACCGAGTTTTTCCATGGCATGCCTTTTATGTGCGCTCACAGTTCTGATATCGCGCCCTAAATTCTGCGCCACCTGGCTGACGTTATGCCCGAGGAATAACTGCCCAATCACCTGCACTTCACAAACGGTCAGCTCGCAAGAAATCCGTTCTTCAAGAATATTTCTGATAGCCGGGCTGCATAGCATGGTCGTTACAGAGAGAGATTTTATGATGAGTTCGCTGAAAGTGGCGGTTGGCTCATACTGAGAAATAATCACCCGCACCCCGAGGGCTGAAATATAATTAAGAATGCTTAATTTATGATTGCGTGTGTAAGCGACTATCACCGCGCTCGGCTGAACGGTTCGGCACCAGTTAATAAACTTAATCTCTTCCGCAAGCTGGGCTGAAGACTCACTGATATTTAAAATGATAAGTGAGCCAGGCGCTTTTAGAACCTCAGCGTAAGCTTCATCAATCTTTTTGGTTACGTTAACTAATTTTCTGTTTTTGCAAACCGATTGTAGTTGATGAACAATTCCCGCCGCCGTAAGTACGCAGGGTACAACCACCATTATCTGATTAGATAAATAATTTGCAGTGATATTGTTTTCCATATCATTCCTTTGATTAATATATCAACCCAAAAAAATATCCACGTCATCCATTTATACATTTAATGTATAAGCAGGAAGAAAGAAGCATGTTTAAAAAAGAATATCGGATTTAGCTGAGAATTTAAAACAGAAGAAAACATTAATGATGAAATAATATTTCTGAAAGCGGCATAATGGTTAGAACGATTTAATCATTATTTAAATATAATTAAACACTGCATTTATATAATGGAATATTTTTGCAACTCACCCACCGGCTGTTGGCGGAAATCTTTCGGCGTCATGTTCGTGTAACGGCGAAAAAAACGAGAAAAATAGGTCGCATCGCTAAAGCCAAGATACTCTGAAATCTGGCTAATCGTCATACTGGTGTAAAGCAAACTGCGCCTGGCCTCAAGCAGCAAACGTTGGTGCAGAACATTCAGGGCGCTACAGCCATAAAACTCATGGCACAGGCTATTCAAATGCACGCTCGATAGTCCCACCTTGCTGGCATAATGCGTCACCGCCAACTGCTCACGATAGTGGCGCTCAACCAGTTGATTGAATTGGTTTATCACCGAACGTTTACGTTCTACACGCGAACTTCCACCGGGAGCAGGCGCACACTGGCGATTAAGCCAGACGAGCAACGCACTGATCAGAGAATGCAGCATCATATCGCGCGCCTCACCCTCGCCCTGATACTCGTTTTGCAGCGTGCTAAAAAGCGTATTAATTTGCCGGCGCGACTTTTTTACCGGTACACACGCAGCCTGGGTTAGCACCTGCAAAGGGCGGCCAAATTGCTGTTCAAACTGAGCGATTAATGGTGCAGAAAACGACAAAGAATAGCCCTGCGCACCAGGGGAAAATTTAAAGGCGTGCACGCACAATGCCGGTACAACCTGAATACAGGCATGATCCACATGGCGTTTAACGCCCTCAATATCTATCTCCACCTGCCCTTTGTGCAAATAGAGCAGTTGAACCAAATCCGCATGTTGATGAACGCGAATATGCCATTCATAAAGACTGCTGCGGCTGTGAATCGATTCGCAGTGCAGTAAATCTGCCGCAGGCCAGTTGCGGCTTTCGCCATACAGTTTAAAGACCGGAATGCTGGGGTTCAGACTCATGGCATCCTCTTTCGGCGCAAACCGCTGTAAAACCGATTACTCAACCGGCTCGAACGGTAGCCCAACATAATTTTCAGCAATGGTGGTTAGTCCCGCGTGGGACGCCAGATAGTACTCACGGTCAGCCTGCTGCATTTTGCGATCGAAATCATTTTGCTCAGTGAAGTCATGTAAAAGATTAGTCATAAACCAGCTAAAGCGTTCACCTTTCCACACCCTACGCAGCGCCATGGGCGAATAGGTTTCCAGTAAATCGGTTCGCCCTTCGTGATACACCTTACGCAAAATGCGATACAGATAATTCACATCTGACGCAGCCAAATTGAGCCCTTTCGCCCCGGTCGGCGGCACGATATGCGCCGCATCCCCCACCAGGAAAAGGTTGCCATATTGCATCGGCTCAACGACATAGCTGCGCAGCGGCGCGATGCTTTTCTCAAGTGAGTGACCAGTCACTAACTTTTCCGCCAACTCCTGGGGCAGGCGTAATTTTAGCTCCTCCCAGAAACGTTCATCAGGCCAGGCTTCTACCTTATCGCTCAGCGGAACCTGCAAGTAATAGCGGCTTCTGGTTAGTGAGCGCTGACTACACAATACAAATCCCCGCTCATGATGAGCATAAATTAGCTCGTGATTTACCGGCGGCGTGTCAGATAGCAAGCCCAGCCAACCGAACGGATAGACACGCTCGTATTCATGCCGAATTTCCGCTGGAATCGACCTGCGTGAAACCCCATGAAAACCGTCACACCCCGCAATATAGTCACAATCTATCCGGCAAGTTTCACCCTGCTTTTCAAAAGTCACGTAAGGCGAATCGCTTTTAACGTCAAACAATTGCACATTACTGACACCGTAAATTGAAGCAACTGCAGATCCACGGCGCGCTTCCATCAGGTCGCGGGTCACTTCTGTTTGGCCATACACCATCACCGTTTTTCCGCCGGTAAGCGCTTTAAGCGGAACCGCAATCCGCTTACCGTCGACAAGAAACTCAACGCCCTCATGGATTAACCCTTCGGCATCCATTCGCTCGCTAACGCCGGCCTCACGCAGTAAATCCACCGTACCACTTTCCAGAATACCGGCCCGAATGCGCCCCAGAACATGCTCCGGCGATTGCCTTTCCAGCACGATATTGCTGATTCCCGCGTTATGCAGCAGTTGCCCGAGCAGCAAACCCGAGGGGCCTGCGCCAATAATCACGACCTGAGTTTTCATAGGGTACGCTCTCCAAAGCATGGTTATTAAAATGTTATTTTTATGTTTAATAAATGCGCATTAATGCATTTTTATCGCCAGGAGAGAGAAAAAGAAGGCCAATATCAGTCTAAAACGTGCACTTTTCGAAAGTCGCATGAAGAGTGTGGGCGACTTCATACTTCGCCGAAAAAGTGTGCGAAATCTGTTATTCGGTTAAATGTTGATCTGGAGCGCATAAGTCCAGGGGGCGGCCTATGTTAAAAAAGCAGGACGTTAAAATTTAATTCCCTCATTCATAGGCCGCGCATGTCGACAGATGTAAACACGCAACGTGAAGTCACTCGGCTCTGCATTCAGTGCGGGCTTTTTTTACTGCAACACGGGGCCGAAAGCGCCCTGGTTGAAGAGCTTTCCAGTCGTCTGGGCATTGCATTAGGCATGGATAGCGTTGAAAGTTCCATTTCAGCGAACGCTATCGTCCTGAGCACCATCAAAAATAATCAGTGCCTCACCACAACCCGTAAAAACGTTGATCGCGGCATTAACATGCACGTGGTGACGGAAGTGCAGCATATTGTGATTCTGGCGGAACATAAGCTTCTGGATTACAAAGACGTTTTAAGGCGTTTCGAGCACATCAAACCGCTGCGTTATCCGCGCTGGCTAGTCGTTCTGATGGTCGGCCTTTCCTGCGGCTGCTTCTGTAAGCTGAACAATGGCGGATGGGACGGCGCATTCGTCGCATTTATTGCCAGCTCGGTCGCGATGTACGTTCGTCTTGCTCTCACGCAGCGCCACCTACATCCGCAGATTAACTTCTGTATTGCGGCGTTTGTCGCAACAACTATCTCGGGGTTGCTGATCGCAAAAGGCCCTTTCGCCAGTACCTCAAACATTGCGATGGCGGCCAGCGTGCTGCTGTTAGTGCCTGGGTTCCCGCTCATCAACGCCGTGGCCGATATGTTTAAGGGCCATATCAATACCGGGCTTGCCCGCTGGGCCATGGCAAGCCTGTTGACGCTTGCGACCTGCATTGGCGTAGTAATGGCGATGTCGTTATGGGAGCTACGAGGATGGGAATAATCGACTTTTTACTCGCCCTGCTGCAGGACATGGCGCTGGCGGCAATCCCCGCGCTCGGCTTTGCCCTGGTGTTTAACGTCCCGCAGCGCGCCTTACCTTATTGTGCGCTGCTTGGGGCCATTGGCCACGGTTCACGCATGGCGATGATGACCGCCGGAATGAACATCGAATGGAGTACTTTTATCGCCTCCATTCTGGTTGGCATTATCGGCATACAGTGGTCGCGCTGGTATCTCGCGCACCCGAAAGTATTTACCGTTGCCGCCGTAATTCCCATGTTTCCGGGCATTTCCGCCTATACCGCCATGATTTCTGCGGTAAAACTCAGCCACTTTGGTTACACCGAAGAGCTGATGATTCAGTTGCTCACCAACTTTCTTAAAGCGTCGTTTATCGTGGGTGCCTTGTCGATTGGCTTATCTATTCCGGGCCTGTGGCTGTACCGTAAACATCCGCGAGTGTGATGAATTTCAGGGCTTCGCTAACTCAGCAGTGCTTTGCTCGCGCAAACTTGTTTTAATGTCATCAGGCTTGGGCCCAACCAGCAGCCTGATGACATTAAGGAGTTTTGCGTGGAAACCCACGAAATTTATCTTCCTGAGCGTTTCGATGACGCCAGTCTGAAAGAAAAGATTTTCTTCAGCGCCATCAGTTTGTTCGCTGAATTTGGCCTTAACGGCGCGCGCATGGAGCAAATTGCAGAGAAGGCGAATACCACGAAGCGGATGGTGGTCTATCACTTCAAAAGCAAAGAGCAGCTTTACGTGCAGGTGCTGGAGTATGTGTATACCCAAATTCGCAGCTGTGAACGTAAGCTAAATCTTGTCGATCGCCCCCCGGTAGAAGCGATGGTTGAGCTGGTGGAATGGACGTTTGATTTCCACGCCACTCACCCGGATTTTATTCGCATTATTTGTATGGAAAACATGCAGCGCGGGCGTTTTGTTAAAGAATCGGCTTACCTGCGCGAGATTAACCGCAGCGCACTGGAATTACTGGAAAATGTGCTTTCCCGCGGCCAGGAAAAACAGCTATTCAATAAGCAAGTGACCGCCAAAGACGTGCACCGTCTGATCAGCAGCTTTAGCTTCTATCATGTCGCGAACAGTTATACCTTCTCCAACTTCTTTGAAGAGGGAGCGGAACCGGCTGACAGCACCTCCCATTACCGTGAAATGGCCGTAAAAGTGGTGCTGCGCTACATCGGGCCATGAAAATTAGGCTATCTGGAAGCTTTAAGAAATCTCTGACCCTCGATGAACTCAGAGAAAGCGGTATACTCGACGAAAATTCTCCTGCGATGCAGGGTTATCGAAAAGAGTATAAACAGATGAAAGCAAGCAATAAGGTTATGTGTGCTCTGGCACTGGCAACGTCCGTATTCACCGCTCAGGCGATGGCCTCAAGCTGGCAGGATCAGCTCTCCAGCGCGGCAAGTGAATTGAGCAAGACGACCACCACTAGCAACACTGCGGGCACCACCGGTAACTCAATGGCATCCCTGACCAGCCTACTCGGCGGCGGAACGAGCGCCCTGAGTTCTGCCACCATGACCAACGCGGCAGGTATTTTGCAGTACTGCATGAAGAATAAACTGGTTTCTGCCACCAATACGGACAACATCAAGAACCAGCTTCTGGATAAGCTCGGCCTGGATAGCGGCACCAAACAAACCCAGCCGCAGGATTACACCCAGGGTCTGATGGGGCTGCTTAACACCGGTAAAGATCAGCAGTTGAATCTGAATACCATCGGCAGCTCGCCGCTGGCAGAGAAAGTGAAAACCAAGGCGTGTGATTTTGTACTCAAGCAGGGTGTGAATTACCTCTCTTAATATTCTCTCCTGCCCCTTTATTGAGGGGCAGGTTTAAGATTTCACATTGATTTCCAGCACCGCATAAACCCCATCGCTCGGAAGCGTCACCGTCACATTCTTCAAATCAACACCCGCCGCAAGAATAATATCTCTCAGCTCAACCAGCGTTCGCGGGTAGAGCGTGGCCCAGCCGATACAGCGCAGCAAAAAGGCGAGCTGCGGGCTGGTACTCAACATATTGGAGATAATCATCACGCCACCGGGTTTCACTAATCGCAACGCGTGGCGGATAAAATGCACCGCATCAGGTGCCGAAAAATATTCGAAAATCCCCAGGCCATCCACCAATTCAGCCGACTGCTCACCCAGTTCCTTTACCAGCTTGTCGCTGACAATTATCCCCTCGAGCAAATTGCGCATCAGCAGTTGATAATGATGCCCTTCAACCAGGCCATATTGTGTCGCCAGCCCGCGAGCAAACATCAGCGATTGGCGATCGCGGTCAATCAGCAACAAAGTGAATTTCTGCGTGCGTCTGTTCGCCCCGCGTAACGCTCTGAGAACCGGCACCGCCGCCCCACAAGCCAGGCTTATCCAGTTTCCCGTCGCATAATTATTAATATAAACATCGGCAATCGCCGCCATCACTTTCGCCCGCGACCGAACGCCTTGCGCATCGTTGGCATGAATAAACCAGGAACGGCTGTTGCCATCCATTTCCCTGCCGCTTATCAGACGCTCGGCCAGAGGATGCTGCACAGCCCACAGGGAAAGAGCGGTAGGAACCAATTGGCAACGCCACTCGTGAAGCGCGGGCCGATCCTGAAAGGCTTGTTCTGAGAGTTTATTGCGAAAGCGGATCTGCTTTTTTCCCAGGCTATCTAAAAAAATTTCCGGGGCTTCCAGGGCGGGATCATTTATTAGCTGCTGGTTAATATCACCGATCTGTTCTGACACCCGATCCTTCATCGGCCAGGTATCACTTATGTCGCTGTAAGAGATATGTTTGATGGCAAGATCCGCAGGAACAGAGCCGGGGATCACGGTGAGAAACGGTTGCCAGGACATGTTTAACCTCTACACACAGTTTCTTTAATTTTAGAAAATGTAGGGTTATTAGCCGTCAGTAGAAAGTTGTAATTTAGTAGCGCTCACGCAGCTTGCCGACGCCGCGTGAGCGTGGAAAATCAGCGTAAAAACGACTCGGTCAGTTTGGCCCAATAGGTCGCACCGCTTGAAATACAGGCGTCGTTAAACTGGTATAAAGGATGGTGAACGGAATAATCATTCTTTCCCGTTCCAATACCAAGCCACAGATAACAGCCCGGAACTTCCTCCAGCATGAAAGAGAAATCTTCGCTGCCCATCGCACTTTTCACCTGCGCAGGATCGGCAACGTTATCGGCTCCAAAAACATCACGCGCAATCTGCAACGCAAACTCGGTCTGCTGCGGATCGTTCACCGTCACCGGGTAGCCAAAATCCACCGCAATGGATACCTTCACGCCAAAACTTTCCGCCTGCGCGTGAACCAGCTTCTGAATGCGCTGTTTCACCACATCACGCACTTCTGATTTAAACGTTCGCATATTCAATTTCAGCACCGCGCTGTGCGGAATAATATTATGCGTCGTACCGCTTTGCAGGCTCCCCACCGTCACCACCGCGGAATCCTGAGGATCGACATTGCGCGAAACAATAGTTTGCAACGCCATGACGATCGACGCCCCGGCGACGGTAGGATCGATACAGTGCTCAGGCATCGATCCATGCCCGCCTTTGCCCTCAAGGGTGATCGTCATGCTATCCGACGAAGCCATTAATGCGCCGGGCTTGGTCGCGATCTCGCCAGCGGGCAGTAAGGGGAAATTATGCAGGCCAAACACCGCATCACACGGAAAGAGCTTAAATAACCCATCGTCGATCATGCGCTTTGCGCCGCCGATGGACTCTTCTGACGGCTGGAAAATCAGATGCAGCGTGCCATTAAACGGGCGATGCTCAGCCAGATAACGGGCGGCAGACAGCAAAATAGCGCAGTGCCCGTCATGCCCGCAGGCGTGCATTTTCCCTTCCACCACGCTTGCCCACGGCAGACCGGTTTGCTCCTGCATCGGCAGCGCGTCCATATCCGCGCGAATCCCCAGGCGCTTGCCGCCGTTCCCGACTTTCAACGTTCCCACCACACCGGTGCCGCCTAAGCCACGATGCACTTCATAGCCCCAGCCCGTCAGCAATTCAGCAATACGGTTGCTGGTGCGAAACTCCTCAAAACCTAACTCCGGGTGCTGATGAAAATCGCGACGAATAGCAATCATCTCTTCTTCGTTATCAAGAATTTCTTTAATAAGCATAGGGTTATTCCTTTTTATTCATCAGAGAAAGTTTTGTGCTCATGCCAGGCAAGCAGCGCTGCAAAAGTAACGATGGCGCAGAACATCAAATACCAGGCGGGCGCCATGGGTTGTCCGGTGACTTTTAACAGCCAGGTGACGATGAGCTGCGCGAAACCGCCAAATAGCGTCACGCCGATGGCATAGACCATCGCCATGCCCGAGGCACGCACCGCTTTTGGAAAGGCTTCGAGGATCAACAGGAAAAAGGCCGCCGCACTGATATTCGCCAGGATCTGATCCAACGCGATCAGCATCAGCGTCACGCCCACCGGCGCACCATGAAGAATGGAAGCGAAGATCGGCCAAATCAGCACAAACGACACCACCGCACAGGCAATAAGGATCGGTTTGCGTTGCGGAAGTTTATCCGCCAGTTTGCCGCCGAAATAAGGGATCACCAGCGTTAACCCCGCCGCCGTCAAACTCACCCACCATGAAGTGCTGGCAGGCATGTGCAGCGTGTTAACCATATACGCCGGCATGTAATAGATAATGATGTAGAACGTGGTAGTGGCTTTCATCACCAGCAAAATGCCGAGTAATAACGCACGGCGATGTTCACGCCATAACGTCAGCACCGGATTTACAGCGGCAACGGTCGGCTCCACGGCATGGGTTTCAGCCAGTTGCCTGCGGATGTACAAACCGATCGGCATAATCGCCAGGCCGACAATAAACGGAATGCGCCAGCCCCAGTCGTAAAGCTGTTCTTCACTCAGCACATGGCTCAAACCCGCGCCCATTGCCGCACCAAACAGTGCCGCCCCGCCCTGGCTGGTCATCTGCCAACTTACGCGAGTGCCACGGCGAGATTTATCCCCCGCCTCCATCAGCCATGATGTCGCGGCCCCCACTTCGCCGCCCGCAGAAAACCCCTGCAACATACGTCCCGCCACCAGCACGATAGGGGCGAGAATGCCAACCTGATGATAAGTGGGCGCAAATGCCACCATCATCACTCCTAAAGACATCAGGCCAAGAATCAGCGTCATTGCCGCTTTACGCCCATGTTTATCGGCATAATTTCCGAGCACCATGCTGCCGAGCGGACGCATCACAAACCCCACGCCAAACGTCGCCACCGCCATCAGCAACGAGGTGTAATCATTGGAGCTTGGGAAAAACAGATGACCAATGATCACCGAGAAAAAACTGTAAACCGCAAAATCATAAATCTCGAGGCCATTGCCGAGAGTAACCGCCACCAACGACTTAAAATTGGCGCGCTCCGGGACCAACGGCGCATCATACGGAAGCGAGGCTGATACCTCCGCCTCCCCCTGGGCATAACTGACACGCTGTTTCATGCTCACGTCCTTTTTTTGTTACTCAGATGTAAACAAACTGGAATGGATTTAACTATCTGCATAAAAAAAGAACATTACAATCATAAAAATTAGTTATGCCTTTGGTTATCTTATTTGTATTGTGAGAGAGCAATTTTTGCACCACGGTAGCTATGCAGGCGGGACGGAAAATTGAAAATCAAACTAAATCAGTTAGATATTTTGTTGGAAGTGGCGGCGCAGGGCAGTATTGGCAAAGCGGCAAAAGCGTTACACCTCACCCAACCGGCCATTTCCAAAACCATTCAGGAGATGGAAGCGGAAATCGGCATGCCGATTCTGCAACGCTCATCACGCGGC
The DNA here is from genome assembly GCF_040786275.1 of Buttiauxella gaviniae. Classification (NCBI taxonomy): domain Bacteria; kingdom Pseudomonadati; phylum Pseudomonadota; class Gammaproteobacteria; order Enterobacterales; family Enterobacteriaceae; genus Buttiauxella; species Buttiauxella gaviniae. The sequence continues at coordinate 1,297,784 of NZ_JBFMVT010000002.1, forward strand.
GTAACGCTAAATGAGTACGGGCAAGTTTTGCTGCGCCACGCCCGCGACATCGACCGTTCGCTGCATCAGGCGCGAGACGAAATCGACAGCCTGCTCGGCAAAGCGATGCGCCAGTTACGGGTAGGGTTTACCTCCGCCGCCTCTTACGGGCCCTTTACCCAGACGCTCATTCAGTTTCAGACACGCTACCCCGGCGTAAAACTCATTATTATGGAAGGCCGACCGCAGCAAATTCATCATGCGCTGGAAAATCAACGGCTGGATATCGCGGTGATTACCACGGCAAGCAATACCGAGCAAAATGGCATGTACTGCGAGACGCTCTACGCCCTGAGCAACACGATAATCGCCGGAAATCACCACCCCGTGACGCACACCACATCCCTGAAAAACCTGCTGAATTACCCGTGGCTGGATTGGGATGAGCCCGGAGAGCACTCGATTCTGAGGCAAGTTTTCCGCCGCTATAACCTGCCGCTGCCACAAAATGTGGTTCACTGTTCATCGCCGTGGATTATGGCGCGCATGATGGAGCAATCTGAAATGGTCAGTATGTGGACATCGGTTCGCCTGCGCTTTCCTGGCTACAGCCCACACCTGCGCCCGCTGGTGCTGCGCGAAGTGCTCCCGGCCAGCAGCATCTGCATTTTGTGCCCAAATATCGCCCGCCTTTCGACGGCAGGAAATACCTTTATGGAAATGCTGAGGATTAACACGCGCGACTGGCTGCAGGATAGCGATGCGGTTGAGATGGTAGTGCGGGTATAAAGAATTATCGCGGCCCGGCAAATAACCCGGGCCGCAAAACAGACGTGTTAGCTTAAATCAGCCCCGTTGCTGGCAATCACTTTCTTATACCACCAGAACGATTTTTTACGCGTGCGGGAGAGCGTACCGTTGCCCTGGTCATCGCGGTCAACATAAACAAAGCCATAGCGTTTGCTCATCTCACCGGTTGAGGCTGAAACCAAATCGATACAGCCCCATGAGGTGTAGCCGATAACCGGAATCCCGTCGTCAATCGCATCGCCCATCGCTTTAATATGCTCGCGCAAATAGCTGATGCGGTAATCGTCATTGATTTCGCCGTGCTCGTTGATAACGTCTTTCGCCCCGAGCCCGTTCTCCACCAGGAACAGCGGCTTCTGGTAGCGGTCATACATCATATTCATGGTGATGCGCAGGCCGAGCGGGTCAATGCCCCATCCCCATTCGCTTGCTTCGATGTGTGGATTTTTCAGCGATTTCACGATGTTTGCCGCATTACTGTTTTGGTCGTTCATATCTGCGGACGCACAGCGCGAGGCGTAATAACTGAACGAGACGAAATCAACCGTGTCTTTAAGTATCTCTTCATCGCCCGGCTGCACTTCAAGCTCAAAGCCCTTTTCGCGGAACAGACGTTTGGCATACGCCGGATAAGCCCCACGCGCCTGAACATCAATAAAGAACAGATTCTCACGATCTTTTTCCAGTGCCGCCCAGACATCTTCAGGCTTACAGGAGTACGGGTAGAAATTGCCCCCCGCCAACATGCAACCGACCTGATTATTCGGGTTCACTTCGTGGGCAATTTTGGTCGCCAGCGCGCTCGCCAGCAATTCATGGTGCGTCGCCTGGTATTTTACCTGCTCTTTATTATCGCCCGCTTCAAAGACCAGGCCTGCACCGGAGTACGGGCTGTGCAGCAAAATATTGATTTCGTTAAAGGTCAGCCAGTATTTCACCAGCCCGTCGAACGCTTCAAAACAGGTACGCGCATAGCGGGTGAAAAACTCCACCATTTTGCGGTTACGCCATGAACCGTACTCTTTCACCAGATGCATCGGCACATCAAAGTGGCACAGCGTCACCAGCGGTTCGATACCGTACTTTTTGCATTCTGCAAACATGTCGCGATAAAACGCGATGCCTTCCGCGTTCGGCGTTAATTCATCGCCATTCGGATAAATACGACTCCAGGCAATCGAGGTGCGGAATACCGTAAAGCCCATTTCCGCCATTAACGCGATGTCTTCTTTATAGCGATGATAGAAATCGATCCCGACGTGGCTTGGGTAAAATTCATCATCACGTAAGCTAAAGCGTTTTTCGATACCCAGTTTTACCGATAAACGGTCTTTGCCGTGGGGGATCGTATCAACCGTGGTGAGCCCTTTACCGCCTTCAAGATAGGCGCCTTCAGCCTGGTTCGCCGCTATCGCACCGCCCCATAAAAAACCATCAGGAAAAATTGATGCAGTCATGAGATTCCTCTTCTAAATTAGTTAGCGTTCACAGCTTGCTGCGGAGCAACAACGGCCTCTGGTTTCTTCTCATTCCCCTCTTCAACCGGAATATCTTCAAAGCCCAGCAGTAAGGTCAGGAAGAAAGAGAGCATCACGGCCAGAATCATCACGCCAAATACCCAAACGATGGTCATAGGATTGGCGGGGTCAAAGAACTGCACGCTGGTAAACAAACCTGGCGATGCCATCGAATGGCTGGCAAGCCCGCCAATGCCTGCGACCGCGCCGCAGATAAAACCGCTTATCAAGGCCGCAATCAGCGGGCGTTTGAGGCGCACCGCCACACCATAAAGTGCGGGTTCAGAAATTCCGGCCACAATCGCAGAAGCCGCCGCAGCTAATGCAGTCTGGCGCAGTTCAGGGTTTTTCGTTTTCCATGCCACAGCTAAAGATGAACCACCCAGCGACAGGTTGGCACCAATTTCCGATGGCATAACCATGCCCTCTTTACCCGTTTCGGCAATGGTTTGAATGATAGACGGAGTGAATACACGGTGCATGCCGGTCATCACCAGTAACGGCCACAGCGCGCCCATAATCGCGACGGACAACCAGCCCAGATAGTGGTGAATGGTATAAACCAGAGATGAAATCCCAGTACCGATCCAGATACCCAGCGGGCCAATCAGCATGATGGCAATCGGGGCGGAGATCAGCACAATCAACATCGGTTTCAGGAAGTTTTTAGTTACTGCCGGCGTGATACGGTCCACCCATCTTTCGATGTAAGACAGCAACCACGTCATACACAGCGCGGGGATAACGGTGTAAGTGTATTTCACGGCCGTCACGGTCATCCCCATAAATTCAACATGTTGGCCCTGCGCGGCTTTTGCCATCAGGTCAATGAAGTTCGGGTGAACCAATACGCCAGCAATGGCTATCGCCAGCGACATATTGGTTTTGAATTTCACCGCCGCTGAGGCTGCAACCATCACCGGCAGGAAGAAGAATGCGCCATCGCCAATCACATTGAGAATAATTAACGTGGAAGAGCCTTTCTCAAAGATTCCGGTCATATCCAGAATCATCGCCAGCAGCTTCACCATCGAGCCGCCGATAATCGCCGGAATCAACGGTGACATGGTGCCAATCAGCGCATCCAGAATCCCGGCACCAATACGTTTTAGCGTGATTTTATTTTTACCTGAGGCGGGCGCCACAGGCTGCATACCATCCGGCAACAGCTTCAACACTTCCGCATACGCCTGAGAAACGGTGTTACCGATAATCACCTGGCACTGATTTTCGCTGCGAACCACACCCAGCACACCGTCGATAGTTTTGAGCTTCGCGGTATCCACAACGCTGTCGTCATTTAACACGAACCGCAAACGTGTCATGCAGTGTGTCACCGCTCCCACGTTGCCCGCCCCACCAATTGCGTCGACTATCGACCGGGATACTGCCGCATAATTCTTAGCCATGAGCTATCACTCTCTTGTAATGACACACGCTGTATCAAGCTTGCGTTTATTTTTCAAATTCATGCAGTTATGAACAATTTCTCCCGGTAACACCGCGTCGACATGTAGGGGTCTGAGAAATAGGTAACCGGTTCCACATTAGATTGACCATGCAAAACCAACAGATCAAACACTAATTTTACATTATGTTAATTTTGTGATGACGATCGCCATAAGCGCGGCATGCACCCAGTGTGCAAACCTTTCGCGCAGTATTTTGTCGCCGTGGAATGTGTAAAATGGGCGCATTCAAGAAAGCCAGGAAGCTCCCATGTCGACAATGCTAGAAGTGGCAAAAAAAGCCGGTGTCTCAAAAGCCACCGTTTCACGCGTTTTATCCGGCAAGGGATACGTTAGCGAAGCCACGAAACAGCAGGTCTATAAAGCCATTGAAGACGCCGGGTATCGGCCAAATTTACTGGCGCGTAATTTGGCCTCTAACAAATCAGAATGTATTGGCTTAGTCGTTACCAACACGCTTTATAACGGCAGCTACTTTAGTGAAATACTTTCTCAGGCGGCGAAGAAATTAGAAGACAATGGCCGTCAACTTATTCTGGTGGATGGTAAACACAGCGCCCAGGAAGAGCGGGAAGCGATCCAATTTTTGCTCGATTTACGTTGTGATGCGGTAATTATTTATCCGCGATTTTTGACCATTGATGAAATGGACGAGATTATTGAAAGGCATAAACAGCCGATCATGGTCGTGAACCGTAAATTAAGAAAACATCAAAGCCACTGTATTTGTTGCGACCATAAAGGCTCGAGTTTTCTGGCAACAAAATATCTTATCGACCGCGGTCATCGTGATATCGCCTTTATTACCGGCTCGATGGATTCCCCGACGGCAGTCGAACGCTTATCTGGATATAAAGAGGCGTTAAATCAATACGATATTGGCATTAATGAAAACCTGATTGTGCTAGGAAAATGGACACCAGCCAGCGGCGTTGCCGCCGTTGAGGCATTGCTTTCACACAAAGAAAAGATCAGCGCAATCCTCGCCAGTAATGACGAAATGGCAATTGGCGCAATGAAAAAATTAAATGATGAAGGGATCTCCGTCCCCAGTAAAATATCGATTATTGGCTTCGATAATATCCCTGTTGCCCCTTATCTTTCACCGGCATTATCCAGCGTTAAAGACCCGGTAAGCAGTATGATTAGCGAAGTGATCAACCGTTTAATATCGATGCTGGACGGCGGCTATTTATCGAAAGAGAATATATTTACCTCTGAATTACAGGCAAGAAATTCAGTGGTTGATGGGCCTTTTGCCGTTAAATAATATTGGGTGGATGTCGCTTATCCACCCTACAAACCAGATGTAGGTCGGGTAAGCGCTAGCCCCACCCGCAGCCGGATTCGCCCACTACCGCCAGCGTTTGATGTAGGTCGGGTAAGCGCTAGCGCCACCCGACAAAATCATCCCGATATTTAATCAGCCACTTTCACAATCAGCTTGCCAAAATTCTTGCCGACCAACAAACCACGGAACGCTTCCACACTTTTTTCCAGGCCATCGACAATATCTTCGCGGAACTGGATTTTCCCTTCTGCCAGCCACTGGCTCATTTGCTTAAAGAATGCCGGATAACTATCGCTATAATCCTGCGAAATAATAAACCCTTGAACACGCAGACGTTTCTTCAGGATAGTCCCCATCAGCAGCGGTAAACGGTCGTGCTCAAAGGAGCTGTTCATGCCGTTGTACTGGCTGATAACGCCGCACACCGGAACGCGAGCTTTGGTATTGAGCAGAGGCAACACGGCATCAAACACCGCCCCACCCACATTTTCAAAATAGACATCAATCCCGTTACCGCAGGCGGCTTTTAACTGCTCCGCAAAATCCGGGGCTTTGTGATCGATACAGGCGTCAAATTTCAGGGTTTCAGTTACATAGCGGCATTTCTCCGCTCCGCCCGCGATACCCACAACTTTCGCACCGAGCAGTTTCGCCACCTGGCCCACCACCGACCCCACAGCGCCGCTGGCTGCCGCCACTACCACCGTTTCGCCCGGTTGCGGATTACCAATATCGGTCAACCCCATATAGCCGGTGAACCCCGGCATTCCCAGCAAACCGAGCGCATACGAAGGGTGCTGCATATTGGCATCCAGTTTCTGCAAACCTTCCCCATTTGACAGGTCGTAATCCTGCCAGCCGGTGTACGCCAGAACCAGATCTCCCGCTTTGTAATCGGCGTGTTCAGATTTCTCGACGCGGCACACGGTGCCAGCGCCAATTACATCCCCGATAGCCAGTCCAGGCGTGTAAGACTCCGCATCGTCCATACGCCCGCGCATATACGGGTCGAGAGATAAATAGAGCGTCCGTAGCAGCACCTGGCCCGCAGCAGGCTGCGGCACCGGCACCTCTTCCAGGCGGATATCTTGATCGGTCGGCATACCTTTTGGACGCTGCGCCAGCACAAAGCGGCGGTTAATTTGGGACGACTGACTCATAACGCTCTCCAAAGATTAGGGTCGTGAATAAACGTTCAATCTGTCCCAGACTAGCTAATAATTCGTCAGCATGGAGCGAAAAATGTGCCCTATAGAATTTAATGCAACACCGTTACCGCATCTTCCAGACGTGCCGCGCGATGTTTCACCATGGCAGACACTTCTGCACTTTCTTCGACTAACGCGGCATTTTTTTGCGTGATCGCATCCAGTTCGGCAACCGCGCGGGTTAAATCCGCTAGCCCTTCGGCCTGTTCCGAAGTGGCATGGCTGATTTGCCCGAGCAACTGTGTGACGTTTCGCACCTGCTCAACAATGTCATTCATGGTGCGCCCCGCCTCGTGAACCTGAACGGTACCGGACTGCACTTTGTTGGCGCTGGCATCGATAAGTTTGCGAATATCATTTGCCGCCGTCGCACTACGCTGCGCCAGGTTGCGCACCTCCCCGGCAACCACCGCAAATCCTTTGCCCTGCTCTCCCGCTCGCGCGGCTTCAACGGCGGCGTTAAGCGCCAGAATGTTGGTCTGGAAGGCAATGTCATTGATAAGGCTGGTAATCGAACCAATACGCTGAGTGCTATCGGCAATATCATCCATGGTGGTCACGACGGTTTCCATTGCCTTGCCGCCGTGGGCCGCGGCCTCGCTCGCCGAGCTGGAGAGCTTATCTGCTGCGGCGGCGGTTTCTGAGTTGTTCTGTACCGAAACCGCCATCTGGCTCATGGTGGTCACCGTTTGCTGCACGTTAACAACCGACTGGCGCGTCCGTTCATTCAGCTCCACATTGCCCTGCGCCAGCGTCTCGCTGCCGCTGCGTACATTTTCGACCTGATGGCTGACATCATGAATCAGCCAGCGACACATCAAACCGAGCTGGCCGATGGCGCGTAACGTCATACCGATTTCATCCGTCCGCGCCAAATGCTGCACGCGCTGTTGATTTCCCGTCGCCACTTCCAGCGCCTGACGCGCCACATTTTCCAGCGGGCGAGCGATTTGCCACTCCAGCAGACCACAGGCCAACACACTCGCAAGGCCGCTAATCAGCAGGGAAAGTACGCCGATCTCCAAAGCGGCAGAGGCCGCCATCATAAGCAAAAACACACCGCTCATGATCAGGCGGATACGGCTTCGCAGCGGTAACGCGGGTAATTTTCCCGGCCAGCCTTTACGCAGCACCAGCCCTTTAAACAAACGGCGTTTGCAGCGCTCCTCTTTAAGTGCCTTATAGAGCGGCTCGACGGAAGCAATCTCTTCCTGCGTCGCTTTAGTACGAATCGACATATATCCGGTCGTTTTCCCGTTGCGCACCACCGGCACGACGTTTGCCCGCACCCAATAGTGGTCCCCGTTTTTACGCTGATTTTTAACAATACCGGTCCACGGCTCGCCCTTTTTCAGGGTGTACCACATATCCGCGAAGGCAGCTTTTGGCATATCAGGATGGCGCACGAGGTTGTGGGGTTGGCCGGTAAGTTCGTGAAGTTGGTAACCACTTACTTTCACGAATGCATCATTCGCATGGGTAATGATGCTCTTTAAATCGGTGGTGGACATCAATGTCGTATCGTCGTCGAGCAGGTATTCATGCTGTGTAGCAGCCGCGCGCGCAGTCATAGCAACTCCCTTGGCAGGTTATCCGATTGTTAATATTTTTAGTTGTATTGTTATTTCGGCGCTGCAAAGATTTACTTTAGCGGTTAAACTTGATCGCGATCACAGTTTATTAACGAAGCCATATTTTTTATAATGATTTAAGGCGCAAGCCACATTTACCAATACTTTCATGAAGTTATTAATGAAAACAGCATAGTGACGCTAAGTGCTGGAGTTTTAACCTTCAAGATATAAACCGCACACTACAATGAATTGGGAGACCATTTCGCTCCCGCAAGGAATAAAGAGGAAAATAATGCTAAAAAGGAAAAAGAAAGTCAGACCTATCAAGGTCAGTGACGTAACCATCATTGATGACAGCCGCCTTAAAAAGGCTATCACCGCCGCTTCACTCGGCAACGCAATGGAATGGTTTGATTTCGGCGTATATGGCTTTGTTGCCTACGCTCTCGGTAAGGTCTTCTTCCCGGATGCCAGCCCAAGCGTGCAGATGATTGCCGCGCTAGGGACCTTCTCCGTTCCCTTCCTAATTCGCCCATTAGGCGGCCTGTTCTTCGGCATGCTGGGTGATAAGTACGGGCGTCAGAAGATCCTTTCCATCACCATCATCATTATGTCATTGAGTACCTTCTGTATTGGCCTGATCCCGTCATACGCGACGATAGGTATCTGGGCGCCAATCCTGTTGTTACTTGCGAAAATGGCGCAAGGGTTCTCAGTGGGTGGTGAATACACCGGGGCTTCCATCTTTGTGGCGGAATACTCCCCGGACCGTAAACGCGGCTTTATGGGTAGCTGGCTCGACTTTGGTTCGATTGCCGGGTTCGTCAGCGGCGCGGGCGTTGTGGTGCTGATTACCGCTATCGTCGGTGAAGCTAACTTCCTTGATTGGGGCTGGCGTTTGCCGTTCTTCCTGGCGCTTCCTTTAGGGATTATCGGCCTGTATCTGCGCCACGCGCTTGAAGAGACACCGGCGTTCCAGCAGCACGTTGAAAAACTTGAGCAAGGCGATAAAGAAGGCCTGAGCGACGGGCCAAAAGTCTCCTTTAAAGAGATTGCGACCAAGCACTGGCGCAGCCTGCTGACCTGTATCGGGATCGTTATCTCCACCAACGTGACCTACTACATGTTGCTCACGTACATGCCGAGCTACCTGTCGCACAACCTGCACTATTCCGAAGAACATGGCGTGTTAATCATCATCGCTATCATGATCGGGATGCTGTTTGTGCAGCCGGTGATTGGCCTGTTGAGCGACCGCTATGGCCGCCGTCCGTTTATTCTTTGCGGGAGCATCGCGTTACTGATTCTGGCGATCCCAGCCTTTATCCTGATTAACAGTAATGTGCTGGGGCTGATATTTGCCGGGCTGCTGATACTGGCGGTGATTTTGAACTCCTTCACCGGGGTGATGGCATCTACGCTCCCGGCCATGTTCCCGACGCACATCCGTTACAGCGCGCTCGCCAGCGCCTTTAATATCTCCGTGCTGGTTGCCGGTGTCACACCAACGGTTGCCGCGTGGCTCGTCGAGACTACCGAAAACCTGATGATGCCTGCTTATTATCTGATGGTGGTTGCGGTCATCGGCCTGATTACCGGCCTGACGATGAAAGAGACGGCGAATAAACCGCTGAAAGGCGCCACGCCTGCCGCGTCGGATATTGCCGAAGCGCGCGAAATCGTCCAGGAACACCACGATAATATCGAGCAGAAAATCGAAGATTTAGATCGTGAAATCGAAGAGTTACAGGCGAAACGTACCAATCTGGTACAGCAGCATCCGCGCATTAACGAGTAACGTCTCTCAGTGATAACAACGCCGGGCTATATCCCCGGCGTTTTTTATTTAACGGCCATTTGCCCCATTAAGTAGCACGACGCATGGTTATGGTGCAATAAAACCAGATATCTCCCAGAAAATCCGCCTCGCTCCAGCATATTTAGCCGCAAAATGTCTCTCTGTGTGACTAATTATTACGCAATTTGCATTCCGTCAGATCGTTTATCCTGATTTTGTTTAGGGGAAGCGAAGTGGCGTATTCCCTGCAATACTTATTTTGTGTATCGCGTGATACGTCCCTCCCAGGAGCACATTTTGAACAGGTTACCCACTAGCGCTTCGGCTCTTGCCTGCACAGCGCACGCTCTTAACATCATCGAAAAGAAGTCACTTAGCCATGAGGAGATGAAGGCGTTAAACCGGGAAGTGATTGAAAACTTCCAACAGCATGTGAATCCGGGTTTTCTTGAGTATCGCAAATCAGTGACCGCCGGCGGGGATTACGGAGCCGTAGAGTGGCAAGCGAGCAGTCTGAATACGCTTGTCGACACCCAGGGTAAGGAATATTTGGATTGTCTGGGTGGGTTCGGCATTTTTAACGTGGGGCACCGTAATCCAACAGTGGTATCCGCCGTACAGCATCAGCTCGAAAAACAACCCCTGCACAGTCAGGAGCTTCTCGACCCTCTACGGGCGATGCTAGCCAAAACGCTTGCGACTCTTACACCTGGTAAACTCAAATACAGTTTCTTTAGCAACAGCGGTACAGAATCGGTTGAAGCGGCGATTAAGCTCGCAAAAGCGTATCAATCCCCGCGCGGGAAATTTACCTTTATCGCCGCCAGCGGCGCGTTCCATGGCAAATCTCTCGGGGCATTATCCGCCACAGCAAAATCGGCATTTCGTAAGCCGTTTATGCCTCTACTGCCGGGCTTCAGGCATGTGCCGTTTGGGAATATCGACGCGTTACGCACCATGCTCAGTGAATGTCGCAAAACGGGCGATGATGTCGCAGCCGTGATCCTGGAGCCTATTCAGGGTGAAGGCGGTGTGATCATCCCACCATTGGGATATTTACCCGCGGTTCGTCAGCTTTGTGATGAATTTGGTGCGCTACTGATTTTCGATGAAGTGCAAACCGGTATGGGGCGTACGGGCAAAATGTTTGCCTGCGAACACGAAAACGTACAGCCTGATATTTTATGCCTCGCCAAAGCACTCGGCGGCGGCGTAATGCCGATTGGCGCAACCGTTGCGACAGAAGAAGTGTTCTCTGTGCTGTTTGATAATCCTTTCCTGCACACCACCACTTTTGGCGGCAACCCGCTGGCCTGTGCGGCAGCGCTCGCAACCATCCATGTTCTGCTTGAGCAAAATCTTCCCGCTCAGGCCGCGCAAAAAGGGCAGCTTTTGGTGGACGGATTCCAGGCGCTGAAACGCGAGTTCCCGGACCTGGTGGTTGATGCCCGAGGCCAGGGATTGCTGATTGCTATTGAGTTTAGCGACAACGAAACGGGCTATAACTTTGCAAGTGAAATGTTCCGCCAGCAGGTGCTGGTCGCCGGGACGCTCAATAACTCGAAAACAATTCGGGTTGAGCCACCGCTGACGATCACTCTTGAGCAGTGTGAACATGTGCTGAGCTGTGCAAGGAAGGCATTAAAATCGGTTTATACCAGCAGCACTAAATCTGAATTAGTGTTATGACCCTCCTATCCCCCGGAATATCATTCCGGGGGATATAATAAGCCTGCTCATTTTTTTACCCTTCAGAACACTTTATACTGGTTCCCTTACTTATTTTTAACGCTGGTTTCCCTTCATGATCTACGACTGCTTCCTCTATTACGATGAAGATATGCTGCTCGACATACGCTTAAACGTTCTCAATGATTATGTTGATAAGTTTGTGATTGTTGAATCTACGCATTCTTTTACGGGTTTGCCGGTCGAGCTGCATTTCGATATTAATAAATATCAAAAATTCAAAGATAAGATCATTTACGTGGTGTTCGATGAACCGCCTGTTGAAGACAGTTGGACGAACGAAGCGCGCACACGCAATGCGATCATGAGAGGCCTTAAAGACGCTAAAGATGATGATATTATTATTGTTTCGGATGTTGACGAATTAATTCATCCAGATGCCATTGCGCAGCATAAGCCTCATTATTTGTGTTCTGTATTGCATCAAACTTTTTACAATTATCAGTTTAATCTGCAAGTGTTTAATGATGATGGAAGGCCACGTATTTGCCCTGCGCCGCGCATCACCAGTTATAAAAACTTAAAAAACTTCTTTTTGGGCGAGCCAGAAACATTGCGAAATTTAAAACGCTCCGTTTTACATAAGCAATGGTTTAAATGGAATTATCTCAAATTCAGAACGCAAAAAATTAAAAATGGCGGCTGGCACTTTTCCTGGATAATGACGGCTGAGCGCATCTCCGAAAAAATGTCCGCCATTTCGCATACGGAATACGACACGCCGGAGCTGAATAACCAGGAGCATATCAAGAATGCCATTGAGAATGGGCTTGATATCTGGGCGCGTGAACGAAACCTGCAAGTGGTCAGTTTGCAGGACGGGGATTTTCCGGCGTACCTGAAGGAAAATGCGCATAAATTTGCTGAGTTTATTCGCTAAGGTTTAAAACCATCTTCAGCTAAACCCTCTCCAAGGATGTCTCTCATACAGATCTCACTCAGGTATTCGGCAAGAACCGGTTCGGACCCCACCCCAGCCCTCCCCTTTCCAGGGGAGGGAGTTTAGCTCCTCCACCTGCAAGGGGGACTTTTACTCCTCCCCCTGGCAAGGGGGAGGCTGGGAGGGGGTCATTTGTTCCCGACACTGGCAGAGCCAATATCACCACCACTTAACCCGGCAACAACCCCACAAAACTCCGCTTCTTACGCGGCTCCGACATCATTCCATCCAGCTTCTCTACGCACGCCAGATAGTGCGCCGTTTGCTTGTGCGCCAGCACCGCGTCCTCATTCTGGTAGGCTTCATAGATAAAAAACCGCGTCGGCACATCCGGGTCTTGCAGCACGTCAAAACGCAGATTTCCCGGCTCTTTAACCGACCCTTCGTGATTGGCGCGGAACACATCCATAAACTCATCAACCCGCTCCGGTTTGATATTAATTTCCACCAGCGTCACATTCATGCTTTGCCTCCCTGATGCTTTTCATCCAGCCAGAACTGGTACGCCTCGCGGGCGGAAAGATTCTCGTGCACCACCTTTTTCACCGCTTTTAACATGGCGAGGGGCGCGTCAGACTGGAAGATATTGCGCCCCATATCCACGCCGCTTGCGCCCTGGTCGATCGCTCTGAAGCACATCTCCAGCGCCTCTTGTTCAGGCAACTTTTTGCCACCGGCGATAACAATCGGCACCGGGCAACTGGCAGCCACTTTTTCAAAACCCTCTTCGACAAAATAGGTCTTCACAAACTGCGCGCCAATTTCTGCGGCGATGCGGCTGGCGAGGGAAAAGTAGCGTGCATCACGCGTCATCTCTTTGCCCACGCCCGTTACGGCAAGGGTTGGGATCCCGTAGCGCGTCCCTTCATCCACCAGTTTGATAATGTTGTTGATCGACTGATGCTCATATTCGCTGCCGATATAAATCTGCGCCGCCACCGCACAGGCGTTGAGCCGCAGCGCATCTTCCATCGTCACCGCCACACTTTCCCGCGATAGTTCGCTGAGAATGGAGTTGCCGCCAGAAGCCCTAAGCACCACGGGTTTGTTGGTGGCGGGCGGCACTACGCTGCGCAAAATACCGCGGGTGCACATCAGCACATCGGTTTCCTGAAACAGCGGGGCGATGGAGAGATCAATACGCTCAAGCCCGGTAGTCGGCCCCTGAAAATAGCCGTGATCGAACGCCAGCATCACGGTGCGCCCGGTGTCGGGGTTAAAGATCCGCGCCAGCCGCGACTGCATGCCCCAGTCCAGCGCCCCACTCCCCTTCAGGTAAAAGGCTTTGTTCTCCTGTGGGCGGCCAATGCCGTAATCTTTGCCGTCTCTGATATCGTCAAGATCTGCCATTTTTCCCCCTCAGAAATCGTATTTGCCGATGTTGTCTTTGGTGAACACTACGCGCTCCGGCAGCAGTACAATGCCGTTGCCTTTGGCTTCATACTGGTAGCCCTGCACGCTGTTTGGTTCGACTTTCAGGGTGCCAATTTTCGCCACGTCGATAGTGTCTCCGACATTAAGATCGCCCTTTTTCAGTAGCGTATTTGCGACGTTGACCGCAATTTCCCCCTGCTGCACCACGTCCCACAGGCCAAAGGCTTTTACCGTTCCGCGTTCAACATACGGGCGCATCACGTTTGGCGTGCTGAAACCGACGATCGCCACATTGGTGCGTTTCAGGTTTTCCGCCGCCTGGGCTGCGGCTGGCAATGCGTTGGCATCCGGCGCGATGATCGCATCCAGATCCGGATAGGCTTTTAAGATCCCTTCTGCGGTTTGCAGGGATTTAGTCGCATCGTTATAACCAAACTGCGTGGTGACGATCTCCCACTGCGGATGATCTTTGGCAATCTTCGCTTTCGCCTCTTTCACCCACTGGTTTTGATCCGTCACGGTAGGGCTTGAGTAGAAGAACGCCACTTTAGCGGCAGGTTTGGTGACCTGTTTAGCCGCCATGTCTACCAGCATGCCGCCGAGCTGCTGCGGCGTACCCTGGTTGATGTAAATGCTGCGGCATTCCGGTTTGGTGTCGGAATCCCACGTCAGGACTTTCACCCCGCGCTGCATGGCGCGTTTTAGCGCAGGGCACAGGCCATCCGGCGACACGGCTGAGACAATAATCGCGTTATAGCCCTGATTGACGAAGTTGTTAATGAGCTGCACCTGGCCGGAAACGCTCGGCTCGGTTGGGCCGTCGTAGGTCACCGGCACGCCGAGATCTTTACCCGCCTGCATCGCTCCGTTGCCGCCGCTGGTAAAGAAGCCCACGCCAACCAGCTTCGGAATAAAAGCAATCCTGTCGGCGGCTTGCGCGCTAACCACGCCAAAGGCCAGAGCGAGCGCACTGAGTTGCAGAGCGCGTTTTGTTGTCTGCTTCATAATCAAACTCCCGTTAGTTTTCTGTTACCGCGCAAACGACGCCAGGTCGCCTGTAGATAATCGCGGTGCAAACTCACCGAACGACCAATGACCACCACAATCAACAGCGCACCGGACAACGCACTCGATACCTGATTAGGCACGCCAGCCATCTGTAAACCTTGTTGCAAATACCCCACTAACAACGCCGCAAGCGCAGTACCGACAATCGAGCCGGAACCGCCGTAGATATTCGCCCCGCCCAGCACCGCCGCCGTGAGCGCAGGCATCAGTAAATCGCGTCCTAAATCGGAACGCGCCGAACCGAAATAAGAAACCAGCACCACCGCCGCAATTGCCGACGCCAGCCCCACCATGCCGTAAACCCCGTACAGCGAGCCGTTGACCGGCAATGCGGCATACCGCGCCGCACGCGGGTTTTGCCCAATCAGGAAAATATGGCGACCAAAGCGCGCGCGATGCGTCAGCAGCCAGAACAGCAGCGTAATCACGGCAAACATCACCAGCGGAACCGGCAGGCCGAGCAGCGTCAGATTGGCGAAGTTGGTAAAGGCATCCGGGAAGCCGCCAATGCCTTCATAGCCGGTCGCCCCCGCCATACCCGAAAGCAAAAGCGCCGCCCCGCCAAATAGATAAAGCGTGCCGAGGGTGATAACCAACGGGCTGATACCGGTGTAGTGAATCAACGCGGCGTTAAATAATCCGCAGAACAGGCCAACGGCGAGCGTGAGAATCACCGCCACAGAAATCGGTAGCCCGGCATTGAGCATGACGCCCAGCGCAATGGCGCACAGGCCGATGGTGGAGCCCAGCGAAATATCAATCCCACCGCTGATAATCACCAGCGTCAGCGGCAGCGCCACAATCCCGATGCAGATAAAATCGCTGGTGCTGAACAGCAGCATATTCACATCGAGCATGCGTGGATTCACGGCCCCAAATAACAGAATTTCCACCACCAGAATCAGTAACAGCGCCATTTCCCAGTTAAGTTTCAGCTTTTTCATCACGCCACATCCTTCTTCTTACGGGGAAAAGGCCGCACGTTTTTCGCCCCCGGTAACGGCGGCACAAAACGGCTATATTTTTGCGCCCGCTGGTGACGCGCCAGCGCCTGGCGCAGGCGTCCATCCAGCACCAGCACGCCGAGCAACACCAGGCCCGCGATAAAGTCATTCCACCAGGCCGGGAGTTTGAAGAGCACCAAAACGGTGTCGATTTGCGTGAGGAAGAACGCGCCGAGGAACGCGCCAATTACCGTGCCGGTTCCACCAAGCAGAGAAATGCCACCCAGCACGCAGGCGGCGATGGCTTTCATCTCCAGCCCGCTGCCGGTTTGGTTTGGCACAAAGCCAATTTGTGAGGCGAAGATAATCCCGGCGATGGCCGCCAGCATGCCGTTAAAGGTGAACGCCAAAAAGCGCGTACGGTTTACCGCAACGCCCAACTGGCGGGCCGCGGCGAGATTATCCCCTACCGCATAGAAATCGCGCCCGAACGCGGTTCGCGCTAATACCCACGCAAAAATAGCCACCAGCGCCAGCACCATAAAACCAAGCGGGGAAATCCCCAGCGCAATGGGCTCTGAGAGCGATTTCAGGCTGGCGGGTAATCCTTCAATCCATTTCCCGCCCGTCCACAGCAGCATGCCGCCGCGATACAGCCCGAGCGTGCCAAGCGTGGCAACGATCGCCGGAATGCGTAGCCAGACCACCAAAACCCCGTTAAAGAATCCTGCGAGCGCGCCAATCAGCATGGCGAATAACATCGCCATCGGCAGGCTATAACCGCTGTTTAGCGCCACGCCAACCGCAATGGCACACAAGCCCACGGTCGATCCTACCGACACGTCGATATTGCGCGTGAGCATCACCATTGATGCGCCAACCGCCAGCAGGATAAGGATCTGCGCGCTGGTGAAAATCATGCTCAATGTTTGCAGGCTGAAGTAGCTGTGATTGAGCGCCACCAGCACGGCAAACAGCGCGAGGATCGCAAGCCCCGCGCTGAGCTCGCGGTTACGCAGCAATTTTTTCATGCTTTACCTCCGCCAAACGCCATGCTCATCATTCTGTCGACGGTGATCGACGGTTTGCGTAACTCCCCGTTCATCGCCCCCTGGTGCATCACCAGCACACGATCCGCAAGCCCGCTGAACTCGTCGAGATCCGATGAGATCATCAGTACCGCAACGTTTTGCGCCGCCACGCTTTTGATCAACTGATAAATATCTGCCCGCGCGGCAACGTCTACACCACGCGTCGGTTCATCAATGATCAACAACAGCGGATTGGCTTCAAGGCAGCGCGCCAGGAGTACTTTTTGCTGGTTGCCGCCGGAAAGCGTGCGCACGGTTTGCTCGGCATCATTAAGTTTGATGCCAAGCGCGCGGTGGTAACGCTCCACAACAGCCGCCTCGCGTTTGTTTTGCTGCCACACGCTCGACTCGTTGAGCGCCACTGTGTTCCAGCGGATCGGCGCATCGAGAAATAACCCGGAAACCTGGCGATCTTCCGGCAGATAAATCAGCCCGCGATCGAGACGTGATTTGGTGCGATCCCCGCTAATTTCCCGGTTTTCAAGAAAGATGCGCCCGCCGCGAACGGGCCGTAAACCATAGAGCGTTTCGGCAAGTTCTGTGCGCCCGGATCCCACCAGACCCGCAAGGCCGACGATCTCCCCGGCGTACAGCTCAAAGCTGAGATCGATAAAACCTTCCCCAGTCAGCTCCTCCACGCGCAGAACCGGAAAATCCTGCGGTTCGGTGCGGCGGTTACCCGGCAACGCCAGCCACAGTTTTTGCGTATCGCTTAACGTGTGCTGGCGGTCGATCGGCGTCATGGCGTTGATCAACTGTTCATCCAGCAACTGCGCCGTTTCCCCCTGCAACACCACCGCTCCGTCGCGCATCACCGAAATATGGCTGGCTAGCTGGCGGATTTCCGGCAATTTATGGGAGATAAAAATGATGCCCACGCCCAGGCTTTGTAACGCCCGAATCTGGCGAAACAGGCGTTCGGTTTCCCCTGGCGTTAGCGAGGCGGTGGGTTCATCAAGGATCAGGATCTTCGCTTCGCGCATTAAACCGCGCAGGATCTCAACCATCTGTTGATCGGCCACTTCCAGCGTGCTCGCGGTGGCCGTGAGCGGGATCTGGCATTCCAGTTGATGCATTTTTTCCTGCAGGCGTTGTTCGACATCACGCAGGCGCGGCAGGCGAAAAAGAATGTTCTCCCGCACCGTGAGATTAGGAAACAGCATCGGTTCCTGCGGCACCAGATAAATCCCTAACTCATGCGCCTGCCCCGGTTTGAGTCGCCCAAACGCTTTACCCTGAACGTTCAGTTCACCGCTGTCAGGGGTTTCCACACCGGCGAAAATCTTCATTAGCGTCGATTTCCCTGCGCCATTACCGCCAAGCAAGGCATGGACCTGCCCGGCATACAGAGCAAAATCAATACCTTTGAGAACGCTCACCCCAGAAAACTGTTTACTGATGTTGTGCGCTTCAAGCATTGCGGCGGTGTTGGGCATTTTCACTCCACAATTGAACAAAAGAGAAATTGAATTAATAATGTTCAAAAGCGTAGACGCCGGGTTATCTTTACAACGCGTCCGGGATCACAAAATTTTTAAATAGATCGGCTAAACCCTTTGCATCTGAAAATGATCTTTTTGCCGTGCGCTTCACATTTTCTTATCCCGCATCTTCGAACATATGATCTAAATTTTAATAAGAGTTCACTTATGAGCGATAAACGAGCAGCAGAAGAAGGCAAACTGGCCGCCCTGCCGATGGCAGAAGAAGAGTTGCTGGCGCGCGTGGCCTGGTCTTACTACCACGATGGGCTAACCCAAAATGACATTGGCGAACGGCTCGGGTTGCCGCGTTTGAAGATTTCGCGGCTGCTGGAGAAAGGCCGTCAGTCTGGCGTTATACGCGTGCAGATTAACTCGCGTTTTGAAGGCTGTCTGGCGCTGGAAACTCAGTTGCAGCAGCGTTTCAGCCTTAAAATTGCGCGCGTGCTTCCGGCGCATAACACACCGCCGATGACGACGCGTTTAGGCATCGGCGCCGCGCAATCTCTGATGGGGATTCTGGAACCGGGGCAGATGTTAGCGGTGGGATTTGGTGAGGCGACCATGAATTGCCTCCAGCATTTGAGCGGGTTTATCGGCTCGCAGCAGATTCGCCTGGTGACGCTTTCCGGCGGCGTCGGGCCCTATATGACGGGTATCGGCCAGTTAGACGCGGCGTGCAGCGTTAGCATGATCCCCGCCCCGCTGCGGGTTTCATCCCCGCAGGTGGCCGAAATTTTGCGCATGGAAGCAAGCGTGCGGGATGTGATCCTCGCCGCAACTGCCGCAGATGTCGCCGTTGTCGGCATCGGGGCTATCAATCAAAAGCGCGACGCTACGATTCTGCGCTCCGGTTATATCAGCGAAGGTGAACAACTGATGTACGCCCGCAAAGGTGCGGTGGGCGATATTCTTGGCTATTTCCTGCAAGCGGATGGCGAACTGGTGGAAGGGTTGGAAATTCACCGTGAATTGCTTGGCGTAACGCTCGACGACCTCGCGCATCTCCCAACCATTGTGGGCGTTGCGGGCGGCGTGGATAAAGCGGACGCTATTTATGCCGCACTTCAGGGCCAGCGAATTAACGGCCTGGTGACGGAAGAAGAGACTGCGCGGGCGGTGCTAGCGTTGGCGGATTAAATTTTATTCGTCGCCAGCCGCGCTCATAAGAGGAAAGGCGATGAGTTATTTACTTGCACTGGACGCCGGAACGGGCAGCATCCGCGCCGTGATCTTCGATACTTCAGGCCACCAGATTGCCGTCGGCCAGGCCGAATGGAAACATCTGAGCGTGGTGGATGTCCCCGGCTCGATGGAGTTTGATCTCAGCACCAACTGGCAGCTCGCCTGCCAGTGTATTCGCGAAGCCTTGCAAAATGCCCATCTGCCACCGGGCGCTATCAGCGCCGTTGCCTGCTGTTCGATGCGAGAAGGGATCGTGCTTTACGACAGCAATGGCGAGGCGATCTGGGCCTGTGCCAACGTCGATGCTCGCGCCAGCCGCGAAGTCAGCGAACTTAAAGAGATCCATGATTTCCAGTTTGAATCCGAGGTGTACCACGTTTCGGGCCAGACGCTGGCGTTAAGCGCCATGCCGCGCCTGTTGTGGCTTGCCCATCATCGGCCAGATATTTATCGCAAGGCCGCCACCGTCACCATGATTAGCGACTGGCTGGCGGCTAAACTGAGCGGCGAGCTGGCCGTCGATCCATCCAATGCAGGCACAACGGGAATGCTGGATTTAGCAACCCGCGACTGGCAGCCTGCTTTAATGGATATGGCCGGACTGCGGGCAGATATTCTCTCCCCGGTAAAAGAGACCGGGACGGTGCTTGGCGGCGTCACTCAGGAAGCGGCGCAACAAAGTGGCCTGCGGGCTGGCACTCCCGTCGTTATGGGCGGCGGCGATGTGCAACTGGGCTGCGTCGGGCTTGGCGTGGTGCGCGCTGGGCAAGCGGCGGTGTTAGGCGGTACATTCTGGCAGCAGGTGGTGAACCTGCCCGCGATCAAAACCGATCCAGAAATGAATATTCGTATTAACCCGCACGTCATCAGCAATATGGTGCAGGCGGAATCCATCAGCTTCTTCACCGGCCTGACAATGCGCTGGTTCCGCGATGCTTTCTGTGCCGAAGAGAAACTGCTAGCTGAACGGCTGGGCGTGGATACTTACGCCCTGCTCGAAGAGATGGCGGCGCGGGTTCCGGCAGGCTCCCACGGCGTAATGCCGATTTTCTCCGACGCCATGCATTTCAAGCAGTGGTATCACGCCGCACCGTCGTTTATTAACCTCTCCATCGACCCGGAAAAATGCAATAAAGCGACGCTTTTCCGCGCGCTGGAAGAGAACGCGGCGATTGTTTCGGCATGCAATCTTGAGCAAATTTCCGGTTTTTCCAGTATTGAATTTGACTCGCTGGTGTTTGCGGGCGGCGGCTCGAAAGGGGCACTGTGGAGCCAGATCCTCAGTGACGTAACCGGTTTGCCCGTGCGTGTGCCGGTTGTTAAAGAGGCTACCGCGCTAGGCTGCGCGATTGCTGCGGGCGTTGGTGCCGGGTTGTTTAACAATCTGGCTGATGCCGGAGAACGGCTGGTGCAATGGCAGCGCGAGTTCACGCCAAACCTGGCACATCGTGAACTGTATGACGAAATGAAACGCAAATGGATGAAGGTGTATGCCGATCAGTTGACGCTGGTGGATAGCGGTTTGACGACATCGATGTGGCAGGCACCGGGGCTGGTAATGCCACCCCGGCCCTCTCTCTGAGGGCTGTCTCTTATACAGCTCTCACTCAGGCATTCGGCAAGAATGCGATTCGGACCCCACCCCAGCCCTCCCCTTGCCAGGGGAGGGAGTAATTAACTCCTCCACCTGGCAAGGGGGAGGCTGGGAGGGGGTCAGCCCAGGGAGAGGGATAAACTCACATTAGAAATAGTACTTAAACCGTACGCGGCCGCCGTAACGGGTATTGTCACTGCCGTCACCAGAATCATGATCGGCGCTGACCCACGACACGTAGGTACCGAGATAAATATTGAAGTTCTTCATACCCATCACGTTCGGGAACAGATACGAAGAGTGAATGGTGTGGATATCATAAGTGCCTGCATTAGTAATCCAGCAGTCGTTATCGCAGTTATCCAGGGCGTTGGTCACATCAAACTTGTCGATATCGTTGTGGGCGTAGATATAGCCGAGTTCGAAGTTATGCCATAAGGCGTTCGCGCCTGCGGTGAAATCGGTTTCGTCGGAGGCATCCAGATAAGCGGTATTCAGGTTGGCGACAATACCGTCATCCGGATCGGTTTTCTGGCCGTTCCACGTCATGGTTAAGCCATACCCGGTGCGGTCAGATTGGTCTACCGTTTGACCGTTGGCATCTTTATACCCGTAGGCGTTGTTCACCACCTGCGCTTCCATCGCTGCGGCAACGGAGAAGTTATCCTGCGACCAGGAAATAACCGGGCGCAAATAGGCCACGTTTTTATCGTTAACCAATTCATTACCGTGATAGGACTTGTCCTGATAGAGCGATGTCCCGTTTTCCAGCAGCGTATTCAGCTCGAAATACCAGTTGTCGATAGTTTTGCTCAGCAGGAAGTTGCCGCCGGAATCGCTACGCCCGCGCCCTTCTTTCATCATGTAGATATAGCCGTAGCCATCGCCGTACAAATCATTGGCGGTATTACCGGAATACTCAACAAAGGTATCCTGATTAAGCGGGAACATATCGTAAGCTTCGAAACGGCCGACTTTGATTTTCCAGTCATTTTCATGACCAAAGAAGAAAACCGCATCATCAAGATTCATATGCCCGGTTAAATCGGCTAACGGCTGGGCGGAGAAACCCGCAAAATTGCCGTCATCCATACGGCGATAACCATCAAAGCCCAGCAGCAAACGCCCATTAATATCCCAACGTTCATTATTACCATCAGCCCAATTCGTATTAGCACTACGGCGCATGGAGGTCAGGCCATTACTCCGGCTGGCTGCATCCATATTAAATTCGACATCGCCATATATTTTAAGATCGCCATAACCGGTTAAGGTTAATTTTGGGGATTTATTATCGGTTTCGCTATTAACAGATTGTTCGCTCACTACCGTGACAGGTGCGGTTTGCGCGACTTGCACTGGAGCAGGTTTTGATTTTATTTGCTGAATTTCAGCTTCGGCTGTTGCGGCACGTTTTTCCGCCGCGATTAAGCGTTGTTCTAATTGATTAAGCCGTTGTTCCAGTGCGCTTTCATGGGTCGCGGCTATTGCCCCGCTGGATAAAACAGCCCCCACAACCAGGGATAATAATTTTATTTTCATAGGCATCACAGATCCTTGTTAATATTTTATATAAATCCCATGAATATATTTAAGGATTCATAAATAAAGAAAATAAATTGAATTCCGCTCTGATGAATTGCTGCGAAAAGAAACATAACAACATTATTTTTTATCTCAAAAGAGAAGTTTTCATAACTGTATCTTCATCACATTCAAATAAATAAAAAATGAAATTAGACTTTAAATCATAAATTAAAAGTATATGAAAGCAGGAATATATAATTCTCACGCCGAGTTATAACGATATTTATGAATAAAGAAAAAATTTCCATAACGCCGCCACCGGATAGCCCGGCCCTTGCCCCAAGGGAATCCCTCACCTTTCTTTGATTCACGTCACAATCATTCGACAACTTTCCCCCATTTACGCTACATCCCGCTAAATTACTAACTCATCCGACCACATAATAATAATGACCTACAGGAAGAAGAATATGAGCTATCCGTCGCTGTTTGCCCCGCTTGACTTGGGTTTCACTCAGCTAAAAAACCGTGTGCTTATGGGCTCAATGCACACCGGGCTTGAGGAGCACCCAAACGGTGCCGAACGCCTGGCGGCTTTTTATGCCGAACGCGCGCGTCACGGCGTGGCGTTGATTGTTACGGGCGGCGTTGCCCCTTCGCCTTCGGGCGTAGGCATGGAAAGCGGCGCGGTGCTCAATCACGCCAGCCAACTGGCACACCATCAAGTCGTGACCAAAGCGGTGCACCGTGAAGGCGGGAAAATCGCCCTGCAGATTCTGCACACCGGACGCTATAGCTATCAGCCTAATCCTGTTGCCCCCTCCGCAATCCAGGCCCCCATTAACCGGTTTAAACCTCACGCGTTAAATCACGATGAAATCCTCACCTTAATTGCAGACTTTGCTCAATGCGCCAGCCTGGCGCAGCAGGCCGGATACGATGGTGTCGAAATAATGGGTTCCGAAGGCTATTTGATTAACCAGTTTTTAGCCGCACGAACCAACCAGCGTGACGATGAATGGGGCGGGGATTATCCGCGCCGGATGCGCTTTGCGATAGAAGTGGTGCGCGCGGTGCGTGAAAAAGTGGGGGCGAATTTTATTATCATTTATCGCCTGTCGATGCTGGATCTGGTTGAGGGCGGCGGCACGTTTGAAGAGGCCGTGCAGCTTGCCAAAGCCATTGAAAAGGCGGGAGCCACACTTATCAATACCGGCATTGGCTGGCACGAAGCGCGTATTCCGACCATCGCCACACCGGTTCCACGCGGGGCGTTTAGCTGGGTAACGCGTAAATTAAAAGGTCTGGTTTCGATCCCGCTTGTCACGACGAACCGGATTAACGATCCGCAAACCGCCGAGCAGATCCTCGCCGAAGGCGATGCCGATATGGTGTCAATGGCTCGCCCGTTCCTTGCAGATGCCGAGTTTGTCTCCAAAGCCCAGCAGGGGCGCGAAGACGAAATCAACACCTGCATCGGCTGCAACCAGGCGTGTCTGGATCAGATTTTCCTTGGGAAAGTCACCTCCTGTCTGGTGAATCCTCGCGCCTGCCATGAAACTAAAATGCCGATTGTTCCCGCAGCCGTACGTAAAAATCTGGCGGTCGTTGGCGCGGGCCCCGCAGGGTTAGCATTTGCGATCAACGCCGCAGGACGCGGGCACAAAGTGACATTATTTGACGCGGGTGCAGAAATTGGCGGGCAATTTAATATTGCGAAGCAGATCCCAGGCAAAGAAGAATTTTACGAAACGCTGCGTTATTACCGCCGAATGTTGGGCCTGACCGGCGTTGAGGTTCGCCTCAATCAATACGTGACAGCGCCAATGCTTGAAGCGTTCGACGAGATTATTCTCGCCTGCGGGATTGAACCGCGTCTGCCGCTTATCGACGGCATCATGCATCCTAAGGTCTTGAGTTATATCGATGTGCTACGCGAAAAAGCACCGGTTGGCGACCGCGTAGCGATCATCGGCTCCGGGGGTATTGGCTTTGATACCGCGATGTATCTAAGCCAGGAAGGGGAATCCACCAGCCAGAATATCGCCGAGTTTTGCGTGGAATGGGGCATTGACACCAGCCTGCAACACGCGGGAGGCTTGCGTCCGGAAGGCGTTCATCTGCATAAAAGCCCGCGCCAAATTGTGATGCTGCAACGCAAAACCAGTAAACCGGGCGAAGGGTTAGGAAAAACGACCGGCTGGATACATCGCACTACGCTTCTGGCACGCGGCGTAAAAATGGTAGCGGGTGTGACATACGAACGAATTGACGATGAAGGGCTGCATATCACGGTCGGCGGAGAACCGCAGACGTTAGCCGTCGATAACGTGATTATTTGTGCCGGGCAAGATTCACGTCGTGAACTGGCTCAGCCGTTACGTGAACGAGGGAAAATCCTGCATTTGATTGGGGGGGCGGACGTGGCGATGGAACTGGATGCCCGACGCGCAATCGCACAGGGCACCCGTTTAGCGTTAGAGATTTAGAGCACGTGTATGTCGGGTGGATAAGCGTCATCCACCCTTTTACCCAAAGGGACAAAACTTAGCGGCGACGCCCTAACTTCACGGCTTTTAAAACGACAAATTTCTTGTTGGTCGCAACCGTGTCGCAGTTACCGAAAATCTTTTTCAGCTTGTGGTAGTAATCCAGATGGCGGTTAGCAACGATGTACAGCTCGCCGCCATTTTGCAGGCAACGACGGGCATGGTGGAACATTTCCCACGCCACCTGGTCGGTCAGCGCGTGCTGCTGATGGAACGGCGGGTTACACAAAATGGTGTTGAAGCGATAAGGCTCAACGCCCGACAGCGCGTTATTAATCATAAACTCGCAGCGGTCGAGATTTTCCGGCATGTTGGTTTCAACGTTCAGGCGGCTTGACGCAACAGCCATCGGCGATTCATCAACAAACACCACTTTCGCTTCCGGGTTTTTCTCAAGCAGAGTCAAACCGATCACACCGTTACCGCAACCTAAATCGACGATTTCGCCTTCCAGGTTTTCCGGCAAATGTTCGATGAAGAAACGTGCCCCAATATCCAATCCGGTACGAGAAAAGACATTCGCGTGGTTGTGAATCGTCCACGGCGTGCCTTCCAGTTTCCAGCTCAGCGTTTCTGCCGCTTCTTTTAACGCCGGAGCGTTAAAAGTACAGTTAATCAGACGTGCTTTTTTCCATGCCAGTGTGGTAGTGGTCGGCCCAAGAATTTTTTCAAACAACTCGATAGTGGAGTTGTGAATGTCACGCGTTTTAGCCCCCGCAATAATACGCGTTTCAGGCGTCACAACATGGCGCAGCGCGCGCAGTTGTTGTTCCAGCAGCGCCAGTGTTTTAGGAATTTTAATCAGCACGACCGCGGGAGATTGCGGGTATTTCACTGTGCTATCCAGGAACGTGACGCTGGATTCAACGATCCCGTTCTCACGCAGGTTCTCACGGATAGCCAGTTCGCTGAGGTAGGAGTCGCTTATGCTATACGGCTTGTGTTCAGCCAGTACGCAAGACAGCGCCCCGAAATTGTCATTGAAAATCAGGACCGGGCCACTGATTTCGATTTCGTCCAGTTGCTGCAAAAGGTAGTCATCCGCAGCTTCCCACGCCTGTAGTGGGTTAACGTCATCCGTTTCTGGAAAACGTTTTAGTGTCAGTGAACGGAAACCGTTGTCTAATTGGCTCATCGGCCCTCCTGAATGGTAAAATTTCGGCGTTATCCCCGAATGGGGGCGTGAGTATACCCTTTTTTCCCCGTTATTATGAGAAATGCATGAGCGAACTGACATACCTACAGGGCTACCCTGAGCATCTGCTCTCCCAGGTGAGAACGCTGATTGCGGAACAACGTCTGGGTGAAGTGCTGCAAAAACGCTATCCGGATACGCACAACATCACCACCGATAAAGCACTGTATGCCTGGACGCAAGAGCTTAAAAATCAGTATCTGCGCAATGCTCCGCCGATCAATAAAGTGGCGTTTGACAGTAAAATTCATGTGCTTAATAACGCGCTGGGTTTACACACGGCGGTGTCACGCGTTCAGGGTAATAAGCTGAAAGCCAAAGCGGAAATTCGTGTTGCGACGGTCTTTAAAAATGCACCGGAAGCGTTTTTACGTATGATCGTGGTTCACGAACTGGCGCACCTGAAAGAGAAAGATCACAACAAAGCGTTTTACTCGTTGTGCTGCCATATGGAGCCGCAATATCACCAGTTGGAGTTTGATACCCGCCTGTGGTTAACGCAGCTGGCGTTAACCGGGCAGGGATAATTACCAGGAAAAAGGTAGATGCCGCTGGCGCTTATCTCACGACGAGCCGGGGTTTTGTAGGTGCGATAAGCGCAGCGTCATCCAACACAATCACTTCATTCCTGCAAAAACCGCCGCAATTGCTACGGCTCCAGGGTCTTTCACCCCTTTCAGGCTATCGCTATTTACATATGACGAGCGCCCGGCATTAGCTTTTTGCATATTCGCCGTCGCCTCTGCTCCTTGCTGCGCGGCCTTCACCGCAGCGCTTAAACCGCTCTCTTTGAGCGCCTCAAGCGCAGGCTGCAACGCGTCGATTAACGTGCGGTCGCCCAAATCAGCGCCGCCATAACGTTTCATCTGCTCAAGTCCAAACAATAGCGCATCCGCAAGCGGCTGCTTTTTAGCCATTTCCTGCCCGCTTGCCGTAAAGAAAATGGACATCAGCACGCCGCTCGAGCCTCCCATCACGGTCGCCAGACGTTCTCCGATAAGCTCCAGTAACGCAGCGGGGTCATTGAGGGGGAGCTTGCCGTCATCGTTGAGCTGCGCAATATCTCTCGCACCTTGTGCAAACGTAGAGCCTGTATCGCCGTCCCCCACTTTTGCATCCAGCGCATTCAAGGCTTTTTCCTGCTCGATAAGCGTTTGGGTAATGTTGGCAACCAGCGCGCGAACGTCGGCATTTTCTGACGGTTTCGTCTGGGAGCCTTCACGAATCACGCTGTGTTTTTGCAACGGCATTGCCTGTAGTTTCACGGCAGGCTGCCAACCTGCGGTTTCCACATCGGCCTGCAACGCTTTAATAAACGCCTCATTAAGTTCGATGACTGAGAGCGAAAAACCTTTCATATCCAGCGCGGTAACCAGCGGCGCCGGGCCAATCAAATAGTCGATTTGATCCTTAATATCTGAATGCACCAGCTCTTTGGTAAGAATGGCCATTTCCAGGGATGACACGCCGCCAAGGTTGTTGATCAGTACCGCAAGCCTTGCCTGCTCCCCTGTCTTTTTACGCAGGTGTTTTACCAGCGTGGCAATCGTCTTTTGGCTGTTTTGGCTATCCACCGTGCTCGCTCCCGGCTCGCCGTGAATCCCCAACCCCAACTCAACATGCCCGCCTTTAATGCGCCCTTCTTCTTCATTTTGATCGGCTTGATCGGGCAGATTGCAGGTTTGCATGGCGACACCCATGCTGGCAATGCTGTCGCACGCAAGTTGCGCAATGTCTCGAACATCGCTTAATGATTTGCCCTGCTCTGCGGCAAAGCCCGCAATTTTGTGCACCAGAACGGTTCCGGCAATTCCGCGCGGCTGTTTGTTATCCGGCAGCGAAATATCGTCGCCAACAATAACCATCTCTACTTTGAGGCCATGCTTTTTCGCTTTCTCTGCCGCAAGCCCGAAGTTCAGGCGATCGCCGGTATAATTTTTCACGATCAGCAGGCAGCCCCGGTCACCCGTTACGGCCACGATGGCATTTAAAACGGCCTCCACGCTTGGCGAGGCAAACAAGTCTCCGCATACCGCCGCGGTGAGCATCCCTTTGCCAACAAAGCCCGCGTGCGCCGGTTCGTGGCCCGAACCACCGCCGGAAATAATCGCGACTTTGCTTTTATTCCAGTCTTTGCGTACCACCACGCGAATCGCGGGATCGGTATCTAAACGAGCGAGGTTTTGAAAACGAGAGCTGATGATGACGCCTTCGATGGCATCGTTGACCATTTGCTTACGGTCATTAAAGAAGAATCTGGACATAGTTTCCCAATAATAAGTAATACATAGGCAAAGCATAGTCTTTGCTGCGAGAGATGCCGCAAACCGAAGGCTTTGCAGATGACGTTCCGTATGCGCTTGCTATGCTTATGGAAATATCGTCACAGGGAAATCATCATGATTGCGCCGCTTTTAATTGCCAGAACCACTGAACAAGAACTGCATTTGTTACCCAGTATGGCGAACCGTCACGGGTTAATAACCGGCGCAACGGGTACCGGTAAAACCGTCACGTTACAAAAACTGGCGGAATCATTTTCTGAGATTGGCGTGCCGGTATTTATGGCGGACGTTAAAGGCGATCTCACCGGCGTGGCGCAAGAAGGTGCCGAGTCTGAAAAGCTGCTCGCAAGGCTTGCAAAAATTGGCGTCAACGACTGGACGCCGCACGGTAATCCGGTTGTGCTGTGGGATATTTTTGGTGAAAAGGGCCACCCTGTGCGGGCGACCATTTCCGATCTCGGCCCGTTGCTACTCTCGCGCCTGCTCAATCTTAATGATGTGCAGGCTGGCGTGCTGCAAATCATCTTCCGCATTGCCGATGACCAGGGTTTATTGCTGCTCGATTTTAAAGATTTGCGCGCGGCAACGCAGTACATCGGCGATAACGCCAAATCGTTCCAGAACCAGTACGGCAATATCAGCAGCGCTTCTGTCGGGGCGATTCAACGAGGGCTATTGCAGCTTGAACAGCAGGGTGCCGAGTACTTCTTCGGCGAGCCGATGCTCGATATCAAAGACTGGATGCGCACCGATGCCAACGGCAAAGGCATTATCAATATTTTATCCGCTGAAAAGCTTTATCAGATGCCAAAGCTGTATGCCGCCAGTTTGTTGTGGATGCTGTCGGAAATCTACGAACAACTGCCGGAAGCGGGTGACCTGGATAAACCCAGACTGGTGTTCTTTTTTGATGAAGCCCATTTGCTCTTCAACGATGCGCCGCAGGTGCTATTGGACAAAATCGAGCAGGTGATTCGCCTGATTCGTTCCAAAGGCGTTGGCGTCTATTTCGTTTCCCAAAACCCATCGGATATTCCGGATACCGTGTTAGGGCAGCTCGGCAACCGTATTCAACATGCGCTCCGAGCCTTCACTCCCAAAGACCAGAAGGCCGTTAAAACGGCGGCACAAACCATGCGTGCCAACCCAACATTCGATACCGAAAAAGCGATTCAAGAATTAGGCACCGGCGAAGCGCTAATCTCTTTGCTGGATGAAAAAGGCAGCCCAACCGTGGTGGAACGCGCCATGGTTATTGCGCCTTGCTCGCGCATGGGGCCGGTAAGCGAAGATGAACGCAACGGGCTTTTAAACCACTCGCCGCTTTACGGTAAATATGATGAAGCTGTCGACAGGGAATCAGCCTATGAGCGCTTACAACAAGGTGTTCAGGCGGCAGGCGAGCAACAAAACGCGCCTCCGGCAAAAGGTGAATCGGTCGCCGTTGATAACGGTATTCTCGGTGGGCTGAAAGATATTCTATTTGGTACAACGGGCCCGCGCGGGGGCAAGAAAGATGGCGTAGTGCAGACCATGGCGAAGAGCGCGGCACGCCAGGTGACCAATCAAATTATTCGCGGTGTTTTGGGAAGTATTATGGGCGGGCGTGGGCGTTGATTTTCTTGAAAATTCTGGTGGATAGCGCCAGCGCTTATCCACCTCAAATTTTCAAACTTCTTTTGGTGGATGGCGCTTCGCTTATCCCCCCTACAGCACCAATTCTGTAGGTCGGTTAAGGCGCAAGCCGCCACCCGACAAAACCTAGCCTGAGCGCTTCATCATCAACCATAGACTGATCAGGAAGAAAGTAGCGCTTGGCAGCAATGCGCCAAGAATAGGCGGAATGTTATACACCAGGCTTAACGGGCCAAAGATTTGGTCGAGCACATAAAATACGAAACCAAAACTAATCCCGGTAACAACACGCACACCCATCGGCACGCTACGCAGTGGGCCGAAGATAAACGACAGCGCCATGAGCATCATTACCGCAACGGAGAGTGGCGCAAAGATTTTGCTCCACATGTTGAGCTGATAACGCCCGGCATCTTGCCCGCTGGATTTAAGGTACTTCACGTAGTTGTGCAGGCCGCTTATCGACAACGCATCGGGGTCAAGCGCAACAACACCCAGTTTGTCTGGCGTGAGATTGGTTTTCCACTCGCCGCTAACTGTCTGCGCACCAGTGATTTGTTTCTCATTGGTCAGGTTGGATTCATCTACCTGAGATAAGCGCCACACCTTGTGTTCAACATCGTATTGCGCTGAAGCTGCATAACGTACCGATTGCAGGCGGCGCTCTTTGTTAAAGCTATAAATACTGACGCCCGCCAGATCGTTATCGCCTTTCACGCGTTCGATATAAACAAAGCTTTGGCCGTCTTTCGCCCATAAACCCTGTTGCGTGGTCAGCAAAGAACCGCCGTACATCTGCTGTGCACGGTAGTTACGCGCCATCTGCTCACCCTGAGGTGCCACCCATTCGCCAATCGCCATGGTCAGCAACACGAGCGGAATCGCGGTTTTCATGACTGAAAATGCAATCTGCATACGGGTAAAGCCGGAGGCCTGCATCACCACCAGCTCACTGCGCTGCGCTAACATGCCCAGCCCAAGCAGTGCGCCGAGCAGGGCTGCCATCGGGAAGAAGATCTGAATGTCTTTTGGCACGCTCAGGACAGTGTAAAGCCCTGCCCCCATCGCGGAGTAGCTGCCCTGACCGGCCTTTTTCAACTGGTCGACAAACTTAATAATGCCCGACAGCGACACCAGCATGAACAACGTCATCATGATGGTGGTGAAGATGGTTTTACCGATATAACGGTCGAGAACACCAAACATTTATGCCGCTCCTCGTGTTTTGCTAAAGCGTGCACGTAGCTGGCGCATCGGCACCGTATCCCACACATTGAGCACCACTGCGATGGCAAAATAGACCAGGTTAACCAACCATATCCAGATCATCGGGTCGATTTTCCCCTTCGCCGCGTTCGATTTCAGCGAGGTCTGAAGCAGGAAGAACACCAGATACAGCAACATGGCAGGCAACATTGACAGCACACGGCCCTGGCGCGGGTTCACCACGCTTAACGGCACCACCATCAAGGCCATAATAAATACGGTAACGATAAGCGTCAGACGCCAGTGCAGTTCAGCTCGCGCACCCGGGGTATCACTTGACCACAAATTGTGGAAATACATCTGACTGGAATCATCGGGATCAAGCGCCACCGTCTGGTGCCCTACTATTGCCTGATAATCCTGGAAGTCCGTGATACGGAAGTCACGCAGCAGCGCCGTGCCTTCAAAACGCGTACCGCTATTAAGCGTCACGACTTGAGATCCATCATGACGCTGCGATAAATGACCGGAGTCAGCAACCACGACAGAAGGACGCGCGTTGCCTTTCGGGCGCAGTTGCGCAAGGAAGACATCTTTGAAACTTGAGCCATCGACGCTTTCAATAAAGAGCACCGAATTTCCGTCAGTCGCTTGCTGGAACTGCCCCTGTGCAAGTGCCGCCATTCCTGGGTTTGCTTTGGCTTCCGCCAACACTTCATCTTGATGACGAGAAGACCACGGGCCTGCCCACATCACGTTGACTGTGGCGACCGCGCCGGTAAAGAGTGCGAGGATCATTGCAGCTTTGATCAGCACCGCTTTACTCAAGCCACAAGCATGCATTACCGTGATTTCACTCTCGGTATACAGTCGGCCAAGCGTCATGAGTAGCCCAAGAAATAGGCTAAGAGGCAGGATAAGCTGCGCCATTTCAGGCACACCCAACCCTAACAGAGAGAGTACGAGGTTTGTCGGAATTTCGCCGTCAACAGCCGCACCCAGTATCCTGACCAGCTTCTGACAAAAAAAGATCAGCAGCAGGATGAAAAGGATAGCAAGTTGGCTTTTGAGCGTCTCCCGAACCAGATATCTTATGATAATCACATTAAATACGCCTGTGAAAACGAGTCTTTTTGCAGGAAAATCGCTTGTTTCATCGCTTATACGTCATTTATTCTCTTGAGTCGTCGAAAACATCGCTAAGATTAAAAAGCCCGGCATGTTACTGGCGCAGGGTGATTTAAATGACGTCGCCGAAACTGTTAAAAACATACTCGTAAGATTAACACGAAGTCATCGCAACCGCGGAGATGAGTTACGAAAGCTTGCAATTCTAGCTGTAGCCACCGCCGTTGTCTTTAAGATTCAGGAGCGTAGTGCATGGAGTTCAGTGTAAAAAGCGGTAGCCCCGAGAAACAGCGTAGTGCCTGCATCGTAGTGGGAGTCTTTGAACCGCGTCGCCTGTCCCCGGTCGCCGAACAACTCGATAAAATCAGCGATGGCTACATCAGCGCGCTTTTGCGCCGTGGTGAGCTTGAGGGAAAACCCGGTCAAACTTTATTGCTTCACCATGTTCCGAACGTGCTCTCAGAGCGCATTCTGCTGATTGGGTGTGGCAAAGAGCGTGAACTGGATGAACGTCAGTATAAGCAAGTTATCCAGAAAACAATTAATACGCTTAACGATACTGGCTCAATGGAGGCCGTTTGCTTCCTGACTGAACTACACGTTAAAGGCCGCAACACCTACTGGAAAGTACGCCAGGCGGTGGAAACGGCAAAAGAGTCTTTATATAGCTTTGATCAATTAAAGACCAACAAAAGCGAGCCGCGTCGCCCGCTGCGTAAAATGGTCTTTAATGTGCCAACGCGCCGCGAGCTGACCAGCGGTGAGCGTGCGATTCAACACGGTCTGGCCATTGCAGCCGGTATTAAAGCGGCGAAAGATCTCGGCAATATGCCACCAAATATCTGTAACGCCGCGTACCTGGCCTCTCAGGCACGTCAGTTGGCTGATTCTTACAGCAAGAACGTGGTCACCCGCGTGATCGGCGAGCAGCAGATGAAAGAGCTGGGCATGCACTCATACCTCGCGGTGGGTGATGGTTCCCAGAATGAATCGCTGATGTCGGTTATCGAATACAAAGGCAGTGCCGATCCTGATGTGCGTCCCATCGTCCTGGTCGGTAAAGGCCTGACGTTCGACTCCGGCGGTATTTCTATCAAACCAGCCGAAGGCATGGATGAGATGAAATACGACATGTGCGGCGCGGCATCCGTTTACGGCGTGATGCGTATGGTTGCAGAGCTGAACCTGCCGATTAACGTTATCGGTGTGCTGGCAGGCTGTGAGAACATGCCTGGGGGGCGCGCGTATCGCCCGGGCGATGTGTTAACGACCATGTCCGGCCAAACCGTTGAAGTACTCAATACCGATGCGGAAGGCCGCCTGGTACTGTGCGACGTGCTGACCTACGTTGAGCGCTTCGAGCCAGATGTGGTTATCGACGTGGCGACCCTGACCGGCGCATGTGTGATTGCCCTGGGCCATCACATCACCGGCTTGATGTCTAACCACAATCCGCTGGCACATGAGCTTATCAGCGCGTCTGAACAAGCCGGTGACCGTGCGTGGCGCCTGCCGATGGCCGATGAGTATCAGGAACAACTGGAAACCAATTTTGCTGATATGGCAAATATCGGTGGCCGCCCTGGCGGCGCAATTACCGCGGCCTGCTTCCTGTCTCGCTTTACCCGTAAATATAGCTGGGCGCACCTGGATATCGCGGGTACCGCATGGCGTTCAGGTAAAGCTAAAGGCGCAACGGGCCGCCCAGTAGCGCTGTTGTCGCAATTCCTGTTGAACCGTTCAGGGTTTAACGGGGAAGAGTGATTTAGCGCCCTTCACGGCCTGCTTTTGTAGGGCGGATAAGCTTGCGTCATCTGCCGTTCCTGAAAAGATGGTGGATGACGCTTCGCTTATCCACCCTACGAAGCTCCAGATCGATTAGATCTTACATTTCAAAATTAAAAGCTGGCTTAATGAAAAACGCGACGTTTTACCTGCTCGACAACGACACACCCTCCGGTGAGTTGAGTGCCGTTGAAGCGTTGGTTTGTGAACTGGCGGCAGAAAGCTTTCGGGCGGGCAAACGCCTGCTGATTGCCTGTGTTGATGAACAACAAGCTATCCGTCTGGATGAAGCGTTGTGGCAGCGAGATGCGCACGCCTTTGTTCCGCATAATCTTGCCGGTGAAGGGCCGCGTTACGGAGCACCAGTAGAATTGGCCTGGCCACAACGACGTGGCAGTTCGCCACGCGATTTACTGATTAGCCTGTTGCCGCAGTTCGCAGATTTTGCCACCGCTTTCCATGAAGTGATAGACTTCGTACCTTACGAAGAATCCCAGAAACAACTGGCCCGCGATCGCTATAAGGCGTATCGCGTTGCTGGTTTCCACTTGACTACGGCGACTCATACCCCGCCGGGAACGACATAGCAGACAATGGAAAAGACATATAACCCGCAAGATATCGAACAGCCGCTTTACGAGCACTGGGAACAGCAGGGCTACTTTAAGCCAAATGGCGACACCAGCCAGGAAAGCTTCTGCATCATGATCCCGCCGCCGAACGTTACCGGCAGCTTGCACATGGGTCACGCCTTCCAGCAGACGATCATGGATACCATGATTCGTTACCAGCGCATGCAGGGTAAAAACACCCTGTGGCAGGCGGGGACTGACCACGCCGGCATCGCGACCCAAATGGTCGTTGAGCGCAAAATTGCCGCCGAAGAAGGGAAAACACGCCACGACTATGGCCGTGATGCCTTTATCGAGAAAATCTGGCAGTGGAAGGCAGAGTCTGGTGGCACCATCACCCGTCAGATGCGTCGTCTCGGTAACTCAGTAGACTGGGAGCGTGAGCGCTTCACCATGGACGAAGGCCTGTCCAACGCGGTGAAAGAAGTGTTCGTCCGTCTGTATAAAGAAGACCTGATTTATCGCGGCAAACGCCTGGTAAACTGGGACCCGAAACTGCGCACGGCGATTTCCGATCTGGAAGTTGAAAACCGCGAGTCCAAAGGTTCTATGTGGCACCTGCGTTATCCGCTGGCTGACGGCGCGAAAACAGCCGAAGGTAAAGATTACCTCGTTGTTGCGACCACCCGTCCGGAAACCGTACTTGGTGATACCGGTGTTGCCGTGAACCCAGAAGATCCGCGCTACAAAGATCTGATCGGTAAATTCCTGGTACTGCCGCTGGTTAACCGCCGCATTCCAATCGTTGGCGACGAACATGCCGACATGGAAAAAGGCACCGGCTGCGTGAAAATCACCCCTGCGCACGACTTCAACGACTATGAAGTTGGCCGCCGTCACGCCCTGCCAATGATCAACATTCTGACTTTCGACGGTGATATCCGCGAAGCGGCAGAAGTGTTTGATACCAACGGTGAAGAATCTACCGTTTACGGTACCGAAATCCCTGCTCAGTTCCAGAAACTGGAGCGTTTTGCTGCACGTAAAGCTGTGGTCGCTGCGTTCGAAGAAATGGGCTTGCTCGAAGAGATCAAACCACACGATCTGACCGTTCCTTACGGCGACCGTGGCGGCGTGGTTATCGAACCAATGCTGACCGACCAGTGGTACGTGCGTACCGCCCCGCTGGCGAAAGTCGCGGTAGAAGCGGTTGAGCAAGGCGACATTCAGTTCGTACCGAAGCAGTACGAAAACATGTACTTCTCCTGGATGCGCGATATTCAGGACTGGTGTATCTCTCGTCAACTGTGGTGGGGTCACCGTATCCCGGCCTGGTACGATGCCGAAGGCAACGTTTACGTTGGCCGTAATGAAGCGGAAGTTCGCGCTGAAAATAACCTCGGCGATGACGTTGCTCTGCACCAGGACGAAGACGTGCTGGATACCTGGTTTTCCTCCGGTCTGTGGACCTTCTCCACCCTCGGCTGGCCTGAGAACACCGAAGCGCTGCGTACTTTCCACCCGACCAGCGTGATGGTCAGCGGCTTCGACATCATCTTCTTCTGGATTGCGCGCATGATCATGCTGACCATGCACTTCATCAAAGATGAAGACGGCAAGCCGCAGGTTCCGTTTAAAACCGTCTACATGACCGGTCTTATCCGCGATGACGAAGGGCAGAAGATGTCCAAGTCCAAGGGTAACGTTATCGATCCGCTGGATATGGTTGATGGAATCTCGCTGGAAGATCTGCTTGAGAAGCGCACCGGTAACATGATGCAGCCGCAGTTGGCTGAGAAAATCCGTAAACGCACCGAGAAGCAATTCCCGAACGGCATTGAGCCACACGGCACCGACGCCCTGCGCTTTACGCTTGCGGCACTGGCCTCTACCGGTCGCGATATCAACTGGGACATGAAGCGCCTGGAAGGTTACCGTAACTTCTGTAACAAGCTGTGGAACGCCAGCCGTTTCGTGCTGATGAACACCGAAGAGCAGGATTGTGGCTTTAACGGCGGCGAACTGGTTCTGTCGCTGGCTGACCGCTGGATTCTGGCCGAGTTCAACCGCACCGTGAAGGCATACCGTGAAGCGCTGGACAGCTATCGCTTTGATATCGCTGCTAACATTCTGTATGAGTTTACCTGGAACCAGTTCTGTGACTGGTATCTGGAGCTGACTAAGCCGGTAATGAACGGTGGCTCAGAAGCAGAACTGCGCGGCACGCGTAATACGCTGGTGAACGTGCTCGAAGGGCTGCTGCGCCTGGCGCATCCAATCATTCCATTCATCACGGAAACCATCTGGCAGCGTGTGAAAGTCCTGAAAGGGATTAGCGAAGATACCATCATGCTGCAACCGTTCCCGGCGTATAACAGCGCGCAGGACGATGAAGCTGCGTTTGCGGATACCGAATGGCTGAAAGATGTGATTACAGCGGTGCGTAATATTCGTGCTGAAATGAACATCGCGCCGAGCAAACGCCTGGACGTGCTGCTGCGCGGCTGTACCGAAGAAGCGGTAAGACGCGTCAGCGAAAACCGCACCTTCCTGCAAAACCTGGCACGTCTGGAAAGCATCACTCTGCTGGCTGCTGATGATAAAGGTCCGGTTTCCGTGACCAAAATTATCGACGGTGCAGAGCTGCTGATCCCGATGGCAGGCCTGGTAGATAAAGAAGCGGAAATTGAGCGTCTGGCTAAAGAAGTTGCGAAGATCGAAATTGAGATTGGCAAAATCGAAGGCAAGCTGTCCAACGAAGGCTTTGTCGCCCGTGCACCAGCAGATGTCGTCGCTAAAGAGCGCGAGCGTCTGGTTGGTTTCGCAGATGCCAAAGCGAAACTGATTGAACAGCAGGCTGTTATTGCTGCGCTGTAATTCGTTTAGCTAAAACACAAGGCCGGGAAATTTCCCGGCTTTTTTTTGCCGCTGATTGCAATTTCCTCACTTGCACCAACCCTGCTGGAATGCTATTAACATCGGCTTATGTTCCCCAGGGCCTCACGAGTCATATTATGAATATCACTGCTCCGGTTGAAATCGCACTGCGCCGGATAACCGAACGCGACAATGCGGCGATCGCCCGCGTTATCCGCGAAGTCTCTGCTGAATATGGTTTAACAGCCGATAAAGGCTATACCGTAGCAGACCCCAATTTAGATGAGCTGTTTCAGGTTTATAGCCAACCAGGCCATGCTTTTTGGATTGTGGAACTTGACGGAGAAGTCGTTGGTGGCGGTGGTGTCGCACCTTTAACCTGTAGTGAGCCAGATATTTGCGAACTGCAGAAAATGTACTTCCTGCCGGTGGTACGCGGCAAAGGGCTGGCAAAGCGCCTGGCGTTACAGGCGATGGATTTCGCACGTACTGAAGGGTTTAAGCGCTGCTATCTGGAAACCACTGCGTTCCTGACAGAAGCTATTGCACTGTATGAACGTTTAGGCTTCGAGCATATCTCTGAACCGCTCGGCTGCACCGGGCACGTGGACTGCGAAGTACGGATGCTCAAGTCTCTGTAAAACATAATAAGGCGAGTTAATTCTCGCCTTATTCAATTACGCCGCAGCTTGGAAGAAATTAATGGCGAACGCCATCGTCGTCTTCATCTAAAAAATCTTCGTCGTCGCCTTCTTCACCCTCTTCACCGTTCGGGTCTTCAAAGTAAGTGCCCCAGCCGTCATATTCCACACCGAATTTCTCAGCGAGGTTCAGCAACTGTTCAACTTGCTCATCCAGCAGTTCAGCTTTCAGCGCGCTTTCGCTCAGCACGTCGCAGCAGATGACGGTTTCGCCCTCTTCCACTTCCAGCTCTTCCGGGTCGGTCACTTCATAACCCATTTTGAACGCTTCAACCGCTGCTTTTTCCAGGGTTTCAAAGTCGTCTGCGGAAAGGTGATGTTCGATGGTGTACAGCGCGTCCGGGTCGCTGCCGTCTTCCAGTAATTCTTCAATAATCAAACGCGTTTCTTCGCGTTGCTCTTCCAGCAGTTCTGGATTTGCCATGGCCCTTTCCTCAATTTATCGGCAGATACTTCTATTTTCACACACGGCTGAGTTTGCCTCCACCTTTCCCGCTAAAGTTTTATCTGCTGGGGGTTGCAAATGAATATTCATACATATAAATTGAATATTAATTCAATAAATGGCTTGTGCCATGCGAGGGAAATATGAGTCATTTCTATCAAAAACATTTTCTTAAATTACTGGATTTCACCCCTGCACAACTGCACGAACTCCTTGCCCTGTCTGCCAAACTGAAAAGTGACAAGAAAAAAGGGACTGAAGTTCAGCACCTTACTGGTAAAAACATCGCGCTCATCTTCGAAAAAGACTCGACTCGTACGAGGTGCTCTTTCGAAGTTGCCGCATTTGACCAGGGCGCACGCGTCACTTATCTCGGCCCGAGCGGCAGTCAGATTGGGCATAAAGAATCAATTAAAGATACCGCACGCGTATTGGGCCGCATGTACGATGGCATTCAGTATCGTGGTTTTGGTCAGGAAATTGTTGAGACGCTGGCGCAATATGCTGGCGTGCCGGTGTGGAACGGGCTGACTAACGAATTTCACCCTACGCAACTGCTGGCCGATCTGCTGACCATGCAAGAGCAATTGCCGGGCAAAACCTTCCAGCAAATGACGCTGGTTTATGCGGGTGATGCGCGTAATAACATGGGTAATTCAATGCTGGAAGCGGCGGCATTGACCGGTCTGAATTTGCGTCTGGTGGCACCGAAAGCCTGCTGGCCCGATGAAAACCTGGTCGCAGAGTGCCAGGCGCTGGCCACGCATAACGGAGGCAAAATCACCCTGACCGAAGATATTGCCGCGGGGGTGAAAGATGCCGATTTCATTTATACCGATGTGTGGGTGTCTATGGGCGAGGCAAAAGAGAAATGGGCGGAGCGTATTAATCTGCTGCGGCCTTATCAGGTGAATCGGGCCATGCTTGAGCTTACCGGCAATCCGCAGGTGAAATTCCTGCACTGCCTGCCTGCTTTCCATGACGACCAAACCACATTAGGTAAACAGATGGCAGAACACTATGGCCTGCATGGTGGCATGGAAGTGACGGATGAGGTATTCGAATCAGCAAACAGCGTGGTGTTCGACCAGGCAGAAAACCGGATGCATACCATCAAAGCGGTGATGGTTGCGACGCTGGCGAAGCTTTAGTGAGAAGTGGCGGATAGACGCTATCCGCCACTTCCAGAATTACGCCATCAACATCTTCACAACGACCTTACGCACCTTCTCAGGCTTGCCTACGGCACACAAAGGTTTGTGGACTTCGCCTGGATAAAACACCACGAAATCCCCTTCATTTAATACGACAGTTTTTTCCTGTTCGCCTTCAGGCAGGAACGCGATGTCCTTGTCTGCCAGCCAGTCTGTTTCTGGCGTACCCGCAGGCAAACAGCTAAAGGTCATCCCTTCCTGGCCGCGCATCACAATCTGGATATCCAGATAGCGTTGGTGAAATTCCGCCTGGCGCTCAGCGAATGGCTGCGTGCTGTCTTCAGAAACCAGCATAAACAGACGGTTGCCGTCGATATCATGTTTCCCAAGAGGGGTTTCAGGGGTGATGTGCTGTTTTACATGCTCGATCGCCTGACGCAGTTCTTCAGGAAGCCAGGACTGCAAAGAGTGAATGTTGCCAATAATCATGATTAATCCTTTTTTGAAACGATGTTTTATTATCGTATTTATACGAGCATTCACCCTTTGCCGCCACGAGTTTTTTATGAAAATTGGGGCTGGCGCATGTTTAGCGCAAAACATGTTACAGGTTTGTATCTGGCTTGAGGTTTTTATGCATAGAAAAAGCATAACTTCAAAACTTCACCTATCCGCCTTTGCCATAACTTGCTGTTTAAAAAACAGATTTATTTAAAACAAATCATCAGTCACAGTTTAAACCTGGTAAGTAAGTGCAAATTTAATCATAACTATTTTGTTTATTTCCCAGCATCAGAGATTAAAAAATGCATTTTATGCATAACTATACCCAGAAAACAAAAACCCATTAAATTTCAATAAATTATAAATTCCCCATTTATGCTTCAAATAACATCCAATTAACACACACGATAGAATAAGCGTAATTACGCGTAGTTATTCATATCGGCTCACCCCCTTATTTGTCATTCCATGACAGCTATCAATTAATTAACAGACAATTTAAAACTCCCTTGAACACGTGATAAACCTCACATTAAATAACCCTTATGAAATTAATATACGCCTCGAAGACATTACGAAAATTTATTTCATTCGCAGTGATAATTAATTATCACCACTGATATTTTCACCTCAGGATTAATGCAAAGGAATAGTCATGGACAAACACTATGTAGGTTCCGAAATTGGACAACTTCGCAGCGTAATGTTGCATCGCCCTAATCTGAGCCTGAAAAGACTCACCCCTTCCAATTGCCAGGAATTATTATTTGATGATGTTTTATCAGTAGAACGCGCTGGCGAAGAACACGATATATTTGCCAATACCCTGCGCGGCCAGGGCGTTGAGGTTTTATTGCTGACCGATTTGCTGACACAAACGCTGGATGTCAGTGACGCTAAGGCCTGGCTGCTCGACACCCAGATTTCTGACTATCGCCTTGGGCCTGCGTTTGCTTCCGATATTCGCGGCTGGCTTGCGGATATGCCGCACCGTGAACTGGCGCGGCGATTAAGTGGCGGCCTGACTTATGGCGAAATTCCAACTTATATCCAGAATATGGTTGTCGATACCCATGAAGTCACCGACTTTATTATGAAGCCGCTGCCAAACCATTTATTTACTCGCGACACATCCTGCTGGATTTATAATGGGGTTTCAATTAACCCAATGGCCAAAGCCGCACGCCAACGCGAAACCAATAATCTGCGTGCTATTTACCGCTGGCATCCATTATTTACCGATGGCAATTTTATTAAATATTATGGCGACGATAATATTAATTATGACCACGCAACCTTAGAAGGCGGCGATGTATTAGTCATTGGCCGTGGCGCGGTGTTAATTGGTTTGTCCGAACGCACCACGCCACAAGGCGTAGAGTTCCTCGCTGAATCCTTATTCAAACATCAACAGGCCACCCGTGTTATCGCCCTCGAATTGCCAAAACACCGGTCATGTATGCACCTCGATACAGTAATGACGCACATCGATATCGATACCTTCTCCGTTTATCCCGAAGTGGTTCGCAAAGACGCCCAATGCTGGACGTTAACCCCAGACGGCCACGGCGGTATTAAACGCCACCAGGAACCGAATCTGCTGCACGCCATTGAACAGGCGCTAGGCATTGATCAGGTGAAACTTATCACCACCGGCGGCGATGCGTTTGAAGCCGAACGCGAGCAGTGGAACGACGCGAACAACGTGCTGACCGTGCGCCCCGGCGTGGTTATCGGCTACGAGCGCAATATCTGGACCAACGAAAAATACGACAAAGCGGGCATCAAAGTGTTGCCGATTCCTGGTGATGAGCTGGGTCGTGGACGCGGCGGCGCACGCTGCATGAGCTGCCCATTAGAACGTGACGGTATTTAATCCAGGGAGAAACATCATGGAACACAAACCGACACTGGTCGTCGCCCTGGGCGGTAACGCCTTATTAAAACGTGGCGAACCGTTGGAAGCTGAAATACAGCGTAAAAACATCGATCTGGCAGCGAAAACGATCGCGCAGCTCACCTCATCCTGGCGCGTTGTTCTGGTTCACGGTAACGGGCCACAGGTGGGATTACTGGCGTTACAGAACAGCGCCTATCAGAAGGTGGCGGCTTATCCGCTCGACATTTTGGGCGCTGAAAGCCAGGGAATGATCGGCTACATGTTGCAGCAATCCTTGAAAAATCAGCTTCCAAACAGAGAAGTCAGCGTACTGCTGACGCAAGTTGAAGTGGACGCTAACGATCCCGCTTTCCAGAATCCCACCAAGTACATCGGCCCGGTGTATGACAAAGCGCAGGCTGACACGTTAGTGGCAGAAAAAGGTTGGACAGTTAAAGCCGACGGCCACTATTTCCGCCGCGTGGTGGCCTCTCCGCAGCCCAAAAAGATCGTTGAAAGCGATGCGATCAGCGCGCTTATCCAGCGCGATCATCTGGTGATTTGTAACGGTGGCGGCGGTGTTCCTGTCGTGGAAAAAGCCGATGGCTACCACGGTATTGAAGCGGTGATTGATAAAGATCTTTCCGCCGCCCTTCTGGCTCGCCAGATAGAAGCCGATGCGCTGCTGATCCTAACCGATGCCGACGCGGTGTATCTCGACTGGGGTACGCCAACCCAACGGCCAATTGCTCATATCACGCCGCAGGCGTTGGACGGTATGAAATTTGATGCCGGTTCGATGGGGCCGAAGGTCGCCGCCTGTAGCAAGTTCGTTGCGCAGTGCCACGGAATTGCCGGAATCGGAGCGCTTGAGGATGGCCCGGCTATTTTGGCTGGCGAGAAAGGGACGCTGATTCGAGAGTAACGCCCCGAACCGCAGAAACGATTTGTAGGGTGGATAAGCGAACGCGCCATTCACCATCAAAATTAAAAAGGATAACGAAAATGACCATCAACTTAAAAAACCGCAACTTCCTGAAACTGCTGGACTTCAAACCGGCAGAGATCCAGTACCTGATCGATTTGGCTCGTGAACTGAAAGCGGCAAAAAAAGCGGGCACGGAGAAGAAAACCCTGCAGGGTAAAAACATTGCGCTGATTTTTGAAAAAACCTCCACCCGTACCCGCTGCGCGTTTGAAGTTGGCGCATTCGATCAGGGCGCGCTGGTGACTTATCTCGGCCCAAGCGGCTCGCAGATTGGCCATAAAGAATCCATGAAAGATACCGCCCGCGTACTGGGCCGGATGTATGACGGCATCGAATACCGCGGCTACGGCCAGGATATTGTCGAAGAACTCGGTGAATACGCGGGCGTTCCTGTCTGGAACGGCCTGACCAACGAGTTCCACCCGACACAGATCCTCGCGGATTTGATGACCATGCTCGAACACGCGCCGGGCAAAAAACTC
This sequence comes from Buttiauxella gaviniae, assembly GCF_040786275.1. Lineage (NCBI taxonomy): Bacteria > Pseudomonadati > Pseudomonadota > Gammaproteobacteria > Enterobacterales > Enterobacteriaceae > Buttiauxella > Buttiauxella gaviniae. The sequence continues at coordinate 1,341,768 of NZ_JBFMVT010000002.1, forward strand.
CAGGATATTTCCTTCGCTTATCTGGGCGATGCCCGCAACAACATGGGTAATTCCCTGATGGTTGGTGCGGCGAAAATGGGTATGGATATTCGCCTGGTCGCACCAAAAGCCTTCTGGCCGGAAGCGGCGCTGGTTGAACAATGCCGTGCTATCGCCAAAGAAACCGGCGGGCGCATCATGCTGACCGAGAGCGTAGAAGAGGGTGTTGCGGGCGTTGATTTCCTCTACACCGACGTATGGGTTTCCATGGGCGAGCCGAAAGAGGCCTGGGCCGAACGCGTGAGCATCATGACCCCCTATCAGGTTAACCAAAACGTACTCAACGCCACCGGTAATCCGCATGTGAAATTCATGCACTGCCTGCCAGCTTTCCACAACGAGCACACCAAAGTAGGTAAGGAAATCGAGCAGGAATATGGCCTGAAAGGGCTGGAAGTGACCGAAGAAGTCTTTGAATCCCCTCACTCCATCGTCTTCGACGAAGCTGAAAACCGTATGCATACGATTAAAGCCGTCATGGTTGCCACACTCGGAGAGTAATCCGCACGGGCGGCGGGGACGACACCCTCGCCGCCTTCTGTGCATTCATGCTGCATCCCACAGCAAGAGGAAAGGAAAATGGCCGATGCTACCCACGGAGATGTCACTGCGACATCCACAACAAAAGAGACAAAATTAGGGCTTAGCGCGCTGGTTGCGCTGGTTATTGGTTCAATGATTGGCGGCGGCGTATTTAGCCTGCCGCAAAACTTTGGCTCCGTCGCCTCACCGGGCGCGTTACTCATTGGTTGGGTAATTACCGGAGTCGGAATGTTATGTCTTGCCTTTATCTATCAAAATCTTAGCTCACGCTGCCCGGAACTTGAAGGTGGAGTCTACAGTTACGCTCGCGCGGGATTCGGCGATTTCATTGGCTTCCAGTCTGCCTGGGGCTACTGGTTCTCCGCCTGGCTGGGCAACGTTTCTTATGCAGTATTACTGTTCAGTGCAATGAGCTTTTTCATTCCGGTATTTGGCGACGGAAACAACCTGCCGTCGATAATCGGTGCATCCGTCGTGCTGTGGCTGGTGCATGCGCTGGTCTTACGTGGAGTGCGTGAAGCGGCTTACATCAACACCATTCTTACCGTCGTCAAAGTCGTTATCCTGCTGGTGTTTATCGTTGCGGTATTAATCGCCTTTAAGATCGGCGTATTCACCGCTGATTTCTGGGGCCGCATGATGATCGTCAACGGCCAGGAACCGGCGCTGTTCGATCAGGTGAAAAATACCATGCTGGTGACCACCTGGGTGTTTATCGGTATAGAAGGGGCGACGGTCGTTTCTGCCCGCGCCGCAAAACGCAGTGATATTGGTAAAGCGACGGTGATTGGATTGCTGGGCGCACTGGCGATTTATGTGCTGGTTAGCGTACTGTCGATGGGGATTTTGGATCAGGCATCACTTGCGGGTTTGAGAAACCCTTCTATGGCAGGTGTACTGGAAAATGTGGTTGGGCCGTGGGGGGCTAAATTTGTCGCTGGGGGCGTAATTCTTTCGGTCGCAGGTGCCCTGCTCGCCTGGACATTATTTGCCGCAGAATTACCGCGCGTTGCGGCAAAAGACGGTATCTTCCCGAAAATCTTCGCCAGAGAAAACGCCAGGCATTCCCCTTCATTCTCTCTGTGGATAACCAACGGTTTAATCCAGTTATTCCTCATCCTCACTCTGTTCTATGAAGCAGGTTATCAGGCGCTGTTTTCCATCGCGACGGCGGCAATTCTGCCACCGTACCTGTTCAGCGCCGCGTATGGGCTGAAACTTGCCTGGACCGGTGAACGTTACGCCGCAGGGGAATCACGTACCGGCGGAATTCTTCTCGGCATCATTGCCACGGTGTATGGCTTCTGGCTCTGCTACGCCGCCGGTGACTCGATGCTACTGAGTTCGCTGTTATTCACCCCTGGGATCCTGGTTTTCCTGTGGCAGAAAAAACAGCAGGGGCAATCAATGCTGAAAAGTTATGAATGGGCCATCGTGGCAGCAATACTGTTGCTCGCGGCCTGGACGTTGAAGCTGGTTGTTTCCGGTGCCATACAGATTACTTGATAAGCCTAACGCCTCGAAAGGGGCGTTAAATTCTTTAAAGCTCACAATCAGCAACATTTTTTATTGGTGGGATAGGGAAAATCTGATCAATGGAACAGTTTAAATTTATAAGCGGCGTAAATTAATCACGTTAAAAATCAAGGAAGGGTGAACACAATGAGCATTTCTCACGCTCCGTCCGAGAAAGATCACAACCAGCTTACGCTCTGCCAAAGACTCATTGTCCATAAGAGCTACCACTCACAAGAAGAGTTGCGCCGCGATATGCAGCTCCATGGCTTTGAGAACATCAGCCAGTCAACCGTCTCCCGGCTCCTGAAGTTGCTTGGCGTGATCAAAATCCGCAACGCCAAAGGGCAAAAAATTTATGCATTAAATCCGCAATCTCAACCCGAACCGGATGCCGCACGCTCGGTGGCGGAAATGGTGATTAGCGTCGAACATAATGCCGAATTTATTATGATTCACTCGGTTGCAGGATACGGACGTGCCGTAGCAAGAATTCTTGATTATCGCGCCCTGCCAGAGATTTTAGGCGTAGTGGCAGGCAGCAGCATCGTGTGGATTGCTCCGCGTGAGGTGCAGAAAACGGCGCAGGTTCACCGCCGAATTATGCAAACGCTTGGCTTGCATTAGCCACGGATAATTATTCACGGCAACCGATTGCTTTTAGATAAACCATGTGAATTTATCGCTTGAAGTGTCCTTTTACACGCGTATAATGCGCCACAATTTGCCGGGAGGAAGCATGGTCCAGTGTGTTCAAAAAAATGTCACACCACGTCGTCTGAAAGACGGCGCGAACCTGTTTTTCTTTCCGTTGCTTCAATCAATTCCAAAGGCCCCTCATTGAGGGGCTTTTTTTTTGCCCGACGCCCGAGAACAGGAGATAAACATGGCTAACCCGCTATATCAAAAACATATCATTTCCATAAACGATCTCAGTCGTGAAGAGCTTGAACTGGTGTTATCTACCGCGGCAAAACTGAAAGCCACTCCGCAACCTGAGCTGCTGAAACATATCGTTGTGGCGAGTTGTTTTTTTGAAGCCTCCACGCGCACGCGCCTCTCTTTTGAAACCGCAATTCACCGCCTGGGCGCGTCCGTCGTCGGTTTCTCAGACAGCAGCAACACCTCGCTGGGCAAAAAAGGCGAAACGCTGGCAGATACCATTTCGGTGATCAGCACTTACGTCGATGCCATCGTAATGCGCCATCCGCAAGAAGGAGCTGCACGCCTGGCGACTGAGTTTTCTGGCAACGTGCCGGTGCTGAATGCCGGTGACGGTGCAAACCAGCATCCAACGCAAACGTTGCTAGATTTGTTCACGATTCAGGAAACCCAGGGGCGTCTGGAAAACTTGAATATCGCCATGGTCGGCGACCTGAAATATGGCCGCACCGTGCATTCGCTGGCGCAGGCGCTGGCGAAATTTGAAGGCAACCGCTTCTACTTTATTGCGCCAAACGCGCTGGCAATGCCGAAGTACATTCTCGATATGCTCGATGAGAAGGGCATCGTCTGGAGTTGCCACGAAGCTATCGACGATGTAGTCGGCGAGCTGGATATTCTCTACATGACTCGCGTACAGAAAGAGCGTCTCGACCCATCGGAATACGCTAATGTGAAGGCTCAGTTTGTGCTGCGCGCGGCGGATCTTGAAGACGCCCGCGAGAACATGAAAGTGCTGCACCCGCTGCCACGCGTTGATGAAATTACCACTGATGTGGATAAAACACCGTACGCCTGGTATTTCCAGCAGGCGGGCAACGGCATTTATGCCCGCCAGGCCCTGCTGGCATTAGTTTTGAATCCTGAACTGGTTTGAGTGAGAGGAAGATAAAGATGACACACGACAACAAATTACAAGTTGAAGCGATCAAACGCGGTACGGTTATCGATCATATTCCTGCTCAGGTGGGCTTTAAGCTGCTAACCCTGTTCCAACTGACTGAAACCGACCAGCGCATCACCATCGGCCTGAACTTGCCTTCACGCGAGCAAGGCCGTAAAGACCTGATCAAAATCGAAAATACTTTCCTGACCGATGAGCAAGTCAACCAGCTGGCCTTGTATGCCCCGCACGCCACCGTCAACCGTATTGATGAATATGAAGTGGTGGGTAAAAGCAAACCGAGCCTGCCTTCACGCATCGACAAAGTGCTGGTTTGCCCAAATACCAACTGCATCAGCCGCAGCGAGCCGGTGCACTCTTCATTTGCGGTGAAAAAGCGCGACGAAAATATCAGCCTGAAATGCAAATATTGTGAGAAGGAGTTCGCACATCACGTGGTGCTGGCGGATTAATCATTGCCGCTAAAGCTCTCGTCCCTATAATGGGCGGGAGCTTTTTCACTGTACTCGAATTATACCCTTTAGATTTCGAGTTGCAGGTAGGCGGCAAGGGAGCTTATCCCCAGGAGCTTACTTTAGTAAGTGACTGGGGTAAGTGAGTGCAGCCAACACCCCTGCAGCTTGAAAGATGAGGGGTATCTTATATAAGGAAGAAACATGTCTCGCATTATCAGCACCGAAAACGCCCCAGCAGCCATCGGCCCCTATGTTCAGGGCGTAGATCTTGGCAGCATGATTATCACTTCCGGTCAGATTCCGGTTGACCCGAAAACAGGCAGCGTGCCGGAAGACGTAGCGGCGCAAGCCCGCCAGTCTCTGGAAAACGTACAAGCAATTGTTGAAGCGGCTGGCCTGAAAGTGGGCGATATCGTTAAAACGACCGTTTTCGTTAAAGATCTGAACGATTTTGCGACAGTGAATGCGACTTACGAAGCCTTCTTTAATGAGCATAAAGCCACTTTCCCAGCGCGTTCTTGCGTGGAAGTGGCTCGTCTGCCAAAAGACGTAAAAATTGAAATCGAAGCGATTGCCGTTCGCCGCTAAGTTTTGCTGAATAAAAAGAGCTAATTCTGTAAAGAACTGGCTCTTTTTTTATCTTAAAAAAATATTCGAACAGACTAAAACTGCTTTCAGTTATTAATCGAACCACTATTAATTAGTGCAAAAATATAAAAAGACATTCAATAATAATTAAGCATTAGTCTGTGGTAAGTTTTTAAAATAGTATTAGCGCGGGTGCTGAAGCCATTAACCTTCAGCATAAAATCACTTCATTACAAGTCTTGCTGTGGGTTGTGTTGCAGGTTATTTGGTAGAGGTCCCATCCCCTAAACTAGCGGATGGGGAACTACCAAAACACCCCAGACAGGTGCAATGGTAGTTCTTCTGAAGCATAACTTCAAGCGAAGGACTATGAAAAAAGCATTGAAGCTTTATGGTTTATTAATAGTTTGCTTAACAATTATCACTATTACTTTTCTGATTCAGGATTCGCTATGCGAATTTTTCTTTATCAACAAGGATGTGATGATATTCAGTAAACTTTCCTGCGCACGCAGTTAATAATCCATTGGGGGAGTTCGCTCCCCCTGCTTTAATGGAGTGTGATGGTAACAGCACCCTTTTAAATATAGCTGCCTAAGCAGCCATATTTATTACTGGTTTATTTAACGCTTGCTCGTGAGAGGGCAAGATGCAGATTACTGCCAGCCGTAACGGCGGCTATAGAACCCTTTCATGCACTGAGTCAACGTCATATAGCCCGCAAGAATCGCAATCAGCCACGGGAAGTAGCTTAGCGGCAGCGCCTGAAGTTGCAGATAACTTGCCAATGGTGAAAACGGCAGAGCAATCCCGATCACCATCACCACCAGCGTCATCAACATTAACGGCCAGGCCGCGCGGCTCTGAATGAATGGGATGCGACGGGTACGAATCATATGCACAATCAGTGTTTGCGATAGCAACCCCACCACGAACCAGCCGGACTGGAACAGGGTTTGCGCTTCCGGCACGTTAGCCTTGAACACCCACCACATCACGCAGAACGTCAGAATATCGAAGATGGAACTGATCGGCCCGAAGAACACCATAAAGCGCCCTAAATCCGCCGGATTCCAGCGCTGTGGTTTCTTGATCTGCTCGTCATCAACGTTATCGAAAGGAATCGCTACCTGGGAGACATCGTACAGCAGGTTCTGAATCAATAAGTGCAGCGGTAACATCGGCAAGAACGGCAGGAAGGCGCTGGCCACCAGCACGCTGAATACGTTACCGAAGTTAGAGCTGGCGGTCATTTTGATGTATTTCAGCATATTGGCGAAAGTGCGACGACCTTCAATGACGCCCTCTTCCAGCACCATCAGGCTTTTTTCCAGCAGGATGATGTCGGCCGCTTCACGCGCAATATCCACCGCGCCATCAACGGAAATCCCAATGTCTGCCGCACGCAATGCTGGCGCGTCATTAATGCCATCGCCCATAAAGCCGACCACATGCCCTTCGCCGCGCAGCAGGCGCACGATGCGCTCTTTGTGCATTGGCGTGAGGCGGGCAAACAGCGTGGTACGCAGAGCCAGTTTCGCGAGGTCTTCGTCGTTCATCTTCTCAATGTCGCTCCCGATAACCAGATCGCCCACATCCAGCCCCACTTCGCGACACACTTTCGCTGCCACGAGCTCGCTGTCGCCGGTGAGGATCTTAACGGTAATGCCACTCTCTTTGAGCGCTTTCAACGCAGGCGCGGTAGATTCTTTCGGTGGATCGAGGAAGGCGATGTAACCTTCGAGGATCAGATCCGATTCGTCGATACGGCCATAATCTTCGCTGCGTGCAGGCAGACATTTGGTTGCCACCGCCACCACGCGCAAGCCCTGGCGGTTCAGATCGTCGGTAACGCGGCGAATACGCGCCAACAGTGAATCGCTGAGCGGCACAATTTCGTCGCCATAACGAACCTGCGTACAAACATTCAGGATCTCTTGCAACGCACCTTTGCAGATCAACTGGTGAACATCGGGTTGCTCGGAAACCACCACCGACATACGGCGGCGTTCAAAGTCGAATGGGATCTCATCCACTTTTTGCCAGCGCGCAACTGCATTACGCGCATGATCTTCTTCAACCCCTTCCAGCACCGCCACATCCAGCAAGTTTTTCAGCCCCGTCTGGTAATGGCTGTTAAGCCAGGCTGTGTGCAGAACATGGTTGCTGACCGCCCCGAGAATATCGGTGTGGGTTTCCAGCACAATGCGATCCTGCGTCAGCGTGCCGGTTTTATCGGTGCACAAAATATCCATCGCGCCGAAGTTTTGAATCGCATCGAGGTGTTTGACGATCACTTTCTGTTTGGAAAGTTTCACCGCGCCACGTGCAAGCGTTGAGGTGACAATCATCGGCAGCATTTCAGGCGTTAAACCCACGGCGACAGAGAGCGAGAACAGCGCCGCTTCCCACCAGTCGCCTTTGGTGAAACCGTTAATCAGCAGCACGACGGGGGTCATCACCAGCATGAAGCGGATAAGCACCCAGCTCACGCGGCTGATGCCTTTCTGGAACGCATTGGGTTCGCTTTCTTGCTGAGTGACGCGCCCGGCCAGTTGCCCAAACCAGGTGTTGCCGCCGGTTGCGATAATCATTGCCAGCGCCGTACCGCTGACCACGTTAGTACCCATAAAGCACAGCGTGTCGCATTCCAGCGGGTTGTTATGCGACATATCGCGGCTGACCGCGACTTTCTCAACCGGGAGAGATTCCCCTGTAAGCGACGCCTGGCCGACAAAAAGATCGCGCGCCTGCAACACGCGCAGATCGGCAGGAATCATGTCGCCCGCTGCCAGTTTGACGATATCACCCGGCACCAGTTGATCGAGTGGGATTTCCACAAACGCACTTTCACCGCTTTCGTTGATGACGCGCAGCACGGTTGCGGTGTTACTGACCATCGCTTTTAACGTATCCGCCGCTTTCGTGGATCGCGCTTCCTGAATGAAATTCAGCATTGTGGCGATCGCCACCATCAGTGCGATGACGCCCGCAGCAAAGAGATCTTCGGTTGAGTAAGAAACAATCCCAAGAATGGTCAGCAAAATGTTGAAAGGGTTGCGGTAACACGTCCACAAATGCACCCACCACGGCGACGGTTTCTGCGCCGGGATTTGGTTCGTGCCATGCAGCTCAAGCGCATTCTCAACTTCCCGGGCGTTTAACCCTTCCGGGTGGCTCTGGAAATCGCGATAAAGCTGCTCTTCGGAAGCGGCGGCATATTTCAGGCAAGCTTCACTCAGCGAGGCCGGAACCTCCTGGGCATGAGCAATGGTATGGTCATCCGGCATCAGGTCGCGCTGGATCAGGCGGCGTGGCAGGTGGCGGCTCAGTTGTGCAAACAACTGCCGGGTCAGATTTTTAAACAGCATAGTCGTCCCTTAGCACCGCGTAATGCGGCACCTGGTAGCATGCAGGCGCGGCTAATCCTTGCCTTGCAGGCCAAATTTTTTCATCAGCAGGGACATCTGTGAAAAGTACGATCGACGCCGCTGCCTTACGCTATCCGGTAAGGCAGCCACGTCTTATGAAGAAGGGATGATTACCGGATGATTTGTGTGATTACAGTTTCAGGACTGGGATCGGGTTCCATGTCGCCTCCGGTTAAAAGAAAATATGTCTACGGGCACAGTCTACGCCCACAAAACTAAACCTGATGTAAACCAGATTTTTTCCATTGTGGTATCGTTGGCGGGTCTTACTCTATTAAGAAATTGATTGCAGGGAAGAACCATCGATATGCAAAGCCGCCTCACGATAAAAGATATCGCACGTTTAAGCGGTGTCGGTAAGTCCACCGTCTCTCGCGTTCTTAATAATGAAAGCGGGGTCAGCGCGCGCACGCGTGAACGCGTGGAAGCGGTAATGCAGCAAGAAGGTTTCTCCCCTTCCCGTTCGGCGCGTGCGATGCGTGGCCAGAGCGATAAAGTGGTCGCCATTATTGTGACGCGTCTGGATTCGCTTTCGGAAAATCTGGCGGTGCAAACTCTGCTGCCCTCGCTTTATGAGCAAGGCTACGATCCCATCATGATGGAAAGCCAGTTCTCTCCCGATTTGGTCGAGGAGCATCTTGGCGTGCTGCGGCGTCGTCATATCGACGGTGTGATTTTGTTTGGTTTTACCGGCATTCCTGAGAAAATTTTACAGCCGTGGCAATCAACGTTGGTTTTGATGGCGCGAGACGCCAAAGGATTTGCCTCGGTCTGTTATGACGACGAAGGGGCGATTAATCTCCTGATGTCACGCCTGTACGAGCAAGGCCACCGCCATATTAGCTTCCTGGGCGTTCCTCATAGCGATATCACCACCGGCTATCGCCGACATCAGGCGTATCTCGCTTTTTGCAAAGCCCATGATTTGACGCCAAATTTCGTTCTTCCGGGTCTGGCGATGAAGCAAGGCTACGATCATGTTGAAGAAGTACTGACTCCGCAAACCAGCGCCCTGTTGTGTGCGACCGATACCCTCGCCCTGGGCGCCAGTAAGTATTTGCAGGAAAAGCAAATCACCACGCTTCAACTGGCAAGCGTAGGCAGCACACCGCTGATGAAATTTCTCCATCCAGAAATTATCACCGTCGATCCTGGCTATGCAGAAGCCGGGCGCCAGGCCGCGCGGCAGTTGATCGGCCAAATTACGCAGTCCTGCGATCTTCGCCAAATAGTGATCCCTGGTTCGTTGCTATAGCCGCCCTTTGTTCACAGTTTATTGTGATCGTCGCCCTGTTTCGGGAACGTTCCCGTTTTCATGAAAAAGATTAAAAGATAACCTTGCACGCAGCTAACCCCTCACTCCTTCGGAACATCAAAATGGCCAAAGTGAAACAACAGGATATAAACAGGCTGATAGACCTGGTCGGCGGAAGAGCCAACATAGCCACCGTGAGCCACTGTATTACCCGGCTGCGTTTTGTATTGAATAACCCCGCGGCGGCGTCCCCAAAAGAGATCGAAGAACTGCCGATGGTCAAAGGCTGCTTCACTAATGCCGGGCAGTTTCAGGTGGTGATTGGCCCTGAAGTGGGTGATTACTATCAGGCGTTGATCGCCGCCACGGGACATAGCTCAGCGGATAAAGAACAGGCCAAACTGGCCGCGCGCCAGAACATGAAATGGCACGAACAATTGATTTCCCACTTCGCGGAGATCTTCTTCCCTCTGTTACCTGCGTTGATCAGCGGCGGTTTAATTTTAGGCTTCCGTAATGTGATCGGCGATTTGCCGATGAGCAATGGCCAGACGCTTGCGCAGATGCATCCCTCTTTGCAATCCATCTACGACTTCCTGTGGTTGATTGGCGAGGCGATATTCTTCTATCTGCCGGTCGGTATTTGCTGGTCCGCCGTGCGAAAAATGGGTGGGACGCCTATCCTTGGGATTGTGCTTGGCGTCACGCTCGTCTCACCACAACTGATGAATGCTTATGAATTGGGTAGCAAAATTCCAGAAGTGTGGAACTTTGGCTGGTTCACTATCGAAAAAGTGGGTTACCAGGCGCAGGTGATCCCCGCGTTGTTAGCGGGCCTGGCTCTTGGCTTTATTGAGACGCGTCTGAAACGCATTGTGCCGGATTACCTCTATCTTGTAATTGTGCCTGTGTGTTCGCTGATTCTGGCGGTATTCCTGGCGCACGCGTTTATCGGCCCGTTTGGGCGCTGGATTGGTGACGGTGTGGCATTTGCAGTTCGCCACTTGATGACTGGAAGTTTTGCCCCTGTCGGCGCAGCGCTTTTTGGTTTCCTGTACGCACCGCTGGTGATTACCGGTGTGCATCAGACCACTCTCGCCATCGACATGCAGATGATTCAGAGCATGGGCGGAACACCTGTATGGCCGCTGATTGCACTCTCTAACATCGCTCAGGCATCCGCGGTTGTCGGCATCATTATTTGCAGCCGTAAACATAACGAACGTGAGATTTCAGTTCCGGCGGCGATCTCCGCGTACCTCGGAGTGACCGAACCGGCGATGTACGGTATCAACCTGAAATATCGCTTCCCGATGCTATGCGCGATGATTGGCTCGGGTCTTGCGGGCTTGCTGTGCGGCCTGAGCGGCGTGATGGCGAACGGCATTGGCGTCGGCGGCTTGCCGGGCATTCTGTCCATTCAGCCGCGTTACTGGGAAGTTTATTCCCTCGCCATTCTGATTGCAGTGGTGATTCCGATTGTGCTGACCAGCGTGATGTATAAGCGCAAATACCGTCAGGGCACATTGTTAGTAGTGTAGTCAGTTCGCAATCGGTGGTGGATGACGCTAACGCTTATCCACCCTACAACGGCTTTTCGTAGGTCGGATAAGCGTTAGCGTCATCCGACAATAGAGGTCACATTGGCCTCAATGGTTTAGGAATGATTTATGAATACAACTCCTCCATGGTGGCAGCATGGTGTCATCTACCAGATCTACCCGAAGAGTTTTCAGGACACGACCGGCAATGGCACCGGAGATCTGATTGGCGTAATCAAGCGCCTCGACTACCTCAAACTGCTGGGCGTGGATGCTATCTGGCTAACGCCGTTTTACGTCTCCCCGCAGGTGGATAACGGTTATGACGTGGCGAACTACTGCGCCATCGACCCCACCTACGGCACGCTGGATGACTTCGACCTGTTGGTCGCCGAGGCCCACGAGCGCGGCATCCGCATCATTCTGGATATGGTGTTTAACCATACTTCCACCCAACACGCCTGGTTCCACGAAGCGCTGAATAAAGAGAGCTCGTTCCGCGAATTTTATATCTGGCGCGACGGCACGCCGGACATTCTGCCCAACAACTGGCGTTCCAAATTTGGCGGCAACGCCTGGCGCTGGCATGCGGAAAGCGGCCAGTATTATCTTCACCTGTTTGCGCCTGAGCAGGCAGATCTCAACTGGGAAAATCCGCAGGTTCGCGCTGAACTGAAAAAAGTGTGCGAGTTCTGGGCCGATCGCGGCGTGGACGGTTTGCGTCTTGATGTCATCAACTTAATCTCCAAAGATCAGGATTTCCCGAGCGATATTGAAGGCGGTGACGGGCGTCGTTTCTACACCGATGGGCCACGCATTCATGAATATCTGCAAGAGTTCAGCCGCGATGTGTTTATCCCGCGCGGGTTAATGACCGTTGGCGAAATGTCGTCAACCACGCTGGATAATTGCCAGCAATATGCGGCGTTAAATAGCAATGAATTGTCGATGACGTTCAACTTCCACCATCTGAAAGTGGATTATCCCGGCGGGCAAAAATGGACGCTGGCGGCGCCTGATTACGTAGCGCTGAAAGCGATTTTCAGCCACTGGCAGCAAGGCATGCACAACGTGGCGTGGAATGCGCTGTTCTGGTGTAACCACGATCAGCCCCGCATCGCGTCGCGCTTTGGTGATGAAGGTGAGCTGCGTGTTCCTGCGGCGAAAATGCTGGCGATGGTGCTGCATGGTATGCAGGGCACGCCCTACATTTATCAGGGCGAAGAGCTGGGAATGACCAATCCACACTTCAAACGCATCATCGATTACCGCGATGTGGAAAGCCACAATATGTATGCTGAACTGCGCGCCCAAGGGCGGGATAGCGACAATCTGTTGGCGATCCTCGCCAGTAAATCCCGTGATAACAGCCGCACGCCAATGCAGTGGGACGATGGGGAAAACGCCGGTTTCACCAAAGGTACGCCGTGGATAAACCTGTGTGATAACTACCAGACCATTAACGCTCGTGCGGCGGTGGATGACCCGGATTCCGTATTTTACGCCTACCAGCGGCTGATAAAATTGCGCAAAGCGAACCCAGTGTTCACCTGGGGTAACTATCAGGATCTGCTCCCGGAACATCCGTATTTGTGGTGCTATCGCCGTGAATGGCAAGGGCAAACGCTGGTGGTTGCCGCGAACCTCAGCCGTGACAACCAGTGGTGGGTTCCGGAAGCCTTTGAAGGTGAATGGGATGTGCTGATGAAGAACTACGCTGATGCAGCGGGTAAACCCGGTGAGATGAGCTTACGCCCATTTGAAGCGGTTTATTGGTTGCAGTAAAATAGTTATATTTCCAAAATAATGGGAATCATCGCCTGGCTGCACTCGGGGAAACGAATGCAGCCAACGCAAATACAGTTTTTATTACGCAACCGCGCAATATACAATTTATATTTAATTCAAATGCTTGTTAATTTTTTCACATGCCAGAGTACCGTCAGGCAACTGAGTGGTAACATCAACAATTGAATAAAGATAAATCATTTTCAGAAAGCAGTGGCGGCTTTAAAATGATTATAATTAGGATATATTCTCCACAATATAACCTCACCATTAAAACGCCCCTCAAAAATGAGTTTTGTTTATCACCCATTAACAATACGCTCATATTCATTCTGAGTAAACTTCTAACCCATTAATAGAGTAAAATGTTTTTGATATGCTACTACCTCTTTCATCTTTTTTTAAAAACCACTCAATGCTGAATCCTGATTTATTCCATTTAAAAGAACTATAGTCTTTATCGTCATTTGAAAAACCTGATTCAAGACTAGCCATAGAAAAACTTTTTTTACAACTGCCAGCTAAAACCTTGCCAATAACATCGACCTTATGGTCATATATTTTATATATATACAACCATAATTCAAAACCTGCCCCACAAAATCCTTCTGGTTTCTCCAGATTCGAATGCTTATTATAAAAAATGGCAAGGTAAGTGTAACCATCGATCTTGTTTAAATTATCAACGATAGACCAATCATCAGCATCCTCAACTAATGGTATAGAGAGTTTTTTATTATCATGAGTTAAAACAAATAATTTATTACCTTCAACAAGAGTCGAATAATCTTCACTTGCAATAGTAGAAATAGATGTTATTTGCAATAATATTAAAAGAACCAGCTTTAATTTTTTATTCATCAAGGATGTGATCAGCATAACATATACCTGTATAACGCCAAGGATGTTCATCATTTTGCCCAGCGGTTCCTGATGGATAATTTTCATTATCGCGTTCATGTAACTCGCCTTCTGTTCTATTTGTATTTTCAGGATTATTCATATCCCAACCTATATTCCCTGTATGAGTATCACATAGAATATTATTTCTCCTAACCCACTGCAACTGCACTTGATCCCATACATAATAAGAGCCTCCATTCCATCGACTAAACGTTTCATGTTGTAATTGATCTTCTGTATAGCTTCGACCATGCGCGCTGAGGTAATTTTCTGCCTCTTGTCTCTTTTGCCGATATAGAGTTGCTCCACCAAGTATATTTTCTTTCCAACTCCAAACTTGGGTATATGTGGGAACAGGGTTTGTCATTTGTGTTATACCATATCCCTGGTCAAATGAAGTAATTGGTTGAGAGTCAAAATTAATAAAATGCTTCGCGGCAGTTTCTTGCTCAAGTAATTTATCAAAGCCTGAAAGCCCCTCCTCCCCATTAATAAAGGTTGTTATATCTTCTAAGTCAGGATTTTGCCCTATTATTGATACCCTCCTTTCAATTTCAACATTCCCAATTTTAACTTTAACAGTAAGCTCTCCCCCTATAGTTTCTTCGCCAAAGTCGACGTTCCATATTTTTTCTGCTGAAGAAAAAGTCCCATTCTTCGAAAAAGTTTTCAATACCTTTCCATTCCTGGATCTTTCTCTTAGTCCACTAGCTTTGGCATCCCATTTAATAGACCACGTCCACTGATATGGTCCAGATTGATCAGTCCTGAATTCAAATATAATCTCAGGTAAAGTTGCATCCTTTTTTATGCTATAAACAGTGTTTTCGCTTGGATTAACCCACGATGTTTGAGCTTGTGCAGATACGACTCTCACAATACTTCCTGGAGTATCATTAGTCCGAGCAGCATTCACAATCCCCTGTCTTTGTACAGGCATAATTTACAACCTCATTTTAAATTAAATAGCTAATTGATAAATGCTCGGGCTCTTCAGTATATATCCTAATAGTAAATCCGTTTTCATCCGTTATTCCCTCCCACGTCTGACCTGAAGCACTTGTAATTTTATATGAGATATTACTTAATACCTTTTTACATAATTCGTCAAAAATTTGGAATTGTTCATTAAATGTATTTCCATTATTATTTGACTCATTCAGCCAACCTAAATTTTTATTTTCTTCAGAAATACCACTATCTACGTTACCGTTGACATAATCACCACTCTTGCGTGATACATCCTCAACGCCCAGCGCACTCAGTATCACCGGCTGCAGTGTCGGGACCAGTGTCCCCGGAGTGCCGCCGCCGCTGAGGTTGATTTTCGGCCCCGTGATATCGATACCCGCGGGGTGAATGACGATAAACGAGCCGCCCGCCTGCAGGGTGATTTTGCTGTGGCTTTTCAGGACAATATCGCCCTGAACGTCAATGCCCAGCGCCCCGGCAATCTTCTGCGCCAGGTCGTCCTTCACTTCCAGGCTGTATTTCCCTTTCACCAGGCTGACGTGGTCTCCGGTGGTGGTGTGCGCCTGCTTTCCTTTTACCGTGATTTTTCTGTCGTTCGCCACGTACAGCGCGTCATCGTGACCAACATTTTCTGTGCGGTCGTGTGCCACCCTCAGCGTCTGGTCATTACCGACGTTTGTCTGCCGGTCATGCGCGACGCTGAGGGTTGTGTCGTGTCCGGCGGCATTTTCTTTGCCCACCGTTACCGTCTGCCCCAGTGCGACGGTGATGCTCTGGTTGTTGCCGATGGTTTCGGTGTGGTCGGCTTTCACCTCCGTGTCACGGTTGTTCAGCACCACCGTCTTCATGTCCTTCTGGGCATGCATCGACAGCAGCTCCTGATTTGTCTCATCCTCGAACATCAGCTCGTTGTAGCCGCTGCCTTTGTAGGTCTGCGAGCGGATAGCCATCTGCGTTCGGGTGCCCGGCAGGTCGCCCGGGGCGCGGTTACCGGCGTGGTAGGTGCGCCCGGTGATAATCGGCTGGTCCGGGTCGCCGTTGAGAAAATCGACAATCACTTCCTGGCCGACGCGCGGGATGGCGATATTGCCGAATCCGGCGCCGGCCCACGCCTGCGAGACGCGTATCCAGCACGAGCTTTTCGCATCCGCCTGGTTGTAGCGGTCCCAGGCAAATTTCACCCGCACCCGCCCGTGCTCGTCGCAGAAGATTTCCTCCCCCGGCGGGCCGTCGACCCGCGGTTTGAGAGGCGGCTGTGAGCGCCAGGTCTGAACGGCGGGGATGACGCTGAAGCTGTTGGTGAGCGTGGTGCCCTGGCCTTCGCTGCCGGTGAGCGCCTGCGGCTGGCTGCCGGTTAACGTACAGGCCACCACCTGCCAGAGGTCGTTGAGGTCTGCGCGCGGGTGGTCCGTCAGGCTGAAGCAGCGCCCCGGCTGGAGCCGGGGTGAGTTGCTGGTGCCGGTGGCGTAGTCCACATCGCTGCGCCAGCCTTCCACCTGATATTTCGCAAAGTCTGCCCCGCGCTGTGCGTCCTTGAAGCGCCCCGGATAGTCAAAAATCTCATACACCGCCCGCTGGTTGGGCATCTCCGACGGGCGGTGATTAAACTGCCCGGGCCAGAGGGGGGCCTTAAAGGTGTAGTCCCGGGTGGTGACCTGCGCCGGGCGGATTTGCGCGCGGCGGCAGAAGCTGTTGATGCAGTAGCGGCTGGATTCACTGGCACCGTTGGGGTTGTACGGCAGCGGGTCGAGTCTGCGCAGCACGCGGCTGTCATCGGCGAAGGTCAGTTTCTGCAGGTTGCGCTCCAGATATTCCTCCTCGCAGAAGAAAATCCCCTCTTCGGCGGCCAGCCGGGCGATGAAGTCGAAGTCGGTTTCCTGGTACTGGACGCAGAACTCACGGAAAGGGTGCGGACGGCGGAACAGGGCGTCGTGGGTGAGCACACCCGTCTCCTTGAGCAGCGTCTGAAAGATGGCGCGGATATCGACATTCTGGAAGCTGCGGCAGTTCTGCCGCTGGGAGCTGCGCCAGAGCTCCGGGCGCATGGTTATGTGATACAGCGTCTGGTGTCTGCCGGTGTTGCCCTGCTCGCAGAAGGTCACGATACCGCGCAGGCGGCGCTTAATCTCCTCGCCCTGCCAGATAATCAGCGTCCCCCCCTGGTCGAGGACTTTACGGAATTCCAGGGCCGGGTTGCTGCTGGCGAGGGTCAGCTCAAGGCGAAACAGGGAGGAGAGGGACTGGGTGAGCTGAAAGTCCACCACGGCGAAGGTGTCATCCGGGGTCCGCCCGGCGGTAAAGGTAAAGCGGGTGCCGTCACTGGCCATGGTGTTATTCCTTTCCTGTCCGTGGATGTATTGACCAGAATTAACAGCTACCACTTAATTATAATTCAGATAAATACAATAAAATCAATTATATACAAACGTATCGTAGCGAGGGGACTAAATAAGAAATGTGATTAACCTCACGCAATGAAAAGTAAGAAAACCTACAAAGTGAATACAGAGATAACAAAAAGCTTCAAAAGTGGTACCCGAGAATCTGGCGAAATATGTTCTAGCTCACAAGCTGGCGACTATTTCTTCGAAAAAACTCTACGTTAAATTAGCTTCCCCCTATCCCCCCTGTGCTGTTCAAAATACTTTGTTCTGCGTCAATAAAATTACAAACATCTTTGATGCAAAGCACTACATATAGACCTTAAAATGCACCCCGACCCAATATGTTGTATTCATCCGCTACTATAACCATACAGCCCACAGCATAACGCTGGGGATTAACTGTGGATAAATTGGGCCGAAATCCGGAAGCCTTTGTCAATACTCACCAATATCAGCTTCTAGGCTGTGACATCCCTTTGTGGATAACCTTTTTAAAATGGAGAAATCATGACACCGCATGTGATGAAAAGAGACGGGTGCAAAGTACCTTTCACTTCAGAGCGCATTAAAGAAGCTATTCTTCGTGCAGCTAAAGCAGCGGGAGTCGATGACGCAGACTATTGCGCCACCGTCGCAGATATTGTGCGCGCTCAAATGGAAGGCCGCAGCCAGGTTGATATCGGTGAGATTCAGACCGCCGTTGAAAACCAACTGATGGCGGGCGACTACAAGCAACTGGCACGCGCTTATATCGAATATCGCCATGACCGCGATATTGAGCGTGAAAAACGTGGCCGTCTGAACCAGGAAATTCGGGGTCTGGTTGAACAAACCAACTCGGCTTTGCTTAACGAAAACGCGAATAAAGACAGCAAAGTTATTCCTACTCAGCGTGACCTGTTAGCCGGTATCGTGGCAAAACATTATGCTTCACAACACCTGTTGCCGCGTGATGTAGTCCTGGCACATGAACGGGGTGATATTCACTATCACGACCTCGATTACTCACCATTCTTCCCGATGTTTAACTGCATGCTTATCGATCTTAAAGGCATGCTGACGCACGGCTTTAAGATGGGTAATGCGGAAATTGAACCGCCAAAATCTATCTCTACGGCTACTGCGGTAACCGCGCAAATCATTGCCCAGGTTGCCAGCCACATTTATGGCGGCACCACCATCAACCGTATCGATGAAGTGTTGGCCCCGTTTGTTACCGCAAGCTTCGATAAGCACCGCGAAACAGCCGAAGAGTGGCAGATCCCAGACGCCGAAAATTATGCGCTTTCTCGCACCGAGAAAGAGTGCTACGACGCCTTCCAGTCTCTGGAGTATGAAGTGAACACGCTGCATACCGCCAACGGGCAGACGCCGTTTGTAACCTTCGGTTTTGGCCTGGGAACCAGCTGGGAATCGCGTCTGATTCAGACTTCTATTCTGCGTAATCGCATCGCGGGCCTGGGTAAAAACCGTAAAACGGCAGTGTTCCCGAAACTGGTCTTCGCTATTAAAGATGGTCTGAACCACAAAGCGGGCGATGCAAACTATGACATCAAACAACTTGCTCTAGAGTGCGCCAGCAAACGCATGTACCCGGACATTCTGAATTACGATCAGGTTGTGAAAGTGACCGGCTCGTTTAAAACGCCAATGGGCTGCCGAAGCTTCCTGGGCGTGTGGGAAAATGAGCAAGGCGAACAGGTCCACGATGGCCGTAACAACCTCGGTGTTATCAGCCTCAACCTGCCGCGCATCGCGTTGGAAGCTAAAGGCGATGAAGCCACTTTCTGGACGCTGCTCGATAGCCGTCTGGAACTCGCCCGCAAAGCGCTGATGACACGTATCGCCCGTCTGGAAGGCGTAAAAGCCCGCGTAGCGCCAATCCTGTATATGGAAGGAGCATGCGGTGTGCGCCTGAAAGCTGACGACGACGTTTCTGAGATCTTCAAAAATGGTCGTGCGTCGATTTCTCTGGGCTACATCGGCATCCACGAAACCGTGAATGCGCTATTTGGCAATCAACACGTTTATGACAGTGCAGAGCTGCGTGCAAAAGCAGTGGCGATTGTTGAGCGTCTGCGCCATGCAACTGACCGCTGGAAAGACGAAACTGGCTACGGTTTCAGCCTGTACAGTACACCAAGCGAAAACCTGTGCGACCGTTTCTGCCGCCTTGATACCGCTGAATTTGGCGTGGTGCCGGGCGTTACCGACAAAGGATACTACACCAACAGCTTCCACTTAGACGTTGAGAAAAAAGTTAACCCGTACGACAAAATCGATTTCGAAGCGCCGTATCCACCAGTGGCGAACGGCGGTTTCATCTGTTACGGCGAATACCCGAACATTCAGCACAATCTGCAGGCGCTGGAAGATGTCTGGGATTACAGCTACAAACATGTTCCGTATTACGGGACTAACACTCCTATCGACGAGTGTTACGAGTGTGGCTTTACCGGTGAGTTCGAATGTACCAGCAAAGGCTTCACTTGCCCGAAATGTGGCAACCACGACGCCGCGCGCGTTTCCGTAACTCGCCGTGTATGTGGCTACCTCGGAAGCCCGGATGCCCGTCCGTTTAACGCCGGTAAGCAAGAAGAAGTGAAGCGTCGCGTGAAGCATTTGGGTAACGGGCAGATTGGCCTTTCGCAAAACAATTGACGTCAGAGCAAGGCGGCAAACGAAGAATCCCTGGGAGCTGACTAAAGTCAGTGACCAGGGTGATTGAGAGCAGCTAACGCAGCTATGATGGCAAGTGAGAAGCGAAAATGAATATCCATCAGTATTACCCGGTAGACATCGTGAATGGGCCGGGTACACGCTGCACGCTGTTTGTTTCCGGCTGCGTGCACGAATGCGAGGGGTGCTATAACAAAAGCACCTGGCGGGTAAATTCCGGTATCGCGTTCACGCAGGAAATGGAAGATCGAATCATTGCCGATCTGAACGATACGCGTATCCGCCGCCAGGGATTGTCGCTTTCGGGAGGCGATCCGCTTCATCCGCAAAACGTGCCGGACATTCTAAAGCTGGTGCAGCGGGTGCGGGCGGAATGCCCTGGAAAAGATATTTGGGTATGGACCGGCTACAAGCTGGATGAGTTAACATCTGAGCAGCGTGAAGTGGTTGATTTAATTAACGTGCTTATTGACGGCAAATTCGTTCAGGATTTGAAAGACCCGGCGCTTATCTGGCGCGGCAGCAGCAACCAGGTCGTACATCATTTGCGATAAAGCCCCGCCAGGGGCTTTTTTATATCAGCGCCAACGCACCAACAATCATCCCACTCAACGCAACTAAACCACCTGTTAGCCACAACGCTTTTGCGGGAAACGCTTTGTGCAACATAATCAATGACGGAAGGCTAACCGCAGGTAGCGTAATCAATAACGCCAAAGCCGGTGCCGTGCCCATTCCCGCCAGCATCATGGTTTGAATAATTGGGATTTCAGCGGCGGTTGGAATCACAAATAAGCAGCCCGCAATCGCCATCGCAATCACCCAAAATAGTGTGTTATCAACAGCGCCATCGGCGTGTGGGAAGAGCCACACTCGCGCAGCTCCCAGCACCAGAACAGCCAGGATATAAACCGGAATAGTGCTCCAGAACAGGTTCCACAGCGCTTTCATCCAGCGTTGCAGGAAATTCCCCTGCGTTTGTGGCGTTGCAACAGGTTGTGGAATATCGGTAGTTTGCGGCTGATCTTTTACCCAACGTTGCACCAGCGTCGCCACACCTAAAACCGTGACAATTCCCACTACTGCGCGAATTAAAACAAACTGCCAGCCGAGCACAAAACCCATAAACACCAGTGTTGCCGGGTTAAGTAACGGGTTGCCCAACCAAAACGCCAGCGCCCCGCCCATTGAAACAGACTGGCGGCGCATGCCTGCTGCAACCGGTGCTGCGCAACAGGTGCACATCATGCCTGGCAATGAGAAAAGGGTTCCGAATAATGTACCGCTAAAGCGCGGCTGACCTAGCGTGCGCAGCAGCCAGTTTTGTGGGATCAGCACCTGAATCAGTGAGCCTAAAAGCACGCCCAGAACTGCGGCTTTCCAGACCGCAAGGAAGTAGACCATGGCGTAATCCCACGCCGCTTTGAGTGGATTTATTTCTGACTGAGCGATTATCGATTTACCGATACTGTGCGTTTCGGCGGCGGTGAAGGCTTTACCGTAGTATGGCTGCCATTTCACTATCCACAAGCCCACAATGACGACCAGGAAAAAAAGAACGGGTTTCCACCAGGCGAAAGATTTCTCATCCGCCGGGAATGAAGGCTGAGTTTGCATTAACAATGACCCTGAGTTTGAAAATACGATTGGTATTATTATTGGAGCCATTAATAGTACGTTTGGAGTAGGGGTATTGAAAAGGCATTATGTCGGAATCGTCTTTTGAGCCGCTAATTCCCGCAGCTCGCGGGAGTCTAAAATAGCCACGCCTTCGTGTGACGGTGAAAGGGCTTCATGCAGCATTGCTTTTGCCACATCACGTGCTTCAATGGATTTCCATTTACCGGGCATAATTTTAAACAGAGGAGCAAAGAGCGATTCATTAAAGCGTTGCGATTCACGATGCCCAAGCAACATAGATGGGCGAGCAATCGTCAGGCGCGGCCAGTTCTGGGCTATTAGCGCCTCTTCCATTTCACCTTTTACCCGATTGTAAAAAAAGGGCGATTTGCTGTTCGCGCCAATCGCGCTGACCACCAGCATATGTTTTGCTCCCAGGCGTAAACCCGTTATCGCGGTATCCACTACCAGCGTGTAATCCGCCAGCACGAACGCTTCTTTACTTCCCGCTTCGCGCATCGTGGTTCCCAGGCAGCAAAAAACCGTATCTAACGGCTCGGTTAATTGTGTCAGAGCGTCACTCAGTTGTGGATCGTGAGGGTTTATAACTTTGTTCATCAGCGGCAGTGGACGCCGTGTCGCAGCAACAATATGGCTGACTTGCGGTTCACCAATCAGCATATGCAATAAGTGCCCGCCAATGAGACCTGTGGCTCCGGTTATTAATACTCGGTTCATAGAAACTCCTTATTCAGATGAATCTAAGTCTAGTCCTTTCGCTTGCAAAGTCTGCCTCGTGGTCCAGGCTTAATCACTGAAACCATAAAACCGGAGGAACTATGAGCAAGAAGATTGCAGTCTTGATCACTGACGAATTTGAGGATTCGGAATTTACCTCGCCTGCGGCCGAGTTTCGTAAAGCGGGTCATGAAGTGGTGACGATTGAAAAGCAGGCGGGAAAAACAGTTACCGGTAAAAAAGGTGAAGCGAAAGTCACTATCGATAAGGCGATTGATGAAGTCAGACCTGCCGATTTCGATGCACTTTTGCTACCTGGCGGCCATTCACCTGATAGCCTGCGCGGTGACGAACGCTTCGTGACGTTTACGCGCGATTTCGTGAACTCCGGCAAACCCGTGTTTGCTATTTGCCACGGCCCGCAGCTACTCATCAGCGCCGATGTGGTTCGTGGGCGTAAACTTACCGCAGTGAAACCTATCGTGATTGACGTTAAAAATGCCGGGGCCGACTTCTATGATAAAGAAGTGGTGGTGGATAAAGATCAGTTAGTCACCAGCCGGACACCGGACGATCTTCCCGCATTTAATCGCGAAGCGCTGCGTCTGTTAGGCCGTTAATTTTCCCGCAGCCAGTGCAGTTTTTTGCCAAAGCCGAGAGTGTTGTCTGTCATTTTCAGCTCGTCGAGCCGGATTTCCCATACGGGGGCAGACATCACTCGCGCCACAGGAAAGCGTTTGCAGTAACGGGGGCGAATGCTTGCCGCTTCTTCCTCTTCAACCAGTGTGATTTCCCCGCGAAACTGTACGCCACGGATTAACGCCACGGTTTTAGGCTGGCCGTTGACCGTTCCCGCGACTTGAGATTGCTTCCCGATGATTCCGCTGTGGCGAGTGTGAGTTTCGCTTAACAAATAAAAAGCTATGCGTTGTTCATCAAAAAGATAGAACGCATTTGCACACCATAAATCGCCATTATTGCCCGCGCAGTAAGTCAGTACATGCTGTTTGTTCAGCCAACGACTGATGGCATTGAGAGTTTCCATGTGCATCCTGAAGAGTGGTATTCTGCGGAAAACGTTAATTATGCGCCCGACCTATGTCTGCCTGGTATCTCTATTTAGTCCGCACTCTCGATAACCGTTTATATACCGGCATTACCACCGATGTGGCACGCCGCTTTGGTCAACACCAGTCTGGAAAAGGGGCGAAAGCCCTACGCGGAAAAGGTGAACTGAAGTTAGCCTTCAGCCATCTGGTGGGCGATCGCTCATCAGCCCTGCGCCTGGAATATCGTATAAAACGGCTGACTAAATTGCAGAAAGAGAGCCTTGTCGCGGGGCAACTATCTTTTGAAGATCTGATGGCAGATCTTCAAACATAAATTATCCCCAATAGATTTCGTGTTGCAGGTAGGCGGCAAGGGAGTTCATCCCCAAGAGCTTACTGGGGTGAAGGAGTGCAGCCAACACCCCTGCAGCGCGAAAGATGATGGGGATTAAAATTCCCGATTAAAGTGCTCGTGATATTCCACCAGCCCTGAAACACCGTTAAGCGCGTCATCAGCGAGCGGATGAATAAGGAAGTGAGCTTCTGTATCAGGCCACGCGCAACGTAGACCCAACTGGGCAGCAGGAACAAAACCAAAGCGTTGATACATCGCCGGTTCGCCTAACGTAACGACTGCCGCGTAGCCAAATTCATTGAGCGAATCGAGCCCTTCATAGACCAGTTTTTTCGCCAGCCCCTGACCACGGTAGGCTTCGTCAACGGCAAGTGGCGCAAGCCCCACCCACTGAAGCTCTTCGCCTTCTACCGCTACCGGGCTAAATGCCACATAACCCACGACCTGGCCTTCATCGTCAGTGGCAACAACACCCAGCGTTAACAGGCCGTCTTCTCGTAATTCCTTCACCAGATCGGCTTCGCCGTTACCGTTAAAAGAACGACGAAGTAAGGCGTCGATGCCCGGAGCATCAATAGGTATTTCTACACGAATTAGCATGGCTCACCTACCGAGTTACTTTCTGGAACAGGTTTGTGTTTCAGACCTGCTTCGACAAAATCAGCCAGTTGCAGCAGCAGTATGCGCAAGGGTTTAGGCATCGCATCCAGCTCAATGGCATCCATTAAATTTTTGACGTACAGCCCCAGTTCCGTGTCCCCTTCAATCACCAGTCGACGCTGGAAAAACAGAGTATCGGGATCTTGCTTACGTGCGGCGATCATCAGCAGATCGTTGGCTGTTGCGCTGAAGCTGACATCAGCCGGGGCATCTTCACGTACCACCAGTTTATTATCTTGCACCGAAGTAAACCACTTTAGACCGAGATCGCGTACTTCAATACTTAACCAGCGTCCCTCAAGAAACTCGAGTTCACCCTCTTCCATCGCCTGACGAAATTGCCAGCCAAGGACCTGTTCAAGCACCTGGCGCTTGAGCGCAAAGGGCGTCAGTTTTACCGGTGTTTTTAACAATGACGGGCCAAAATGGACCAGGCGTGAATGCAATTTATCCAACACGAGTATGACTCCTTGAGAAATTTTGCTGCTATTTTGCCACACCAGCCATTATCCGTAGCGGTGCAAATCAACAAAGGTGCGGGTACCGATACCATTTATAAGGCTCATCAATACGCCATTAGCTGCCTTAAATCAAAATTTGTCGCGGTCGGGTTAACTAAAATCCCAGTTCGTTAACAATTTTGCTGCTCTGCCCAGGGCTGCATGGGTTACCCCTCAGGTTACCCGATGATTCAGGATAAATTATGGAGTTGCTTTGCCCAGCCGGAAACTTACCGGCGTTGAAAGCGGCCATCGATAATGGTGCCGATGCGGTTTACATTGGTCTTAAAGATGACACCAACGCCCGCCATTTTGCTGGCCTGAATTTCACGGAGAAGAAACTGCAAGAAGCGGTGAGTTACGTGCATCAACATCGCCGTAAACTGCATATCGCTATCAATACCTTTGCGCACCCCGATGGCTATGTGCGCTGGCAACGAGCAGTGGATATGGCAGCGCAACTCGGGGCTGATGCCTTAATTCTGGCCGATCTCGCCATGCTTGAGTACGCAGCAGAACGTTATCCGCATATCGAACGCCATGTTTCGGTGCAAGCCTCTGCCACCAATGAAGAAGCTGTTCGCTTTTATCATCGCAACTTTGACGTCGCTCGTGTGGTACTGCCGCGCGTGTTATCCATTCATCAGGTGAAACAATTAGCCAGAGTGACACCCGTGCCGCTGGAAGTCTTTGCTTTCGGTAGTCTGTGCATTATGGCCGAAGGGCGCTGTTACCTTTCCTCTTATCTGACAGGCGAATCACCGAATACCGTAGGTGCTTGTTCCCCTGCGCGCTTTGTTCGCTGGCAGCAAACCCCGCAGGGTCTGGAATCGCGCCTTAATGATGTGCTGATTGACCGCTACCAGGATGGCGAAAACGCCGGTTATCCAACGTTGTGCAAAGGCCGCTATCTGGTTGATGACCAGAAATATCACGCGCTTGAAGAGCCAACCAGCCTGAATACGCTTGAGCTGCTGCCTGAATTACTCGCGGCAAATATTGCCTCGGTGAAAATCGAAGGCCGCCAGCGTAGCCCGGCTTACGTAACCCAGGTTGCCAAAGTGTGGCGTCAGGCAATCGACCGTTGCATGGCCGATCCGGAAAACTACCGAGCACAACCGGCATGGATGGAGGCGCTGGGCGCCATGGCCGAAGGCACACAAACCACTCTCGGTGCCTATCACCGTAAATGGCAGTAGGGAAAACCATGAAATATTCATTAGGGCCGGTGCTTTATTACTGGCCAAAAGAGACCCTGGAAAAATTTTACCAGGCTGCCGCAAACAGTAGCGCCGAGACGATTTACCTCGGCGAATCGGTATGCAGCAAGCGCCGCGCCACTAAAGTGGGTGACTGGCTGGATATGGCGAAAAGCCTGGCAGGCCAGGGAAAACAAGTGGTGCTTTCAACACTGGCATTAGTTCAGGCACCTTCTGAGCTAAACGAACTCAAACGCTATGTTGAAAATGGCGATTTCTTAATTGAAGCCAATGACCTGGGCGCGGTAAACATGGCGGCAGAACGTAAACTGCCGTTTGTGGCAGGCCATGCGCTCAACTGTTATAACGCGGTAACGCTGCGACTGCTGCTCAAGCAGGGCATGGTTCGTTGGTGCATGCCGGTTGAGCTGTCGCGCGACTGGCTCTCCAACATGCTTATTCAGTGCGATGAGTTAGGGATTCGCAATAAGTTTGAAGTGGAAGTACTCAGTTACGGCCATTTGCCGCTTGCCTACTCTGCACGTTGTTTCACCGCTCGTTCCGAAGACAAACCGAAGGATGAGTGCGAAACCTGCTGCATTAAATATCCGGTTGGGCGCAATATGCTTTCGCAGGAAAACCAGCAGGTGTTTGTGCTCAATGGTATTCAGACCATGAGCGGCTATGTTTACAACCTTGGAAACGAGCTGGCATCCATGAAGGGGCTGGTGGACATGGTGCGGCTATCGCCGATGGGGATGGAAACGTTGCGTGTTCTGGAAGCATTTCGCAAAAATGAGAACGGCAATGCTCCGTTATCTTTGGCGCAGCAAAACGATTGTAATGGTTACTGGCGACGCGTGGCTGGCCTTGAACTGGTAACGCAGAGCTGAGAAAAGGCTCACTTTGTTACTTAATTGTTGATGGATTTCGGCAATACTGAAGAGGTTATCAGCAAACGAAGTACCTAAACAAAGTGAGCCGTTATGTCTGAATCTACCCAAGTTCCGTTTTCATTACTTGATTTAGCGCCCATCCCACAAGGCTCCCAGCCGCGTGACGCATTTCTTCGTTCTCTGGATTTAGCTCGCCTTGCCGAAAAGCGCGGGTATCACCGTTATTGGCTGGCCGAGCACCACAACATGACCGGGATTGCCAGTGCGGCAACATCGGTGCTCATTGGCTACCTGGCAGCAAACACCGAAACGTTACGCCTCGGCTCGGGCGGCGTGATGCTGCCGAACCATTCGCCTCTGGTGATTGCCGAGCAGTTCGGCACGCTGGAAACGCTTTATCCTGGTCGTATCGATTTGGGATTAGGCCGTGCACCGGGAAGCGATCAGCGCACAATGATGGCATTGCGCCGCCATATGAGTGGTGACATCGACAATTTCCCACGTGATGTGAGTGAGCTGGTGGCCTGGTTTGACGCAACCGATGCGAATCCGCCGGTGCGTCCTGTTCCGGGTTATAACACTAAAATCCCTGTCTGGTTGTTAGGTTCCAGTCTGTATAGCGCCCAGCTTGCGGCCCAGCTTGGGTTGCCGTTCGCGTTTGCCTCGCACTTTGCCCCGGATATGTTATTCCAGGCGCTACAGCTTTATCGCGCGCAGTTCAAACCCTCCGCTCGCCTGGAAAAACCGTACGCAATGGTGTGCATAAATATTGTTGCCGCCGAAAGCAACCGCGACGCGGAGTTTTTGTTTACTTCGATGCAGCAGGCTTTCGTTAAATTGCGTCGCGGCGAAACCGGTCAGTTGCCGCCGCCAATTGAAAATATGGACAGTTTCTGGAGCCCGGCAGAAAAGTACGGCGTGCAACAAGCGCTGAGTATGTCGCTGGTGGGTGATAAAGCGAAAGTCCGTCACGGGCTGATCTCTTTATTGCGTGAAACGCAGGCCGACGAAATCATGGTTAACGGTCAGATCTTCGACAGTCAGGCAAGAATGCACTCCTTTGATTTAGCGATGGATGTGCATGAGAGTCTAATGGGATAAGGTTTCGCCCCTCTTTTGAGGGGCAAAAATTTAGTGATATACCGGCAAGAGATTAAAGCTCGAAAGAAGATGAATCACTGCGTTGCCAACCCCAAACACCAGAATCAGCACAATCATTTTATTCCCGCCCCACACTCGATACGCCGGGCTGCCGAATTTCTTGCGTGATGCTCTCGCAAGCAGGGCCGGAACAATAGCCGCCCAAATCGTTGCCGCAAGCCCTGCAAAACCAATCGCATAGATAAACCCGTCAGGCCAGATAAATCCACCCAACATTGGTGGGATAAATGTCACTAACGCCGTTTTCAGGCGACCAATCGGTGAATCATCGAACTTAAACAAGTCAGCTAAATAATCGAATAAACCTAACGTCACGCCCAGGAAGGAGCTGGCGACGGCGAAATTAGAGAAAACGATCAGCAGCAAATCCAGCGCACGACTGTTTAACACTCCGCTCAGCGCACCAACCAGCACATCGATATTCCCGCCTTTATCCGCGATGGCGATAAAGTCACCACGTGGAATATTGCCCATGCTCCCCATCAGCCAAATGGTATACAGCGCCAGCGCCATCAGCGTTCCCCACAACAGGCAGCGCTTAATCGTCTGTGGATCTTTGCCATAATATTTCATCAGACTGGGCACGTTGCCGTGATAGCCAAACGAGGCCAGACAGAAGGGCAGCGTCATAAACAAATAGGGCAAATAACTCGGATTGATGGCCTTACTATCCAGAAGCGTTGCAGGTTCGATATGCCATATCAGGCCACCAAACGTCATAAAGAAAGTCAGGATTTTTGCACCAAGCACGATTGTTGTCATGCGGCTAACCGCTCGAGTGCTTAACCAAACGATAAACGCCACCACAAAAGCAAAAATCAGCCCGGCAAATCTGGCAGGGAAATCGACGGACATTTCACCCAGCGTATGGTGAATGACCGACCCGCTTGCCGAGATATAGGCGTAAGTCAGAATGTAGAGCACGAAGGCAATGGAAAGGCCGTTAATCAGATTCCAGCCTTTGCCCAACAGGTCTTTGGTGACCGTGTCAAAACTGGAGCCAACGCGGTAGTTGAGGTTAGCTTCCAGAATCATCAGCCCTGAGTGCAGCATACAAAACCAGGTCACGATCAACGCCGCTAAAGACCAGAAAAACCAACTGCCCGCCATCACCACAGGCAAGGAAAACATCCCTGCGCCAATAATAGTCCCGCCAATAATCATGACGCCGCCAAAAATAGACGGCGATGCCTGGGGGGTCGATAAGGTTGCCATACGAATTCCTGAAACAATGAACGACTGTCAGAGCGACAAATCTACTACGCAACATTGTACCAGTACATGAGTACAATTTGGATAAAAAAAATCCCGGTCGATTAAACCAGGATTTTTATCACTGCCTGCTGATTATCAGCAGGCATAACGTTCTGTCAATTACGCTTCAGTTGTACGACGACGAGCAGGAGCTGCGCCATCTTCACGACGTGGGCCACGACCGCCTTCACGACGTTCGCCGCTGAAGCTACGTGGTGCGCCAGCACCTGGACCGTCACGACGTGGACCGCGGCCGCCTTCACGACGTTCGCCACCACCGAAACCACGACCAGCACCACCGCCGCGGCGTTCGCCACCACGGTCAGTACGTGGCTGAGCATCACCCATCAACTGCATATTCATTGGTTTGTTCAGAATACGAGTACGGGTAAAGTGCTGCAGAACTTCACCTGGCATACCTTTTGGCAGCTCGATGGTGGAGTGAGTACCAAACAGCTTGATGTTACCGATGTAACGGCTGCTGATATCGCCTTCGTTAGCGATAGCGCCAACGATATGACGAACTTCGACACCATCATCACGGCCAACTTCGATACGGTACAGTTCCATGTCGCCAACATCACGACGCTCACGACGTGGTGCATCGCCATCACGCTGCGGACGATCGCCACGCTCTGGACGGTCACCGCGTGGTGCACGGTCGCCACGTGGAGCGCGATCTGAACGTTCGAAACGTTCGTCGCGTTCACGGAATTCACGACGTGGACGCATTGGTGCATCTGGTGGCAGGATCAGAGGACGTTCGCCCTGTGCCATTTTCAGCAGTGCTGCAGCCAGCGTTTCCATGTCCAGCGCTTCTTCAGTTTCAGCAGAAGGCTGAATTTTCGCCAGCAGGCCACGGTACAGATCCAGATCGCTGCTTTCCAACTGCTGCTGAACTTTAGCAGCGAACTTAGCCAGACGACGCTCGCTCAGCAGGTCGCGGTTTGGCAGCTCTACTTCTGGAATGGTCAGCTTCATGGTGCGTTCGATGTTGCGCAGCAGACGACGCTCGCGGTTCTCAACGAACAGCAGCGCACGGCCAGCACGACCCGCACGACCAGTACGACCGATGCGGTGAACGTAAGATTCTGAGTCCATCGGGATGTCGTAGTTAACAACCAGGCTGATACGCTCAACGTCCAGACCACGAGCTGCAACGTCGGTTGCAATCAGGATATCCAGACGACCGTCTTTCAGACGCTCCAGAGTTTGCTCACGCAGTGCCTGGTTCATGTCGCCGTTCAGGGCAGCACTGTTATAGCCACTCTGTTCCAGCGCTTCAGCCACTTCCAGCGTTGCGTTTTTGGTACGTACGAAAATGATAGCCGCATCAAAATCTTCAGATTCAAGGAAACGAACCAGCGCTTCGTTTTTACGCATACCGTGAACAGTCCAGTAGCTCTGGCTGATGTCCGGGCGAGTCGTTACGCTGGATTGAATGCGAACTTCCTGCGGATCTTTCATGAAACGACGGGTAATACGACGAATCGCTTCTGGCATCGTTGCAGAGAACAGAGCGGTCTGATGACCTTCTGGAATCTGAGCCATGATAGTTTCTACGTCTTCAATGAAGCCCATACGCAGCATTTCATCAGCTTCGTCCAGTACCAGACCTTTCAGGTTGGACAGATTCAGCGTACCGCGTTTTAAATGGTCAAGCAGGCGGCCTGGGGTACCAACAACAATTTGTGGTCCCTGACGCAGGGCGCGCAGCTGCACGTCATAACGCTGGCCACCGTAAAGGGCAACAACGTTTACGCCATGCATATGTTTAGAGAAATCCGTCATGGCTTCAGCAACCTGAACCGCCAGTTCGCGGGTCGGTGCCAGCACCAGGATTTGTGGTGCTTTCAGCTCTGGATCAAGGTTATGCAGCAGCGGTAAAGAGAACGCTGCAGTTTTGCCGCTACCTGTCTGGGCCATACCCAGAACATCGCGGCCAGCCAGCAGTTGTGGAATACACTCTGCCTGGATTGGAGATGGTTTTTCGTAACCCAGATCGTTCAGGGCTTTAAGGATAGAGCCGTTAAGACCCAGATCGGTAAAAGTAGTTTCGATAGTAGTAGTCTCGATGGTATCAGTCATGTAGTACACGTGCCTCGTAGATGGCGGCCAGTCTACATAACTCATCGTGAAATTGACCTGCAATTTTCATTGAAAAGTGTGAACCGGCTCAAATTTGGTTGATTAACGAACAAAAACGCCCTCACCCGTTAAGGTGATGACTTTAATTAAAAAGTTTATGGGCTGATCGATGTTCGTCAGCTATTGCTGGTCCGATTCTGCCAGGTCATCTTGCTCCTGGCCCAAGAGCGCTAATTCCAACAATGCATAACGATGCTCAACGTAGTTGTGTACGTTGTTAGCGACCGCTAACTTGAACAGTGCCGTGGCGCTGTCCTTTTCCCCCAGACTTAGGTAGTACTTACCTAAATAGAAGTTGGTTTCACTGAGATGCTCAGCGAGCGAGGTGTTATCCGTTGCGTCCGCCTCGAGGCGTTCCATTAACGTTTTTTCGTTAATGTTCCCCAGGTAGAACTCG
Source organism: Buttiauxella gaviniae (assembly GCF_040786275.1). NCBI lineage: Bacteria > Pseudomonadati > Pseudomonadota > Gammaproteobacteria > Enterobacterales > Enterobacteriaceae > Buttiauxella > Buttiauxella gaviniae. Next base: position 1,373,684 of record NZ_JBFMVT010000002.1, read on the forward strand.
ACAATGTTCCATCCCCATTGCTCTTTATCCGATTTATCGAAGCGCTGTTGTAACGCAACTTTGGCCTGTTTAGCGTCAATATTGCTTTCGGCAATATAGAGCCACAGACTGCGGAACGGATCATTGGGATCGTCTTGATAAAACGCTAGCAGATCATCTTGCGCTAAACGATAACGACCACCGTAATAGAGGGCGATACCGCGATTTAAATGCGCGTAGTTGTAAGTTGGATCAAGCTCAAGTACAGAATCAAACGCTTCATAGGCAGCATCAAAATTGCCTGCCTGCGTTAAATATATACCTAAGTAATTGAATACTTCAGGCATATCGGGGCGGATTGCCAGCGCTTGTGAAAAATCATTTCGCGCCAGAGCCCGCAAGCCGAGGCTATCATACAACACTCCGCGCTCATATAAAAGCTGTGCGCGTTCATCATCGGTTAAAGCCCGGCTGGCAAGTATCTGTTCCATGCGCGCAAGAATGACTTCTTGCTGCAAAGTCGGCTGCAATGGCACCGCCAGGACTTCGCTTTTACGCCAGGCAGAGTTGCTGCATCCTGCAAGCGTGAGAGCTGTCGCAACGAAACACCAGCGCAAAAAAGGCCTCATTTCCCACTCCCGAAGACAACAAAAGTATGACGTCCTGTCCGCCGGCTCTAAAACGAGACTCCCTGCCCCGTAATAAACAGCTCTCCATGTTGCCATGGAGAGCTTAATCGGTATCGCTTACTCAGCTTCTGGTGCAGCTGGTGCTGCGCTTTCTGCTGGAGACTGCTCAGTCGCTTCTTTGATGCTCAGACGAACGCGACCCTGACGGTCAACTTCCAGTACTTTAACTGGAACTTCTTGACCCATTTGCAGGTAGTCAGTCACTTTCTCTACACGCTTGTCAGCGATTTGAGAGATGTGTACCAGACCTTCTTTACCGCCGCCGATAGCAACAAATGCACCGAAATCAACGATACGAGTCACTTTACCATTGTAGATACGACCCACTTCGATTTCAGCTGTGATCTCTTCGATACGACGAATTGCGAATTTCGCTTTGTCGCCATCGGTCGCAGCAATCTTAACAGTGCCGTCATCTTCGATTTCAATGGTAGTACCGGTTTCTTCGGTCAACGCACGAATCACAGAACCACCCTTACCGATCACATCTTTGATCTTGTCTGGGTTGATTTTGATGGTGTGAATACGTGGAGCGAACTCAGAGATATCGCCACGCGGAGCGTTGATAGCCTGTTCCATTACGCCAAGGATATGCAGACGCGCACCTTTAGCCTGGTTCAGAGCCACCTGCATGATTTCGCGGGTGATACCTTCGATTTTGATATCCATCTGCAGGGCAGAAATACCTTCACGGCTACCAGCAACTTTAAAGTCCATGTCGCCCAAGTGATCTTCATCACCCAGAATGTCAGACAGAACAACAAAGTTGTCGCCTTCTTTCACGAGGCCCATCGCAATACCGGCTACTGCGGCTTTGATTGGCACGCCTGCGTCCATCAGTGCCAGAGAAGCACCACAAACGGAAGCCATGGAAGAAGAACCGTTGGATTCAGTGATTTCAGACACTACACGCACGGTGTATGGGAAGCGATCGGCTTCTGGCATAACAGCCAACACGCCACGCTTAGCCAGACGACCGTGACCAATCTCACGACGCTTCGGTGAACCGACCATGCCGGTTTCGCCTACGGAGTACGGAGGGAAGTTGTAGTGGAACAGGAAGCTATCGGTACGCTCGCCCATCAACTCATCCAGGTTCTGCGCATCACGAGCGGTACCCAGAGTGGCAGTAACCAGCGCCTGAGTTTCGCCACGAGTGAACAGTGCGGAACCGTGAGTACGTGGCAGAACGCCAGTACGCACATCCAGACCACGGATCATGTCTTTTTCACGGCCATCGATGCGCAGTTCGCCTGCCAGAATACGGCTACGAACAACGTTTTTCTCGATAGCGTGCAGAATATCGCTCACTTCGCCAGCATCAAGAGTTTCGTCTTCTGCAGACAGTGCCGCGATAACGTCAGATTTGATAACGTCAACTTGCGCGTAACGTTCTTGCTTATCAGTGATACGGTAAGCATCGCTCAGGCGAGATTCAGCAAGTGCAGCAACGCGCGCGTTCAGCGCTTCGTTAGCGGCTTCTGGCTGCCAATCCCAACGTGGTTTACCCGCTTCAGCAACCAGAGAGTTGATGTTCTGGATAACAACTTGCTGTTGGTCGTGACCGAATACTACCGCGCCCAGCATCTGGTCTTCGCTCAGCAGTTCAGCTTCGGATTCAACCATCAGCACCGCGCCTTCGGTACCGGCAACAACCAGGTCCAGCTTACTGGTTTTCAGTTCGTCAGCAGTTGGGTTCAGAACATATTGGTCATTGATGTAACCAACACGTGCAGCACCAATTGGGCCATTGAATGGAATACCAGACAGGCTCAGAGCAGCAGAAGCACCGATCATGGCAACGATGTCAGGGTGAACCTGTGGGTTTACAGAAACCACAGTTGCGATAACCTGAACTTCGTTCACGAAGCCTTCCGGGAACAGCGGACGCACTGGGCGGTCAATCAGACGCGCGATCAGTGTTTCGCCTTCGCTTGGACGGCCTTCACGGCGGAAGAAGCTGCCTGGAATACGACCAGCAGCGTAAGTACGCTCTTGGTAGTTAACGGTCAGTGGGAAGAAATCCTGACCTGCTTTCGCTTTTTTCTGACCGACTACGGTCACGAATACTGCAGTGTCGTCCATGCTTACCATAACTGCTGCGGTAGCCTGGCGAGCCATCATGCCGGTCTCTAAAGTGACCGTATGCTGACCGTATTGAAATTTACGGACAATCGGATTTAGCAAAATAATATCCTTAATAATCTTTGGTAGCAGGTGATTGCACATGCTCCGTTTAACCCGATCTCTATCGCATCCTCGCGACTAATGACAACCCTGACCCGCCCATGCGGATAAAGCCTCTCATTAGCCGCGCGAACCTCTGCAACAAAGATCACACCCTGCAACAATACATTAGTTTCCATAGAATTGCTGCCATCTGGTTGAAAAAAGGGGCCTTAAAAGGCCCCTTTTTCTGAAACTCGCAAGACTTAGCGACGCAGACCCAGACGCTCGATCAGGCTGGTGTAACGTGCTACATCTTTACGCTTCAGGTAGTCGAGCAGTTTACGACGCTGAGAAACCATACGCAGCAGACCACGACGGCTGTGGTGATCTTTTTTGTGCTCTGCAAAGTGACCTTGCAGGTGGTTAATCTGTGCAGTCAGCAGTGCAACCTGAACTTCGGTAGAACCGCTGTCGTTAGTACCACGACCAAACTCAGAAACGATTTTAGCTTTAGCTTCAACGCTTAGAGACATTTTCAACTCCAAAATTATAGATAAAAAGAGAGAGTGCCGATCTCTAATTCAGCAACTCCAGTGCACATTCACACGACTGTTAAACAGAAATGTGAATGTTAAGCCGCGCTATTTTACCTGTAGCAACCTGTTATCGCAAGGCAACTACGAGTATCACACGGGGTACTCTACGACCAGACGGCGAGGCGCTACGCGTCCATCGTCATCAATTTCAGCCATGCCGATAAATTTCCCTTCATCGCCTTCGGTAACGCGAACCAGGCCTTCTGCAGGGCTACCAGCGACTTGCACCGGCTGTCCATTCTTGAAGTAACCCGCAACCGCAGGTAATAAATTCACGATTGGGAAGTCCGAAGCAGGGCTGTCCATCGGCATCAGAAGTGGATCTAACAGCACAGACGGATCAATTTCTTGCTCTTGCGCTTGTTCAAGCAAAGCATTCAATTGTTCAAGCGTTACCATACGGTCAACAGGATATTTGCTCACCGCAAGGCGGCGCAGGAAAGTCACATGAGCACCGCAACCGAGTTTTTCACCTAAATCATCAGTGATGGTGCGAATGTACGTCCCTTTTGAACAGTGAATTTCCAGCTCAAGCTCATTACCTTCATGGCGAATAAACAGCAGTTCGTAGACGATAATAGAACGCGCTTCACGCGGCACTTCAATACCCTGGCGTGCATACTCATACAGAGGCTTACCTTGATATTTCAGCGCTGAGTACATCGAGGGAACTTGCTGCGTTTCACCACGGAAGCTGTCTAAAGCCGCTGCCAACTCGTGTTCGGTAAAGTTTACCGGACGTTCCTGAACAATGGTGCCATCGGCATCAGAAGTGTCCGTACGCTGCCCAAGGCGGGCAATCACACGGTAGCGCTTATCGGAGTCCAGCAGGTAACGTGAGAACTTCGTCGCTTCACCCAAGCAAATCGGCAGCATTCCGGTTGCCAGTGGGTCAAGCGCTCCGGTATGACCGGCACGGTTAGCGTTATAAATACGCTTAACTTTCTGCAATGCATCGTTTGAAGACAAGCCCTGAGGCTTATCTAACAACAGCACACCGTGGATATCACGACCACGACGACGAGGACGACTCATTAATCCTCCTTGCTGTCATCCGTATCGTTTACACGACGCTCATCATCGTTTCTGATGACGTTAGAAACCAGATTCGACATGCGCATACCTTCAACCAACGAGTTGTCGTAGAAGAAGGTCAGTTCAGGCACAATACGCAGGCGCATCGCTTTGCCCAGCAAAGAGCGAATATAACCAGAAGCATCTTGCAGAACTTTGATGCCTTCTTTGACTGCGGCTTCGTCTTTATCATTCAGGAAGGTCACAAATACTTTGGCATAAGCCAGATCGCGTGACACTTCAACACCAGAAACGGTGGTCATCATACCCAAACGCGGGTCTTTAATTTCGCGCTGCAGGATAATTGCGATCTCTTTCTGCAATTCCTGAGAAACACGCTGAGGGCGACCAAATTCTTTCGCCATAATAAATTCTCCATACAAATCGGGGGGCGCTCGGCCCCCCTAAAGATATTAGCTATTTGTTCGGCTGATATCAGGCGATGGTACGCTGGATTTCGATGATTTCGAAGACTTCGATCACATCGCCAACACGCACATCGTTGTAGTTCTTCACGCCGATACCACATTCCATGCCGTTACGAACTTCGTTCGCGTCATCTTTGAAGCGGCGCAGGGATTCCAGCTCACCTTCATAGATAACAACGTTGTCGCGCAGTACACGGATTGGGTTGTGACGTTTGACCACACCTTCGGTAACCATACAACCTGCGATTGCGCCAAATTTCGGTGATTTGAACACGTCGCGAACTTCGGCCAGGCCGAGGATCTGTTGTTTGAGTTCCGGAGACAGCATGCCGCTCATTGCCGCTTTCACTTCGTCAATCAGATGATAGATGACGGAGTAGTAACGTAGATCCAAGCTTTCTGATTCAATTACGCGGCGAGCAGATGCATCGGCACGAACGTTGAAGCCAACGAGGATTGCGTTGGAAGCTGCTGCAAGCGTAGCGTCAGTCTCAGTGATACCACCCACGCCAGAACCGATGATTTTAACTTTAACTTCATCAGTTGACAGTTTCAGCAGGGAATCGCTGATCGCTTCTACAGAACCCTGAACGTCAGCTTTCAGCACAACGTTAACTTCTGACACTTCGCCTTCAGTCATGTTGGCGAACATGTTTTCCAGTTTAGATTTCTGCTGGCGAGCCAGTTTAACTTCGCGGAATTTACCCTGACGGTACAGAGCAACTTCGCGAGCTTTTTTCTCGTCACGAACAACTGTTACTTCATCGCCCGCTGCCGGCACACCGGACAGACCAAGGATTTCAACAGGAATAGATGGACCCGCTTCTGCGACTTCTCGACCCATTTCGTCACGCATTGCACGAACACGGCCATATTCGAAACCACAAAGAACGATGTCGCCTTTGTTCAGTGAACCTTCACGAACCAGAACAGTTGCTACCGGGCCACGACCTTTATCCAGGAAGGATTCGATAACAACACCGCTTGCCATGCCTTCACGCATTGCTTTCAGTTCGAGAACTTCAGCTTGCAGCAGGATTGCGTCCAGCAATTCGTCAATACCGGTACCCGCTTTCGCAGACACATGTACAAACTGGCTTTCACCGCCCCACTCTTCTGGCATGATGCCGTACTGAGACAGTTCCTGCTTAACGCGGTCTGGATCAGCTTCTGGCTTATCAATTTTGTTTACTGCAACCACTACCGGCACCTGCGCCGCTTTCGCGTGCTGGATTGCTTCGATAGTTTGTGGCATTACGCCATCGTCTGCAGCCACAACCAGAACAACGATATCCGTTGCCTGAGCACCACGAGCACGCATAGAAGTAAACGCTGCGTGGCCTGGGGTATCCAGGAAGGTGATCATGCCGTTGTCAGTTTCGACGTGGTATGCACCAATGTGCTGGGTAATACCACCCGCTTCGCCAGACGCCACTTTAGTAGAACGAATGTAATCAAGCAGAGAGGTTTTACCGTGGTCAACGTGACCCATGATAGTAACAACCGGTGCGCGAGCTTCTGCTACTGCATCGGTGTCACGGTCGCTCATCAGCGCCTCTTCCAGCTCGTTTTCACGACGCAGGATAACTTTGTGGCCCATCTCTTCGGCAACCAGTTGTGCGGTTTCCTGGTCGATGACCTGGTTAATGGTTGCCATAGCACCCAGTTTCATCATCGCTTTGATGACCTGAGAGCCTTTAACAGCCATTTTGTTTGCCAGTTCTGCAACAGTTACGGTTTCGCCAATGATGACGTCACGGTTAACTGCCTGCGCAGGCTTGTTGAAGCCTTGCTGCAGTGAACTTGGTTTACGCTTGCCTTTACCACCACGAACCGCAGCACGCGCTTCTTCACGATCAGCTTTAGACTCACCGTGTTTGCCGCCTTTCTTCTGGCGAGGTGCTTTAGTAGTAGCAGTACGAGCACGAGTGCGACCTGCTTCAACTTCACGGTCGTTTTCGTCTTCGGCCTGACGCGCATGTTGGGAAGTGGTTACATGGTAATCAGATTTGTCGTCTTCCACTTTCTCTTCTTCCGTCCACACACCTGCGTTAGCTTCAGCCATTTTACGGGCCTCTTCAGCTACACGACGGGCGTCTTCTTCTAACTTGCGACGGGCTTCTTCTTCCGCTTTACGCTTAAGCTCAGCAGCTTCTGCTTCGCGGCGGGCTTTGTCTGCCTGGGCGCTTTTCGTCATATCGTCTTGATTGCTCACTTTGTCTTTTTCCGCAGCTTCACGTTTCGCTTTGTCAGCGGCTTCACGCTTAGCTTTCTCTTCAGCTTCACGTTTAGCTTTTTCTTGCGCCTCACGTTTGGCAGCTTCCTGCGCCTCACGTTGGGCTTGCTCTTCCGCTTCACGCTGCGCCTGTTCTTCCGCGGCAAGACGTTCTGTCTCTTGCGGATCACGTTTCACAAAGGTGCGCTTCTTGCGGACTTCGATTTGTACCGATTTACTTTTCCCACCGGTACCTGGAATGTTTAAAGTACTGCGCGTTTTGCGCTGTAATGTCAACTTATCTGGCGCAGAACCATGTTCACGGTTCAGGTGCGCCAGTAATGTCTGTTTCTCTTGGGCTGAGACAGAATCATCAGCAGCCTTAGGGATCCCTGCATCAGCAAATTGCTGTACCAGGCGGTCCACGGAGGTCTGAATCTCTGCGGCCAGCGCTTTTACGGTTACATCTGTCATGCTGTTCCTTCCTGCTACAGTTTATTACGCTTCGCCGCCAAACCAGCAGATATTGCGAGCAGCCATAATTAATTCACCGGCCTTCTCGTTTGTTAAACCTTCAATATCTGACAGATCGTCGACACCTTGCTCAGCCAGGTCTTCCAGCGAGCTCACACCGCGCGAAGCGAGTTTAAAGGCCAGGTTGCGATCCATACCTTCGAGGTTCAGCAGATCCTCTTTAGGTTTGTTATCGCCCAGGCTTTCTTCCTGCGCCAAAGCCAGTGTGGTGAGGGCGTTTTTGGCGCGATCACGTAATGCTTCCACTGTATCTTCATCAAGGCCATCAACTTCCAACAGCTCTTTCATCGGCACATAGGCCAATTCTTCCAGAGTGGAGAAACCTTCTTCTACCAATACAGTGGCGAAGTCCTCGTCGATGTCGAGGTATTTGGTAAAGGTATCAATGGCAGCATGTGCTTCAGCCTGATGCTTAGCTTGCAGATCATCAACGGTCATCACGTTGAGTTCCCAGCCGCTCAGTTGTGCAGCCAGGCGAACGTTTTGACCGTTACGACCGATTGCCTGTGCCAGATTGCCTGCCTCTACCGCGATATCCATTGTATGTTTGTCTTCATCGACCACAATGGAAGCCACGTCTGCTGGTGCCATAGCATTGATAACAAACTGCGCTGGGTTATCGTCCCACAGCACAATATCAATACGCTCACCGCCCAGCTCTGTGGAAACTGCCTGAACACGCGCACCGCGCATACCCACACAAGCACCAACCGGGTCGATACGCTTATCGTTAGTTTTCACAGCGATTTTCGCACGAGAACCAGGATCACGAGCAGCAGCTTTAATTTCAATAACTTCTTCGCCAATTTCCGGTACTTCAATGCGGAACAGTTCGATCAGCATTTCTGGCTTGGCACGGCTTACAAACAGTTGAGCACCACGAGCTTCCGGACGCACAGCGTAAAGAACACCGCGGATACGGTCGCCTGGGCGGAAGTTTTCACGCGGCAGCATGTCTTCACGAAGAATAACAGCTTCAGCGTTGCTACCGAGATCAAGAGAGATATTCTCGCGGTTAACTTTTTTCACCACGCCCGTGATGATTTCACCTTCATGTTCGCGGAACTGATCAACTACCATTGCACGTTCAGCTTCACGTACTTTTTGTACGATAACCTGTTTTGCAGTCTGAGTAGTGATACGGTCGAAGGTCACAGATTCAATCTGGTCTTCCACATATTCGCCAACATTCAGCTCTGGATCTTCGAATTGAGCTGCATCAAGGGTGATTTCACGCGTTGGTTGGGTAACTTCTTCAACAATGACCCAACGGCGGAAGGTATCAAAGTCACCACTTTTACGATCGATGCTGACGCGCACATCAATCTCTTGTTCGTATTTTTTCTTGGTCGCTGTTGCCAGTGCACTTTCCAGCGCTTCGAAAATCTTCTCACGCGGCAATGATTTTTCGTTGGAAACTGCTTCTACAACAGCCAAAATTTCTTTGTTCATCCTGGGTTTTCACCTCAATCCAAACTATTAAAAGTGGGGTACCAGGTTCGCTTTCTGGATGTTGCTCAGCGCGAACACTTCATCTTTGCCTTCCACCGTGACCGTGATCATCTCACCTTCTACGGCTTTAATAATACCCTGCCATTTACGACGGTTTTGCACAGCCATTCGCAACACAATGCTCACTTCTTCGCCGGTAAAGCGAACGTAATGCTCACTCGTGAACATTGGGCGATCGAGGCCAGGTGAGGAAACTTCCAGGTTGTAAGCCACAGTGATAGGGTCTTCGACATCCAGTACTGCACTTACCTGGTGACTGACATCAGCACAATCATCAACATTGATGCCATCTTCACTATCAATATAGATGCGCAGTGTGGATTGGCGACCTCGGACAAATTCGATACCGACCAATTCATAGCCCAGCGCCTCGACTGGTGCTGAAATCATCTCTGTTAATTTTTGCTCTAATGTGGACAAGCCCACCCCCAAGACATAAAAAAAGGGCATATAGCCCAGTTATTCTGAAGTCAGATAACAAAAAACCCCGATAAATCGGGGCTTTATATAACTGAACCCTGTATGCCGCAATTGCGGCCCGGACACTATCCAGGAGAATTTTTTTCTAAATTCTTCGCGAATACACCGGTCGATGTTCACAGTATATTTGAAAAAGAACTCTCAGGGAAAGTGGTTGCGGGGGCCGGATTTGAACCGACGACCTTCGGGTTATGAGCCCGACGAGCTACCAGGCTGCTCCACCCCGCGTCCGAAAACGTGGCAAATACTACGCCAGAATTGCATTAAATGCAAGAATTGCTGGGATTTGGTACCGAGGACGGGACTTGAACCCGTAAGCCCAATCGGGCACTACCACCTCAAGGTAGCGTGTCTACCAATTCCACCACCTCGGCACTTTGCGTACAACAATCAAATCTTGCTGTACAGAAGCTTACTACTTATTACTGCGGGATATCGCTGCTCGGCTTGGTAGGTGCCGCTGGCTGTGACTCAGTTTTTGTTGGCTGAGTTAAATTATCCCACACACTTCCTTTATCGGTTTTGTTGGTATTGAGGTTACCCAGTACCAGGCTGATAATAAAGAACAGTGTTGCTAACACAGCGGTCATGCGGGTCATGAAATTACCAGAACCACTTGAACCAAACAGTGTAGCGGAAGCGCCTGCTCCGAAGGAGGCTCCCATATCAGCGCCTTTACCTTGTTGCAGCATGATAAGACCAACAAGGCCTAAGGCTACAATAAGGAAAATAACTAAAAGAGCTTCGTACATAATCAACCTGTTCCTTGCGGGATTACCGCATACCAAAGCTTCAAACCAGTCAAGCGGATACGTTTAAGTTTACCCACTGAAGCGGGTGAGAATACTAACCAAAGCCTTCGATCTGCGCAAGGGCAATTTATTCACATTTTGCTGACTGCGGAAAAAAACAGCAATACATTTGCCTTTGTTTAGAAAAAAGGCGGCACTTGCCGCCTTTTTACACAATTTACGGGATGAACTTTTAAACTGCTTTTACCGCATCGGCAATGCGATTTGCGTATTCAATCACTAACGCTTCATCTTCGCCCTCAACCATGACACGGATTAAAGGCTCAGTTCCTGATTTACGCAGCAACACGCGACCACGGCTGCCAAGAGCATCTTCTACTTCAGCTGTCACTTTTTTCACGGTTTCGTGTTCAAGTGGATCACCGCCGCCGGCAGTGAAGCGCACATTAACCAGAATCTGCGGGAATAATTTCATTCCGCTGCACAAATCGTGCAGGCTCATGTGATTACGCACCATTGCGGTAAGTACTTGCAAACCTGCAACAATACCGTCACCCGTGGTCGTTTTATCAAGCAGGATCACGTGACCTGAGTTTTCCGCACCAATTCTCCAGCCTTTTTCCTGAAGCTTCTCGAGAACATAACGGTCGCCCACTTTTGCGCGAGCAAACGGAATACCTAACTGTTTCAGAGCCAGCTCAAGGCCCATATTGCTCATCAGCGTACCTACGGCACCGCCACGCAATTGGCCCTGACGAAGTCCTTCACGCGCAATGATGTACAGGATTTGGTCACCATCAACTTTATGGCCCAGGTTATCCACCATGATGACTCGGTCGCCATCACCGTCAAGCGCAATACCGATGTCAGCTTTTTCTGCAAGCACACGCTCCTGCAGCATACGCACATCCGTCGCACCGCATTTTTCGTTGATGTTAACGCCGTTTGGTTCGCAACCAACTGTAATCACCGTTGCACCTAATTCACGCAGTACATTTGGCGCGATGTGGTAGGTCGCACCATTGGCGCAATCAACAACAATTTTAAGACCGTTCAGGCTTAATTCATTCGGGAATGTGCCTTTACAAAACTCAATGTAACGACCGGCTGCATCAACGATACGGCTGGCTTTACCCAGTTCGGCAGAATCCACACAGGTGATTTCTTTTTCCATTTCCGCTTCAATCGCTTCTTCAACTTCATCTGGCAGTTTGGTGCCGTCGATGGAGAAGAATTTGATCCCGTTATCATAGAACGGGTTATGCGAAGCGGAGATGACGATGCCTGCTTCTGCACGGAAAGTACGTGTCAGATAGGCAACCGCGGGCGTAGGCATTGGCCCGGTGAAAGATGCGGACAAACCTGCCGCCGCAAGCCCTGCTTCAAGCGCCGACTCCAGCATATAGCCAGAGATACGAGTATCTTTGCCGATAATGATTTTGCGTGAACCATGACGCGCTAATACTTTTCCTGCCGCCCAGCCGAGTTTCAGCACAAAATCAGGAGTAATTGGGGAATCGCCTACACGACCACGAATGCCATCTGTGCCAAAATATTTACGGTTACTCATAGCGTTTTTTTTCCTTCGCTGAAAGTGTGGCTTCCACCACGCGCATCGCTTCGACTGACTCTTTCACATCGTGAACCCTAATGATATTAGCCCCCTGCATTGCCGCTATCACAGCACAAGCAAGACTGCCGCTCAGGCGCTGATCCGGCCCAACGTTAAGCAGTTGGCCAACCATTGATTTACGCGACATCCCCACCAGCAGCGGTAATCCAAAGTGGTGGAATTCGGAAAGTCGGGCTAAAAGTTGGTAATTATGTGTCAGATTTTTACCGAAACCGAAGCCTGGGTCGAGTAACAATTTTTCTTTTGCGATACCGGCCGCTTCACAGCGTGCTATTTGGTCGATAAAAAAGCGATTAACATCCGCAAACACATCATCGTAATAAGGTGACTGCTGCATATTTTTAGGTTCACCCTGCATGTGCATCAGGCAAACTGGCAAACCTGTCGCTGCCGCAGCCTCAAGTGCTCCAGGCTCTTGTAGCGAGCGAATATCGTTGATGATATGCGCACCTACACGCGCTGCTTCACGAATCACTTCAGGTTTAGAAGTGTCCACGGAAATCCATACTTCAAAACGCTGGGCAATAGCCTCCACAACAGGTATCACGCGTGAAAGCTCTTCCTCGACACTCACTTCTGCCGCCCCAGGTCGCGTTGACTCACCGCCAATATCAATGATCGTCGCCCCTGCGTTGATCATTGCGTTAGCGTGTTTTACGGCCTCCACTAACGAATTGTGCTGACCACCATCGGAAAAGGAGTCTGGCGTGACGTTCAAAATCCCCATGATATGAGGATGGGAGAGATCAAGCGTACTGCCCTGGGCTGTGAGTTTCATCGAAATTCCCTTGAATTAACTACGGTTAAAACAAAAAACAAAAACCCCGGGACAAGCCCGGGGTTTTATAGATTACTGCATTAACATCCGGCAGAGATGACTTATTTGTCGCCCAACTGCTCTGACATCGTGTTACCAGGATTCGGCGTACGCGGTTCATCGACCGGACGCGGTGCACGAGGTGTACCATTGTTATCAGAATTGTTGTTGCCGTTGTTTGATTCTTCCCAGCCTGCTGGCGGACGCACATCACGGCGAGCCATCAGGTCATCAATCTGAGGCGCATCGATAGTTTCATACTTCATCAATGCATCTTTCATGGTGTGAAGAATATCCATATTTTCATTCAGGAGCTGACGAGCACGAGCATAGTTACGCTCAATCAACAGCTTCACTTCCTGATCGATGATACGCGCAGTTTCATCGGACATATGTTTTGCTTTCGCCACTGAACGCCCCAGGAATACTTCGCCTTCCTCTTCCGCATACAGCAACGGACCGAGTTTTTCAGAGAACCCCCATTGGGTCACCATGTTACGGGCAATAGATGTCGCTACTTTAATGTCGTTAGACGCACCAGTAGAAACATGCTCAGCACCGTAAATGATTTCTTCAGCAAGACGACCGCCGTACAGCGTAGAAATCTGGCTTTCAAGCTTCTGACGGCTGGCACTGATTGCATCACCTTCCGGCAGGAAGAACGTTACGCCCAGCGCACGGCCACGCGGGATAATGGTGACTTTATGTACCGGATCGTGCTCAGGTACCAGACGGCCAATAATCGCATGTCCTGCTTCGTGGTATGCGGTTGACTCTTTTTGCGCTTCAGTCATCACCATGGAGCGACGTTCCGCGCCCATCATGATTTTGTCTTTCGCTTTTTCGAATTCAACCATCGAAACCACACGCTTATTGCCACGGGCAGCAAACAGAGCAGCTTCGTTAACCAGGTTTGCAAGGTCAGCACCAGAGAAGCCAGGCGTACCACGCGCAATGATTGCGGCGTCAATATCTGGAGACAACGGCACACGGCGCATATGCACTTTCAGGATTTGCTCACGGCCACGCACATCTGGCAGGCCAACAACAACCTGACGGTCAAAACGACCTGGACGCAACAACGCAGGGTCAAGCACGTCCGGACGGTTAGTTGCGGCGATAACGATGATTCCTTCGTTACCTTCGAAACCATCCATTTCAACCAGCATCTGGTTCAGAGTCTGTTCACGTTCATCGTGACCACCACCCAGACCCGCGCCACGCTGACGGCCTACGGCGTCAATTTCATCGATGAAGATGATGCATGGTGCCGCTTTCTTAGCTTGTTCGAACATGTCACGAACACGGGATGCACCCACGCCCACAAACATTTCAACGAAGTCAGAACCGGAAATAGTAAAGAACGGAACTTTCGCTTCACCCGCGATAGCTTTTGCCAGCAGGGTTTTACCGGTACCCGGAGGGCCAACCATCAGCACGCCTTTCGGGATTTTACCGCCCAGTTTCTGGAAACGGCTTGGCTCACGAAGGTACTCAACCAGTTCAGCAACCTCTTCTTTTGCTTCATCACAACCTGCGACATCAGCAAAAGTGGTTTTGATTTGGTCTTCGGTGAGCATACGCGCCTTACTTTTACCGAACGACATGGCACCTTTGCCACCGCCGCCCTGCATTTGACGCATAAAGAAGATCCAGACCCCAATTAGCAATAGCATTGGGAACCAGGATATGAAAATAGAAGCCAGCAAGCTTGGCTCTTCAGGCGGCTCGCCTACTACTTTCACATTTTTGGTCAGCAGATTATCAAGCAGTTTAGGATCGTTAACGGGGATGTAAGTCGTGTATCGGTTACTATCTTTCTTGGTAACGTTGATTTCACGTCCGTTGATACGCGCTTCGCGTACCTGGTCCTGATTTACTTCAGACAGGAAAGTGGAGTAATCCACCCTACGGCCATTTGACTCGCTGGGCCCAAAGCTCTGGAACACAGACATCAGCACAACCGCGATGACCAGCCAGAGTATTAGGTTTTTCGCCATGTCACTCAAGGGATTAACCTCATATTACAACTGTGTTAACAAACAGCGTCAGGGTACTATAGTTTTCGCCCAGTCGCTACAATGTACACTTCACGTGAGCGGGCACGAGAAGAGTCCGGTTTACGCACTTTAACAGTCGTAAACATGGAGCGAATTTCCCGCAGGTATTCATCGAAACCTTCGCCCTGAAACACTTTCACTAAAAAACTACCACCCGGTGCAAGAACATCACGACACATTTCCAGTGCCAGTTCTACTAAATACATCGCCCGAGGAATATCTACTGCCGGTGTCCCGCTCATATTTGGAGCCATATCTGACATGACAACCTGAACTTTACTGTCACCAACACGATCCAACAGAGCTTTCACGACTAATTCATCACGAAAATCGCCCTGAAGGAAGTCAACACCAACGATAGGATCCATAGGTAAAAGATCGCAAGCAATGATTCGCCCCTGATTCCCGATCTGGGTCACAACATATTGCGACCATCCTCCGGGAGCAGCACCAAGATCGACAATTGTCATTCCTGGTTTAAAAAGTTTGTCACTTTGCTGTATTTCATCAAGTTTAAACCAGGCACGGGAACGTAACCCTTTTTTCTGCGCCTGAATTACATATTTATCGCTAAAGTGTTCCTGCAGCCAGCGACTGGAGCTGGCAGAACGCTTTTTACCTGTCATCTCAATTTCCAACTTTGTTCATCGTAGGTAGCAGGCTGTAGAGTTTTCAGCACAACCGATTTGGCGATACAGTAGAGATGGCGGTAGAATGAACCGTTTTCAATCCCAACGTAAGCAAAAAATACGATGAATCTGAGTACTAAACAAAAACAGCACCTGAAAGGCCTTGCTCATCCGCTCAAGCCTGTAGTCATGCTTGGCAATAACGGTTTGACCGAAGGGGTACTGGCCGAGATTGAACAAGCGCTTGAGCATCATGAGTTAATCAAGGTGAAAATCGCAACGGAAGATCGCGAAACTAAAACCTTGATCGTCGATGCCATCGTGCGTGAAACCGGCGCCTGTAATGTACAGGTTATCGGTAAAACGCTGGTGCTCTATCGCCCGTCTAAAGAGCGCAAGATTTCTCTGCCAAAATAAGCAGAGAGTGTGCAAAATGCCACGCTCTGTTAGTTGATAAAAGGCCGCGATGCGGCCTTTTTCCTTTCTTTACAATACGCCACGCTATAAAAAAGCGTAGCAGAAATTATAAATATTCCACTTTTACAATTTCGAACTCTACATCGCCACCAGGCGTGCGGATAACAACCACATCATCTTGCTCTTTACCCACAAGGCCACGAGCAATCGGTGAATTCACCGAAATAAGATTCTGTTTAAAATCAGCTTCATCATCGCCAACAATGCGATAAGTCTGCTCTTCATCGTTATCAAGATTCAAAACCGTTACGCTCGCGCCAAAAATGACACGCCCGTTATTTGGCATTTTTGTGATATCGATAACTTGAGCATTGGAGAGCTTCGCTTCGATATCCTGAATACGGCCTTCGCAAAAACCTTGTTGCTCACGCGCGGCATGGTATTCAGCATTTTCTTTTAAGTCGCCGTGTTCGCGGGCATCTGCAATCGCGGCAATAATTTGTGGACGGCGCACAGACTTCAGGAAATCCAGCTCTTCACGTAATCTTTCTGCGCCACGTAGGGTCATCGGAATAGGTTGCATTGTTATACCTCTTCAAAACTTTCCTGTTCAGAACTGCCCTACGGCACTTCTGAATTCAGAGCCTGGTTTACGTTAATAAGGCAAACCCCTGGCACTAAGCAAAATAAAACTGGCCCGGAGCAAAGCACCAGGTCAGGAACGGTTTTCAAATTGACCTGTATTTTACCCTGGAGTTCCCTGAGGGTCATCGTTTACTTTGCACTGCGATGCACCGTAGTATGGCGGCACGTTTCCAGGTTGTTACCGCGAGATTATGCGATTTTTTAGATTTGTCATTGGATTGACCAGTGCTGTGGTGTTAACCGCCCAGGCTGCCAACGTTGAAGATTACACTTCCCAGTTGCCTGCGGGTGCGAATCTGGCTTTGATGGTGCAAAAAATTGGCGCGCCCGCTCCACAGATTGACTATCACAGCCAACAAATGGCGCTGCCTGCCAGTACCCAAAAGGTCATCACGGCTCTGGCAGCATTGCTACAGTTAGGGCCAGATTTCAGGTTCAATACGACTCTTGAAAGCCATGCACAAATCAGTAATGGCATACTGCAAGGGGATCTGATTGCGCGATTTGGTGGCGATCCTACGCTAAAACGTCAGGATATTCGCAATATGGTCGCGGTCCTGAAAAAAGCGGGTGTTCAGCAGATTGAAGGAAATGTGCTGATCGACACGTCGATTTTTGCCAGTCATGATAAAGCCCCTGGCTGGCCCTGGAATGATATGACGCAGTGTTTTAGCGCCCCACCCGCCGCCGCTATCATTGACCGTAACTGCTTCTCTATTTCGCTATACAGCGCCCCAAAAGCTGACGAATTAGCCTTCATCCGCGTCGCTTCTTACTATCCTGTTGTTATGTTCAGCCAGGTTCGTACTCTCGCAAAAGGCTCTCCCGATGCGCAATATTGTGAACTGGATGTCGTACCAGGCGATCTAAATCGCTTTACGCTAACTGGGTGTATGACACAGCGTGCAGACCCTCTTCCGCTCGCGTTCGCGATACAAGATGGCGCAAGTTATGCCGGTGCGATTCTGAAAGCTGAACTCAAAGACGCCGGAATCACCTATAGCGGAACCTTATTGCGTCAGACGCAATCTAATACGCCTGGCACGGTCATCGCCAGTAAGCAGTCTGCCCCACTGCATGATTTGCTAAAGGTGATGCTCAAGAAATCAGACAACATGATTGCTGATACCGTGTTTCGCACTATCGGGCATAACCGCTTTGGCGTGCCGGGCACCTGGCGTTCCGGAGCCGATGCCGTGCGACAAATTCTGCGCCAAAAAGCCGGGGTGGATTTAGGGAACAGTATCGTGGTCGATGGTTCAGGATTGTCTCGTCACAATCTTATTTCTCCCGCCACCATGATGCAGGTCTTGCAATATATAGCCCAGAATGACAGTGAGCTTAACTTTATCTCAATGTTGCCGTTAGCCGGTTATGACGGTTCATTGCAATATCGAGCGGGTCTGCACCAGGCGGGGGTTGATGGCAAAGTTTCTGCGAAAACAGGTTCACTGCAAGGGGTTTACAACCTTGCTGGATTTATCACGACCGCAAGCGGCCAGCGAATGGCCTTTGTGCAATATTTGTCAGGCTATGCTGTAGAGCCTGCCGATCAACGTAACCGTCGTATCCCGTTAGTGCGCTTTGAAAGCCGTCTCTATAAGGATATCTACCAGAATAATTGAGTTATGAAACTGCTTATTGTTGAAGACGATTTACTGTTACGGGAAGGCCTGGTACTGGCACTCAATAGCGAAGGCTATGCTCTGGATTGCGCAACAACAGCAGCCGAAGCCGATGCGCTAATTGAAAGTGGTGAATATGGCATGATCATTCTCGATCTTGGTCTGCCTGACAAAGATGGCGCTACGCTGTTAAGGCAATGGCGGCGTCGTAGTATCAGCACTCCCGTGCTGATACTCACGGCTCGCGACGCGCTTGAAGACCGCGTAAATGGCCTCGATTCCGGTGCGGATGACTATCTGGTTAAGCCGTTCGCACTTGCTGAACTACAAGCTCGCACACGTGCGTTAATTCGCCGCTATCAGGGCCACAGCGACAATCTTCTCCAGCATGATGACCTGACGCTCAATCTGCAAACTCAACAAGTACTCCTGCAAGATTTGCCTGTCGAAATCACGCCGAAGGAGTTCGCGTTACTAACACGCCTGATGATGCGCATCGGGCAGACGGTGCACCGCGAAACATTACAGCAGGATATTTACAGTTGGCAGGACGATCCCGGCTCGAATACGCTTGAAGTGCATATCCATAATCTTCGCCGCAAGTTAGGCAAAGACAGAATCAAAACAGTCCGCGGGGTTGGTTATCGCCTGGAGAGCCGAACATGAATAGCATGCGCCAGCGATTAATGATTCTTCTGGCACTGATTCTTCTGTTTTTCCAGTTAATTAGCGTTATCTGGCTATGGCATGAAAGCCGCGAGCAAATCACTTTTCTGGTCAGCGAAACGCTCTCGGCCAAAGCCCGGAATCAACATGTTGAAAAAGAGATCCGCGAGGCCATTGCTTCATTACTGGTTCCCTCTTTGGTAATGATTGGCTTCACGCTGTTCTTCTCTTTTTGGGCGATTACTTGGATCACTCGTCCACTGAACCGTCTTCGTACCAGTCTTGCGAACCGTTCTGCCGATAATCTTTCAGCATTACCCATGTACTCGGATATGGAGGAGATGGTCGCCGTCACTAATTCACTGAATCAATTGCTGGCGCGGCTGGATCATACTATTCAGCAGGAACGCTTATTTACCGCCGATGCGGCTCACGAATTGCGTACACCGCTGGCTGGTATCCGCCTGCATCTTGAATTGATGGCAAATTCAGGCGTTCAACAAGCCCCTATGCTGCTGGAGCGTATCGATCAGCTGATGCATACCATTGAGCAGCTATTAATGCTGTCACGGGCTGGGCAAGCGCTAGCGAGCGGTCACTACGACACGCTGAACTGGCAGCGTGACATCATCGCCCCGTTGAAAATGGAAATGGAAGAGATGGTCGCTGTACGTGAGCAAACTATTCTCTGGCCAAAAGATAGCGAGAATATCGTTCAGGGAGACGCTGTACTCCTTCGCCTGATGCTCCGTAACCTTCTTGAAAACGCATCTCGTTATAGCCCGATAAAAAGCACCATCACAGTCTCATTAGCCGCAGAGGGCAACGGAGCAACGCTTACCGTCTCCGATCAAGGCCCGGGCATTGATGAAAAACATCGCCTGACGATTACCGATCCGTTCCGTCGGATGGATCAACGTTACGGAGGAAGTGGGCTTGGGCTAAATATCGTCCTGCGCATTGTTCAACTGCACCACGGGATATTAACGCTCGATAACGGCCCTGGAGATTGCGGCCTGCAAGCAAGCTGCTGGATCCCATCCCAAAACCAATAAACAGACAATAAAAAAGGCCGGGATAATTTCCGGCCTTTCTTTAAATAACGTCAGATAACATTATTTCTGATAGATGATTTCGACACCTTCGTCGTCATCTTCATCCCAGTCGTCATCCCACTCTTCATCATCTTCCGCTTCCACTGCGTCAAGTTGCTGTTGATGATAATCATCCCACATGAACTCAACTTTCTCAGGAGCAACCGGCTGAAGCTCAACTGCTTTCGGGTTAGCAATGATAAAGTCCATCACATCCCAACACAGCGCATTAACGCCTTCACGATTCACCGCAGAGATCAGATAGTATTTATCTTCCCAGCCCATAGCGGTAGCAATTTCTTTTGCACGCGCTTCGGCATCTTCTTTGCTCATCAAGTCGGCTTTGTTAAATACCAACCAACGCGGTTTCTCAGCCAGTTTTTCGCTGTATTTTTCCAGCTCGCCAATAATAACGCGGGCGTTTTCAACCGGATCAGATTCATCAATTGGTGCAATATCGATGAGGTGCAACAGCACACGGCAACGCTCAAGGTGCTTCAGGAAGCGAATACCTAAGCCTGCGCCATCTGCCGCGCCTTCAATCAACCCTGGAATATCGGCAACCACAAAGCTCTTCTCGTTATCCATACGAACAACGCCAAGGCTTGGAATCAGAGTGGTAAACGGATAATCCGCAACTTTTGGTTTTGCCGCGGAAACAGAGCGAATAAACGTAGATTTACCGGCATTCGGTAAACCCAGCATGCCCACGTCAGCCAGTAGCAGCAGCTCCAGTTGGATATCACGTTTCTCACCAGGCGTACCCATGGTTTTCTGACGTGGAGTACGGTTCACAGAGGATTTGAAACGGGTGTTACCCAGACCGTGCCAACCGCCCTTAGCAACCATCAGCTTCTGACCGTGCTGGGTCATATCACCCATGGTTTCGCCAGTGCCTTGATCGATAACACGCGTCCCTACGGGAACTTTAACGGTAATGTCTTTACCGCGTTTACCCGTACAGTCACGGCTCTGGCCATTTTGGCCACGTTCAGCGCGGAAAGATTTCTCGAAGCGATAGTCGATCAAGGTATTGAGGTTTTCATCCGCCTCAAGCCATACATCACCGCCATCACCGCCATCACCACCGTCCGGGCCGCCTCTGGGAATATATTTTTCACGACGGAAGCTAACGCAGCCGTTACCGCCATCACCTGCTACGACCAGGATCGTTGCTTCATCAACAAACTTCATTTCACTTCTCCGTAAATCATTCGCCCGAACGTTGTACTGGAAGAACAGCTTCGGTTTTGCGCCAGCGTCCCCAAAGACGGTGACCAATGGCTGAATACATTGCACCTGCAACCACGACGAACGCACCGCTATAACCTACGAGGTTAAGTAACGGCATGGCGAAGAAATCGGGCCAGGCTAACGCTAATAAATCTGAAAACAGCAAGGTAAACAGCGGAGTTAGCGTAATAATGGCGCTAACCTGTGCCGCCTGCCACCGTGCCATGGCTTCTGCCAGTGCCCCATACCCAACCAGTGTATTCAGGCCACAGAAAACTAAACACGCCAGTTGCCAGTGGCTGAGTTGGAAAACCTTATCCAGTTGAGCCAAGGGCAAAAGCGCAAGAGTACATAAAGTGTACAGTAAAAAGAGGATCTGTTGCGAGGCCAGGCGGCGTAATAATACCTTCTGCGCCACACCATAGGTGACCCACACTGTCGCCGCCAGAACACCGAAAATAACCCCGAGGGTATAATCAGTCAGGCGGGTAAAAATTTCTATCAGGCTGGTGTTAAAGAACATCACCAACCCGCAAAGTAACATTATGGCCCCGATGACCTGTGTACCGCGCATCTTCTCTTTGAGCACGACCACACTTGCCACCATCATTCCCACCGGGGAAAGCTGGCCAATAACCTGAGACGCCGTTGGGCTCAGGTACTGCAACGATGAACTAAACAGCAAAAAGTTACCGAATAAACCACCTGTCGCTATAGCGAGTAATACCAGCCAGCGTGGCTTACGGAACAATTTTAATGGCGGTAATTTACCTCGTATGGCGAGAATAGTTCCCAGCCCGAGGCTTGCCATCAGGAAGCGATAAAAGACAACTGTCGGCGGTTCCATTACCGTCAGAACTTGCTTCATTGCAATTGGCAATGCGCCCCAGCAAATTGCCGTGGTCAATGCCAAAAGAATGCCGATTCCCGCCTGCTGTTTCATTCTGAAGTGTCCCTGATATGTCTTTTATCTTTCATGCCGCAGGAGTATTGCCTGCACCTGAAATTTAAAGGACATCTTCACTAATTTACCGGGCTTAGAATGTAAAAAGCCCCGCAACGTGTTGCGGGGCTTCTATCCGTTACCGGGACGCGAAAAACTTATTCAGCAACGATGCTGATGAACTTACGGTTTTTCGGGCCTTTAACTTCGAACTTAACTTTACCGTCAGTCAAAGCGAACAGAGTATGATCTTTGCCGCAACCTACGTTAGAACCAGCGTGGAATTTAGTACCACGTTGACGAACGATAATGCTGCCTGCCAGAACTGCTTCACCGCCGAAACGTTTTACGCCCAGACGTTTAGCTTCGGAATCGCGACCGTTACGAGTAGAGCCGCCAGCCTTTTTATGTGCCATTTGATATGCTCCCTAGTATTAAGCGCTGATGCCGGTAATTTTCACATCAGTAAACCACTGACGATGACCCTGCTGCTTACGGTAGTGTTTACGACGACGAAACTTAACAATCTTAATTTTCTCGCCACGACCATGAGCAACAACTTCAGCTTTGATTACGCCGCCATCGACGAAAGGAACGCCGATTTTGATTTCTTCACCATTAGCGATCATCAGAACTTCTGCGAACTCAACTGCTTCGCCAGTTGCGATGTCCAGCTTTTCCAGGCGAATGGTTTGACCTTCGCTTACTCGGTGTTGTTTACCACCACTTTGGAAAACCGCGTACATATAAAACTCCGCTTTCCGCACGCACCTTACGTATGTTTCAGGTGGCGCTATAAATATTCACAATAGGGCGCGAATATTACGCAAAACGAGAGCCTTTGACAAGCCCTGTCATGAAACAGAGTAGAAAAAAAACGCAACATCACACCAGCCGTTTATCTGCCTCGTTTTTTCAGTACAATCTGTACTACATTATTACTCCTCTACCCTCACGTGATTCCGTATAGACATGTGGTAAACAGGACTTTAAGCCAGACTTTTGCGATGAATTTAGAAAAAATTAATGAGTTAACCGCGCAAGATATGGCGGGAGTCAATGCGGTCATCCTTGAACAGTTAAATTCAGATGTCCAATTGATCAATCAGTTAGGGTATTACATCGTCAGCGGCGGCGGGAAACGTATCCGCCCGATGATTGCTGTTCTTGCTGCTCGCGCGCTCGGTTATCAGGGTAATGCACACGTCAATATTGCAGCGCTCATTGAATTTATCCATACCGCCACGTTGCTGCATGATGATGTTGTCGATGAATCCGATATGCGCCGTGGCAAGGCAACGGCTAATGCAGCATTTGGTAATGCGGCAAGCGTTCTGGTTGGCGATTTTATTTATACCCGCGCTTTCCAGATGATGACGCAGCTCGGCTCACTGAAGGTTCTTGAAGTGATGTCCGAAGCGGTAAACGTCATTGCTGAGGGCGAAGTTCTGCAACTAATGAACTGCAATGACCCTGATATCACCGAAGAAAGTTACATGCGGGTGATTTACAGCAAAACGGCACGTTTATTTGAAGCGGCGGCTCAGTGTTCAGGGATTTTAGCGGATGCTACTGCCGAACAAGAGAAAGCCCTTCAGGATTATGGCCGTTATCTCGGGACTGCCTTCCAGCTTATTGACGATCTTTTGGATTACAGCGCTGACGGGCAAACGCTGGGTAAGAATGTCGGTGATGACCTTAACGAAGGTAAACCGACTCTCCCACTTTTACACGCCATGCGCAATGGTACTGCAGAGCAAGCCAAAATGATTCGTGAAGCTATTGAGCAAGGCAACGGGCGTCATTTGCTGCAGCCGGTGTTAGATGCAATGGCTAACTGTGGTTCGCTGGAATGGACTCAATTACGAGCGGAACAGGAAGCAGATAAAGCGATTGCCGCCCTGGAAATCCTGCCACAAACCGAACATAAAGAGGCGTTAATTGCCCTGGCTCACATGGCTGTTCAACGCGACCGTTAATCTTTTTAGCGCGCCGTTAATTGGCGCGCCAAGTTTCCAATAAATGTATTCCCACCACTCCGCAACATCTTCCATACAAACCTGTTTTCATTGATTTTCATCCACTTTGTGTGGATTAACACAGATTTGATTTTTACGCTATTTATTGGAATCTTTTGGAATCATCGTATGCTATAACTTCCCTTGAACAAACCGGTAAAACGTAACGGTTACAGGGAGAAACATGGAAAGTATACAATCTGACTGGCACCCGGCAGATATCATCGCAGGGTTACGTAAACGCGGAACATCACTGGCGGCTGAATCACGAAAAGCGGGTCTGAGTTCATCGACTCTGGCGAATGCATTGACGCGCCCGTGGCCCAAAGGTGAGTTGATCATCGCCCAGGCGCTGGAAACATCACCCTGGAAGATTTGGCCATCTCGCTATTATGATCCGCAAACTCATCAGTTGATTAACCGAGCGAGTTTAATGCGTAAGCGATAAAAAAAACCGGGCATGCCCGGTTTTCTCTTTTGTAGCAACGAGATTTATTCGCCGCTGGTACCACTACCTTTCACACGCTCAATCTTCGCACCTAACGCCTGAAGTTTATCTTCAATGCGCTCGTAGCCACGATCGATGTGATAAATACGGTCAACAACGGTAGTGCCTTCTGCAATACAACCCGCCAGAACAAGGCTTGCGGACGCACGCAGGTCGGTCGCCATCACTTGCGCACCAGACAGTTTTTCAACGCCGTGGCAAATGACAGTATTACTCTCAATCTCTGCATGTGCGCCCATACGGATCAGTTCCGGAACGTGCATGAAGCGATTTTCAAAGATCGTTTCAGTAATAACACCAGTGCCTTCAGCAACCAGGTTCAGCAAGGTGAACTGAGCCTGCATGTCAGTCGGGAAACCAGGGTGTGGCGCAGTGCGCACTGTAACGCCTTTAGGGCGCTTACCGTGCATATCCAGGCTAATCCAGTCGTCACCGACTTCAATATCCGCGCCTGCTTCGCGCAGCTTCGCCAGCACCGCATCCAGCGTGTCTGGTTGGGCATTACGGCAAACAATTTTCCCGCCTGAAATTGCCGCAGCAACCAGGAAAGTACCGGTTTCGATACGGTCAGGCAATACTCGGTAAACACCGCCGCCCAGACGCTCAACACCTTCAATGGTGATGCGATCGCTACCAGCGCCCGTGATTTTTGCGCCCAGCGTATTCAGGAAGTTCGCTGTATCAACGATTTCCGGCTCGCGAGCGGCGTTTTCAATGATGGTAGTACCTTCAGCAAGGGTCGCTGCACTCATGATGGTGACGGTAGCGCCTACGCTCACCTTATCCATCACAATGTGCGCGCCTTTCAGACGGCCCTGGACAGAGGCTTTAACGTAGCCCTCTTCCAGTTTGATTTCGGCACCGAGCTGCTCAAGGCCCGTGATGTGCAAATCAACCGGACGAGCGCCGATAGCACACCCGCCAGGCAAAGAAACCTGGCCCTGACCAAAACGAGCAACCAACGGACCCAGCGCCCAGATGGAAGCACGCATGGTTTTCACCAGCTCATACGGCGCACAGAAAATATTGACGTCGCTGGCATCAATCCAGACCGATCCATTACGTTCAACTTTGGTACCCAACTGGCTTAACAGTTTCATGGTGGTATCAATGTCTTTCAGTTTTGGAACGTTTTGAATCTCAACTGGCTCTTCGGCCAACAGGGCTGCGAAGAGGATCGGCAGCGCGGCATTCTTCGCCCCGGAGATCGTCACTTCACCACTGAGTTGGGTTGGCCCCTGAACACGAAATTTATCCATTGCAACTGCTCTCTTTTAAATTCAAATCGTTACAACCCGCCGCGGCGAATTGCTCAAAAACCATTTAGTTTACGGTCGCGATCCCACTCTTGCGGAGTGTAGGTCTTGATAGAAACGGCATGAATACGGTTTTCCGCAATCAGTTCCATCAGAGGTGCATAAACTGTTTGTTGCTTCTTCACGCGACTTAACTCGGCGAATAACTCACCCACCGCAATCACCTGAAAATGGCTGCCATCGCCTGAGACGTGGACTTCCTGGAGGGGCAGTGCGTTCATCAGCACTGTCTGAATTTCATGATTTTCCATGGGATATAATTCGTCGGTTAATGAAACAAGCCACACATCTTAGAGGAAAGTGGCGCTAGCTTAAATAAGCAAAAAGCCCCCGATCTTAATCGATCAGGGGCAATGATAGTAACGCTATGAAAACACTAGCCTGCAAATGCAGGGAGGATGTTTTCTGGAAGGTTATAAAGTTTAGTCAGCGTCTGTAAATTCTCGGTGGCACCTAAAAGCGCCACTTCAACATTTTGGCGGCGCGCAAAAGCCACCAAATGAATTAAAAGCGCTAAACCTGAGGTATCCACACGTGACAAACCAGAGAGATCTAGCACCTTAACTCCCGCCATGATTTGTTCGCGCTGACGCCACAATGACCCCACTGTGTCGCTGTCCAACTCGCCCGTCAGGTGTAAGGTTGCCGCTTCACGCTGCCAGTTAAGTTCGTCTGCCATTACTTTTTCGCTTCCAGAGTAATTGGCTGGCGTGAGATAGATTGCAACTGAGCGGTCAAACCGTCGATACCTTTGGTACGCAGAATGTCACTCCACTCATTTTGTTTGGTGGTAATCATGCTCACACCTTCGGCAATCATGTCATATGCCTGCCAGTTGCCCGTCTGGCTGTTTTTACGCCACTGGAAATCCAGACGTACCGGAGGACGACCATTTGGATCAATGATAGTTACGCGAATCGCCACAATAGTGGCATCACCCAGCGGTTGCTCAGGGGCGATTTGATAGGATTGCCCGTTATACATGGCCAGCGCCTGACCATAGGCTTGTTTCAGATACGCTTCAAAAGCTTTGAAATAAGCATCGCGCTGTGCTGGCGTAGCTTCTTTGTAGTAACGCCCTAAAACAAGAGCGCCCGCATATTTGATCTGCACATACGGCATCAGTTCCTGGCCCACGATGTCACGAAGGTAATCAGGGTTCTGACGAATTTTAGGCTGCTCGTTTTTCAGCCTATCAAATGTTTTTTGTGCCGCTTCGCCCATTAACTTGTAAGGGTTGCTTTGATCCGCAGCATTCGCCAGTGGCGCGATAACCAACATGGCAATCATAATAAGTCTTTTAAACATAAAACTTCTCCTCTTAAATTAGTG
The DNA here is from genome assembly GCF_040786275.1 of Buttiauxella gaviniae. NCBI lineage: Bacteria > Pseudomonadati > Pseudomonadota > Gammaproteobacteria > Enterobacterales > Enterobacteriaceae > Buttiauxella > Buttiauxella gaviniae. Next base: position 1,401,048 of record NZ_JBFMVT010000002.1, read on the forward strand.
CGCCGTACCAGGCTGTGGTGCCGCACTACTTTTCTCTGAATCCTGCGCTGAGGAATCCCCTGAATTCTGCTTATCGCCGTTACCGCTCTTATACAAGAATTGGCCAATCAGGTCTTCCAGCACCAGGGCTGATTTGGTGTCCTGAATCGTGCCGCCCTCTTTAAGGATAGATGAACCCAATTCAGGGTCATCAAAACCGAGGTTTAGCGCGAGATATTGCTCGCCTAATAAACCTGAGGTGCGGATCGCCAGCGAACTGGTATCCGGAATATGGTTGTAGCGCTGTTCAATATCCAGTGTGACGCGAGGTAAGTACGTTTTCGGATCAAGCGTAATGTCATCAACACGGCCAATGACCACGCCTCCAAGGCGCAGCGGAGAACCTGTTTTCAGGCTGCCGATGTTATCAAAAGTCGCATAGACCCGGTACGTAGGTTCATTGCGCAGCGAAGTGACGTTCGCCACTTTCAGACACAAGAATACGATGGCCGCCAGTGCGATAATTAAAAATGCGCCAACCCCAGTTTCAAATTTCTTAGTTTGCATGAACTTAATTCCCAAACATCAGTGCTGTTAGCACAAAATCCAGACCCAAAACGGCCAGTGAAGCGTGCACAACGGTGCGTGTTGTTGCCCGGCTAATCCCTGCGGACGTAGGAATAGCATCGTAACCATTGAATAAAGCAATCCAGGTTACTGTAATCGCAAACACCACACTTTTAATGACACAGTTAACCAGATCGGTGCGCCAACTGACGGCATTTTGCATCGCAGACCAGAAGAAACCGGCATCAATACCCTTCCAGTTCACACCGACCAGCGCGCCCCCCCAAATACCCACCGCCACAAAGATGAGCGTCAGCAAAGGCAATGAAATTACACCTGCCCAAAAACGCGGTGAAACTACCCGACGCAGCGGGTCGACCGCCATCATCTCCATGCTGGAGAGCTGCTCTGTCGCCTTCATTAGACCAATTTCTGCGGTCAGCGCTGAACCCGCGCGTCCGGCAAAAAGTAGCGCCGCAACCACCGGGCCGAGTTCACGAAGCAATGACAAAGCAACCAACATGCCGAGGCTTGATTCTGCGCTGTATGTGGTCAGCACCAGGTAACCTTGCAAGCCAAGAACCATGCCGATAAATAAACCGGAAACGATGATGATAATCAGCGATAACACGCCGACGTTATACAGTTGGCGAACCAGCAATGGCGCATGTTTGCGGAATTCAGGCTTCCCCACCACCGCATTAAAAAGCATGATCCCGGCCCGGCCAAATGACGCACAGGTTTTTAGCCCACGCCGCCCAAACGATGCCAGTGCATTAAAGAGCATGAGTAACTTAACTCCCTGTATCTGATAATAAATCATTCTGATAATCCGTTGCCGGATAGCGGAACGGTACTGGCCCATCGGCAATACCATCAAGGAATTGACGCACCCGCGGGTCACTATTTTCACGCAACGCCGTTGGCGTTCCTTCAGCCACAATGTGCTGATCTGCGGCGATATAGGCGTAATCGGCAATACTCAATACTTCAGGAACATCGTGCGAAACCACAATACATGTGACACCCAATGCACTGTTTAATTCTGAAATCAGTTTTACCAGCACGCCCATGGTAATGGGGTCCTGACCGACAAAAGGTTCATCAAACATAATGAGGTCGGGTTCGAGTGCGATAGCGCGAGCAAGCGCAGCTCTTCGGGCCATGCCGCCTGAAAGTTCGTTAGGCATGAGTTTCGCGGCTCCGCGTAACCCCACCGCTTCGAGTTTCATCATAACGGTGCTACGCAGCAATTCCTCTGGCAAACGGCGATGTTCACGCAGCGGATACGCCACATTTTCAAAGACATTAAGGTCGGTAAATAGCGCGCCGGATTGAAACAGCATACTCATGCGTTTACGCACGTTATATAAACGAGAGCGCGACATAGACGGCACGTTTTCGCCGTCAAAGAGGATTTCACCGCGATCGGGCTGAATTTGACCGCCGATCAACCGCAATAATGTCGTTTTGCCAATTCCTGAAGGCCCCATTATGGCGGTAATTTTGCCGCGTGGTACATTCAGTGAAATATTGTCAAAGATGCGCCGACTGCCGCGAGTAAAACTTACGTCGCGAATTTCGACCAGATTCGTCTGCGTCTGGCTCATCATCTTTCCCTTTATCAAGTTGACGGAAGAGGCATAGGGCCGAAACTCGGTCCCAATCCAACATTTTTACAGAATAATACCCATCCCGATTAGCGAAAACTGGCATTCGTTTTACTTTTCTGCCACATAAAGTCAGAATTGGGAATTAGCCTGACCTACAGATCTGTACGCTCTACCGGGACTTCTACAGCACAAGACCGGCGATTATACCTGAATTAAGGATTTTTCATGCTGTTAGCTACAGCTCTGTTAATTATCGGTTTGCTTTTGGTCGTCTATGGTGCCGACCGACTGGTGTTTGCCGCATCAATACTGTGCCGTAGTTTTGGGGTTCCACCTCTGCTGATCGGTTTAACCGTGGTAAGCATCGGCACATCTTTGCCTGAACTTATCGTCGCAAGTTCTGCCGCCTTACACGGACAATTGAATTTAGCGGTAGGAACGGCGCTTGGCTCAAATATCACCAATATTCTACTGATTCTCGGCTTAGCGGCCCTTTTGCATCCATTTACCGTGAATTCCGATATTCTACGGCGCGAATTACCCCTAATGTTAGTCGCAAGCGCGGTTATTGGATGGCTTATTTTCGATAACCAGCTTAGCCGTATTGATGGCGTGATACTGATTGCTGTAGCGGTGGCGTATCTGCTATTTACGATTAAAATAGCGCACCTCGCAGGCCAGGAAGGCGCTGATAAGCTGACTCGCGAACAGTTGTCGGAGCTTCCTCGGGAAGGAAATCGCCCCGTCGCATTTTTATGGCTCGCTGTAGCCTTAATTATTATGCCGATGGCGACACGTATGGTTATCGATAACGCCAGCGTACTGGCTCATTACTTTGGTGTAAGTGAGTTGGTGATTGGCCTGACGATTATCTCGGTTGGCACCAGCCTCCCTGAGCTTGCAACGACAATCGCAGGGGCGCGCAAGGGCGAAGATGATATTGCGATAGGGAATATCATTGGCTCAAATATTTTTAATATTGTTTTAGTCCTGGGCATTCCCGCGTTAATCGCCCCGGGTGAAATAGACCCCCTCGCCTTTGCGCGGGACTATTGGGTGATGTTGATCGTGAGTGCTATTTTCGCCGTACTTTGCTGGCGCAAGCCTCGCTCTATCGGCAAGACGGCAGGCGCTCTGTTAACATGTGGTTTCTTCGTATGGATTGTGGTGCTCTGGCTCTTTGCATCACCGGTCATAGGGTAAAGCGGAACGGAAATTATGTCACAGATAGATATACAACCGGGTTTTGACTTTCAGCAAGCAGGTAAAGACGTCCTGAAGATCGAACGTGAAGGCCTGGAACAGCTTGGGCAATACATCAATGCCGACTTCTCTTTGGCCTGTGAAAAAATGTTCTACTGCCCGGGTAAAGTGGTCGTGATGGGCATGGGTAAGTCGGGCCACATCGGTAAAAAGATGGCGGCGACGTTTGCCAGCACTGGCACCCCTTCGTTTTTCGTCCATCCAGGTGAAGCAAGCCACGGCGACCTTGGCATGGTTACCGCGCAAGATATTGTTATCGCAATTTCTAACTCCGGTGAATCAAACGAGATACTGGCGCTGATTCCCGTTCTCAAACGCTTGCAGGTTCCGCTGATTTGTATCACCAGTCGCCCTGAAAGCTCGATGGGTAAAGCGGCTGATGTTCATCTGTGCGTTAAGGTGCCGCAGGAAGCCTGCCCACTGGGCCTGGCGCCGACATCCAGTACTACTGCCACGCTGGTAATGGGTGATGCTCTTGCAGTCGCACTTCTTAAAGCCCGAGGCTTTACCGCAGAAGATTTTGCACTTTCTCACCCAGGCGGCGCGTTGGGTCGTAAACTGTTGTTACGCGTCAGCGACATTATGCACAGCGGTGATGAGATCCCCCACGTCAGTAAAGAGGCGTCTTTGCGTGATGCGCTGCTGGAAATCACGCGCAAAAATATGGGTATGACAGTAATCTGCGACTCCCTGATGAAAATCGAAGGGATCTTCACCGATGGTGACTTGCGCCGCGTCTTTGATATGGGCGTTGATCTCCACACCCTGAATATTGCAGATGTCATGACCGTCGGCGGGATTCGCGTTCGCCCCACGACGCTTGCAGTTGATGCCCTGAATTTGATGCAATCTCGTCATATTACTTCGGTATTGGTTGCGGATGGCGACCAACTGCTCGGTGTGGTACATATGCATGACATGCTACGCGCAGGCGTGGTTTAACAAAGGATTAGCCTTAATGAGTAACCATGAAGCGTCTCTTGCCACGTGTTATGGGCCGGTAAGTACGCGCGTGATGGAGCGGGCCGCAAACGTGCGCCTGCTCATTTTAGACGTTGACGGTGTGATGTCTGATGGCCTGATTTACATGGGTAATAGCGGCGAAGAGCTGAAAGCCTTCAACGTGCGCGACGGCTACGGTATTCGCTGCGCATTAACATCTGATATTGACGTCGCCATTATTACAGGCCGAAAAGCTAAACTGCTTGAAGACCGCTGTGAAACGCTGGGGATCACCCACCTTTACCAGGGGCAGTCTGACAAGCTGGTGGCTTTTCAGCATCTATTAGATAAGCTTGCTATCCCTGCCGAACAGGTCGCCTACGTTGGGGATGATTTAATCGACTGGCCGGTGATGGCTAAAGTAGGTTTGAGCGTTGCAGTTTCTGATGCTCACCCACTGCTGATTCCTCGTGCCGACTACGTAACCCGTATTGCCGGTGGCCGTGGGGCCGTTCGGGAAGTCTGCGATCTCCTGTTACTGGCTCAGGGAAAGCTTGATGAGGCCAAAGGGCTATCTATATGAGTAAGACCAGACGTTGGGTTATCATCCTGCTTTCGCTGTTGGTGTTGATATTGATTGGGGTAAACCTGGTCGATAAAGACACCGTTGCACCACCGACGGTGAACAGCAATGAGCCAACCTATAAAAGTGAACATTCCACGACCCTCGCCTACAGTCCTGAAGGGGCATTAAATTATCGGCTGGTCGCGGAACATGTTGAATATTTTTCCGATACCGCCATTTCGTGGTTCACCCATCCGGTGATGACCCAGTATGACGAAAACAAAGTTGCAACCTGGTCATTACGAGCAGATCGCGCCAAACTTACTAACGATCGGATGTTGTATTTGTATGGGAATGTGGTTCTGACCGCTCTGACACCAGATTCTCAGTTACGCAAAATTACCACGGACAATGCGCAGGTTAATTTAGTCACTCAGGATGTTGCCTCTGATGACCAGGTAACCTTGTATGGAACCAGCTTTAACTCCACCGGCCTCAAAATGCGTGGCAACTTACGCAGCAAAAATGCCGAGCTGATTGAAAAGGTTAGAACATCCTATGAAATCCAGAATAAACAAACTCAGCCGTAATTTAGTACTAACGAGTACGCTTTTAGCCGCCAGTTTTTCGGCATTGGCGCTGACCGGTGATACCGATCAGCCGATTCACATTGAATCCGATCAGCAGTCGCTGGATATGCAAGGCAACGTTGTTACCTTCACAGGCAATGTTATCGTGACCCAAGGCAGCATCAAAATTAACGCTGACAAAGTGGTTGTCACCCGTCCGGGCGGTGAGCAGGGTAAAGAAGTGATTGATGGCTACGGCAATCCAGCCACTTTCTATCAGATGCAAGACAGCGGTAAACCCGTAAAAGGTCACGCATCTACCATGCATTATGAACTGCAAAATGACTTTGTCGTGCTAACCGGTAATGCTTATCTGGAACAGTTAGATAGCAATATCAAAGGCGACAAAATTACCTACCTGGTAAAAGAACAGAAAATGCAGGCCTTTAGCGAAAAAGGTAAGCGCGTCACTACCGTTCTGGTCCCTTCTCAGCTGCAGAAAAAAGACGGCCAGGCTCCTGCACCCGCCCCTGCGCAGAAAAAGAGTAACTAATTCGTTATGGCAACTTTAATTGCAAAGAACCTCGCTAAAGCCTACAAAGGCCGTCGCGTTGTCGAAGATGTCAGTTTGACCGTGAAGTCCGGTGAAATTGTTGGCTTACTGGGCCCTAACGGCGCAGGGAAAACCACCACTTTTTACATGGTAGTCGGCATTGTTCCGCGTGATGCAGGCAATATCATTATTGATGACGAAGACATCAGCCTGCTGCCGCTTCATGCGCGTGCTCGCCGTGGTATCGGCTATTTGCCGCAAGAGGCGTCAATTTTCCGCCGCCTGAGCGTGTTCGATAACCTGATGGCCGTCCTGCAAATCCGCGACGACCTCACCGCTGAACAGCGCGATGATCGCGCTAACGAGCTGATGGAAGAGTTTCACATCGAACATTTGCGCAATAACCTCGGGCAGTCTTTGTCCGGCGGTGAGCGTCGTCGTGTAGAAATCGCCCGCGCTTTAGCTGCAAATCCAAAATTTATTCTTTTGGATGAACCTTTTGCAGGTGTTGACCCCATCTCCGTTATCGACATCAAACGAATCATCGAACATTTGCGAGACAGCGGGCTCGGTGTGCTGATTACGGACCATAACGTACGCGAAACGTTGGCGGTTTGTGAACGCGCCTACATCGTAAGCCAGGGCCATTTAATCGCCCATGGTACGCCAGCTGAGATCCTGGAAGACGAGCATGTGAAGCGCGTGTATCTGGGCGAAGAGTTCAGACTCTGATAGGGTAGGAAAGATCATAATATTTATACTCTAAATAATTCGAGTTGCAGGTAGGCGGCAAGGGAGTGCAGACAAAGCCCCTGCAGTTCGAAGTATGACGAGTATACACCTGAGGACGCTCGCTCTGAATATGAAGCAAGGTTTGCAATTACGGCTTAGCCAACAACTTGCTATGACTCCCCAGTTGCAGCAGGCGATTCGTCTGTTGCAACTATCGACGTTAGAGCTACAGCAAGAACTTCAGCAAGCACTGGAAAGTAACCCCCTGCTTGAGCAAACCGATCTGCATGATGAAATTGATACTCAGGAAGTTCGTGAAATTGAAGCATTAGACACTCGCGAGGCGCTCGAACAAAAAGAGATGCCTGACGAGTTACCGCTGGATACCAGTTGGGATGAAATCTATACCGCGGGTACGCCATCGGGCACTGGAACAGATTACATTGACGACGAATTGCCGGTGTATCAGGGAGAAACAACGCAGTCACTTCAGGACTATCTGATGTGGCAAGTCGATCTCACTCCGTTTTCTGACACCGACACCGCTATCGCCACGTCTATTGTCGATGCCGTAGACGAGATGGGTTATCTCACGGTTTCGCTTGAAGAAATTCTGGAAAGCATGGGTGATGACGAAATCACCCTCGACGAAGTGGAAGCCGTTCTTAAACGCGTGCAGCGTTTCGACCCGGTCGGCGTCGCGGCTCGCGATTTGCGCGATTGCTTGTTGATCCAACTTTCACAATTCAGCCGCGAAACACCGTGGCTGGCAGAAGCTCGCCTGATCGTAAGCGATCATTTAGATTTGCTCGCCAATCATGACTTCCGTAGCTTGATGCGCGTCACGCGTCTGAAAGAAGAAGTCCTGAAAGAAGCAATGTGCCTGATTCAGTCTCTGGATCCACGTCCAGGCCAGTCCATTCAGACGAGTGAACCCGAATACGTGATTCCCGATATTCTGGTCAAAAAGCTTCACGGCCGCTGGACTGTAGAACTCAACGCAGACAGTATTCCGCGTCTGAAAATAAATCAGCAGTACGCAGCGATGGGCACCAACGCCCGCAATGACAGCGATTCGCAATTTATTCGCAGTAACCTGCAAGAAGCGAAATGGTTGATTAAAAGCCTTGAAAGCCGCAATGATACGCTGCTGCGCGTCAGCCGTTGCATCGTTGAACAACAGCAAGGCTTTTTCGAGCATGGCGAAGAACACATGAAACCCATGGTTCTTGCGGATATCGCGCAAGTGGTCGAAATGCATGAATCGACCATTTCCCGTGTGACGACGCAAAAGTATTTGCATAGCCCGCGCGGCATTTTTGAATTGAAGTATTTCTTCTCAAGCCATGTGAATACCGAAGGGGGTGGCGAAGCTTCCTCAACGGCGATCCGAGCACTGGTTAAGAAGTTAATCGCGGCGGAAAATCCTGCGAAACCTCTGAGTGATAGTAAGTTAACGACTATGCTATCCGATCAGGGGATCATGGTGGCACGCCGCACTGTTGCGAAGTACCGAGAGTCTTTATCCATACCACCGTCAAACCAGCGTAAACAACTGGTGTGACCTAACCGATAAGGAAGACACTATGCAGCTCAACATTACAGGACATAACGTCGAAATCACTGACGCACTGCGCGATTTTGTGAGTACGAAGTTTGCCAAACTGGAGCAGTACTTCGAAAGAATTAACCAGGTCTACATTGTGTTAAAGGTGGAAAAGGTCACACACATTGCCGATGCAACACTCCATGTGAATGGCGGAGAAATTCATGCCAGCGCTGATGGCCAGGATATGTATGCGGCAATTGATGGTCTGATTGATAAACTGGCGCGCCAGTTAACCAAACATAAAGATAAACTAAAACAACACTGATAATCCGAGCAACTGTTTCGGCATCTACGGCTCGTTACCTGGTGTAACGGGCCGTTAGCATAACAGGGTGCTTAGGTGAACTTATGATGAACAACGATTCTGCTCTACAACTAAGTAATGTCCTGAACCAGGAATGTACGCGTACCAACGTACATTGCCAGAGTAAAAAACGCGCACTGGAAATCATCAGTGAGCTGGCGGCAAAGCAGCTCGGGCTACCGCCACAAGTGGTCTTCGAGGCCGTGCTGACGCGTGAACGCATGGGCAGTACCGGTATCGGAAATGGTATCGCCATTCCTCATGGGAAACTGGAAGAAGATACCACTCGTGCCGTTGGGGTCTTTATCAAGCTGGAAACCCCTATCGCGTTTGACGCCATTGATAATCAGCCGGTAGATCTGATGTTTGCCCTGTTGGTTCCTGCGGATCAAACAAAAACGCATTTACATACCTTATCTCTGGTGGCAAAACGTCTGGCGGACAAAACAATTTGCCGACGCCTGCGCACCGCGCAGAGCGATGAAGAGCTTTATCAGATCATTACCGAAACCGAACAAGGTAGTGAAAGTGAATAATCTGGCTGTGGTCATGGGGTTGCCGCAGCTTGAGAAGTTAGGGGAGTGATGACATGGTGCTGATGATTGTCAGCGGCCGCTCTGGTTCAGGGAAGTCTGTAGCCTTGCGTGCACTAGAAGATATGGGATTCTACTGCGTAGATAACCTGCCAGTGGTGCTGTTGCCTGATCTTGCCAAAACTCTCGCAGAACGACAAATTTCTGCGGCAGTCAGCATTGATGTGCGCAACATGCCGGAAAACCCAGAAATTTTTGAACAGGCGATGTCCAACCTGCCTGACACATTTTCGCCACAATTATTATTCCTCGACGCCGATCGTAACACGCTGATCCGTCGTTATAGCGATACCCGTCGTTTGCACCCACTTTCGAGCAAAAATCTTTCGCTGGAAAGCGCGATTGACGAAGAAAGCGATCTGCTGGAACCGCTAAAATCCAGAGCCGACCTGATCATCGATACGTCTGAAATGTCGGTGCATGAACTCGCTGAAATGCTGCGGACTCGCCTGCTCGGAAAACGCGAGCGCGAACTAACAATGGTGTTCGAATCCTTCGGCTTTAAGCACGGTATTCCGATTGATGCGGACTACGTCTTCGATGTACGTTTCCTGCCAAACCCGCACTGGGACCCAAAACTGCGCCCGATGACCGGTCTGGACAGGCCTGTTGCCGCGTTCCTCGACCGTCACACCGAAGTGCACAACTTTATCTACCAGACGCGCAGCTATCTTGAGCTATGGTTACCTATGCTGGAAACCAACAACCGCAGCTACCTGACAGTGGCAATTGGTTGTACCGGTGGCAAACACCGTTCGGTTTATATAGCTGAACAGCTGGCAGACTATTTCCGCTCTCGCGGTAAAAACGTGCAGTCCCGTCACCGTACGCTGGAAAAACGTAAAACATGACCGTAAAACAAACCGTTGAGATAACCAACAAGCTGGGCATGCATGCACGCCCGGCCATGAAACTGTTCGAACTGGTGCAAAGTTTTGATGCCGAGGTGATGCTGCGCAACGAAGCGGGCACTGAGGCAGAAGCTAATAGCGTGATTGCTCTGTTGATGCTGGATTCTGCCAAAGGGGGTCACATTGAAATTGAAGTCACTGGACCCGAAGAAGAACAAGCATTGAACGCGGTTATCGCGTTGTTTAATGCTGGTTTTGATGAAGATTAAGTTCGCCTCAAATCCCCCTCTAATACCTTCATTATAACCCCAGCAAATAACTTGCCTGGGGTCGTATACCCCCTTTTCTACATTCCATATTTTTATTAGAACCCAACTTTTTCAACACTCTATTAATTAATAATAAGTTCACATCAGGACAATATTAATTATTGCTTTCCACCTTCATGGGTTTAACATTAGCTAATTAGTTGATTTTATTTATATTCATAAAATATATATTTCCCCTAAAGTCAGTTATTAAATAAATACCAGAGCAAGCTAAAGGAAAACACTATGGCCAGTGACGGCACCCGCTTTACCTTTATCGCCGGGCGGACCCCGGATGACACCTTTGCCGTGGTGGACTTTCAGCTCACCCAGTCCCTCTCTTCCCTGTTTCGCCTTGAGCTGACCCTCGCCAGCAGCAACCCGGCCCTGGAATTCCGTAAAGTCCTCGACCAGGGGGGGACGCTGATTATCTGGCAGGGCGAGGAGATTAAGCGCCGCCTGCGCGGCATCGTGACCTTCTGCGAGCAGGGCAACACCGGCAGACACCAGACGCTGTATCACATAACCCTGCGCCCGGAGCTCTGGCGCAGCAGCCAGCGGCAGAACTGCCGTAGCTTCCAGAATGTCGATATCCGTGCCATCTTTCAGACGCTGCTTAAAGAGACGGGCGTGCTCACCCACGACGCGCTGTTCCGCCGCCCGCACCCTTTCCGCGAGTTCTGCGTCCAGTACCAGGAAACCGACTTCGATTTCATCGCCCGGCTGGCCGCCGAAGAGGGGATTTTCTTCTGCGAGGAAAAATATCTGGAGCGCAACCTGCAGAAACTGACCTTCGCCGATGACAGCCGCGTGCTGCGCAGACTCGACCCGCTGCCGTACAACCCCAACGGCGCCAGTGAATCCAGCCGCTACTGCATCAACAGTTTCTGCCGCCGCGCACAAATCCGCCCGGCCCAGGTCACCACGCAGGACTACACCTTTAAGGCCCCCCTCTGGCCCGGGCAGTTTAATCACCGCCCGTCGGAGATGCCCAACCAGCGGGCGGTGTATGAGATTTTTGACTACCCGGGGCGTTTCAAGGACGCGCAGCGCGGGGCAGACTTTGCGAAATATCAGGTGGAAGGCTGGCGCAGCGACGTGGACTACGCCACCGGCACCAGCAACTCGCCCCAGCTCCAGCCGGGGCGCTGCTTCAGCCTGACGGACCACCCGCGCGCAGACCTCAACGACCTGTGGCAGGTGGTGTCCTGTCAGTTAACCGGCAGCCAGCCGCAGGCGCTCACCGGCAGCGAAGGCCAGGGCACCACGCTCACCAACAGCTTCAGCGTCATCCCCGCCGTTCAGACCTGGCGCGCACAGCCCCCTCTCAAACCGCGGGTCGACGGCCCGCAAAGCGCCATCGTCACCGGCCCGCCGGGGGAAGAAATCTTCTGCGACGAGCACGGACGCGTGCGGGTGAAATTTGCCTGGGACCGCTACAACCAGGCGGATGCGAAAAGCTCGTGCTGGATACGCGTTTCACAGGCGTGGGCGGGCGCCGGGTTCGGCAACATCGCTATCCCGCGCGTCGGCCAGGAAGTGATTGTCGATTTCCTCAACGGCGACCCGGACCAGCCGATTATCACCGGGCGCACCTACCATGCCGGTAACCGCGCCCCGGGCGACCTGCCGGGCACCCGAACGCAGATGGCTATCCGCTCCCAGACCTACAAAGGCAGCGGCTACAACGAGCTGATGTTCGAGGATGAGACAAACCTGGAGCTGCTGTCGATGCATGCCCAGAAGGACATGAACCGGATCGTCAATAATCGCGATGCGTTCTGGGTAGGTGAAAACCAGTTAATGCACGTTAAAGGAGAAAATCATTTACGTGTCGAAAGTGAAAAACGTGACCTGGTAAAAGAAGATTATTCGCTCACTGTTTCTCAAACTCTCCATATCAAAACCGAAGATAACATGCTGATAGTCAACGGTAATGAATATCACGTTAAAGCGGGTAGCAAAGTCATTCTTGAAGCCGGGAGCGAATTGACGCTACAAGCGGGTGGTAATTTCATCAAGATTGATGCCAGCGGTATTCAGACCAGCGCCATCGTTAATATGGGTAGCGGTGCCCCAGGCAAAGGCACTGCCTGGAATGGGCAACTTCCAGACGAACTTCAACCTTCTCAGGGAAAACTTACGCCGGGAAAAAATGAGGCCGGGTCACCCGATAACGTGGCTCGGCCAGAATTAAAAGAAGAAATCTGCCAGGAATGTCTGATCAATGCCATGAAGGCAGATACGGCTTTAGTGAGCGGAGAATAATGCTATGCAACTATCTGAACTGCTGGCGATGAATATAAGTCAAGCTTCATCGAAGTCATGCTTCGTGTTATTCGAGGCGGGATTATTAGATAACAAAGCCCTTCGGCAAGTCTGCGAGTTGGCAGATGGAAAAATGAGAACGCTTTTTGTGCATCCACAACTGGAGCATCTGGTTGCCGTAGGGCCGTGGCTGATACAAATAGCACAGACTGATGACACCATCCCGAATATTCTGGAACAACAAGGTGTGCTGCGCGGTATTATTTGGTCAGATCTGCTTCTCCCCCAATTGGCAGAACAACTTTCCTGGGGATGCGTTGTACAATCACCTGAAAAAACAGGAACTCTCCTACGATTTTATACACCAGATGCATTACAGCATCTGGCTCTTCGCAATGATTTAAGCTGGCATCCTGAACTCTTTAACGGAATTGAAAGCTGGTATATATCCACAGAAAAACAGCGCTGGAAAGTATTGTTCCTACCGAGATCAAATAATGCACCACCTTGCGTCAAACAAAACATTGTTATTCTGGACAATGAATTGTGGAGTGCTCTCTCTGGAGATCACGAAGTGACTGCATTATTAAAAGTATGGCAGCAACAACCACAAAGCAGTCACTTCCCAATATGTTCCCAGCGCGCAATCGTGCGTAAGGCTTTAGACAAGGCTAAGCAAGCAGGTCTTGTATTGCCAATAGATAAAAAAATCTATGCCCTCCATTACCTGAGCGGTGGTAATCAATCCATTCACTCAGAAGCAATGTCGTTAGCACTGAATAATGTCATCAACAATAAAATAACGCTGGCAGAAGCTTTGCTACAGGAAAATGAATGAGCCTGCTCTCCCGTCTCGAAAAAACAGATGCTGCTCTACATCGTTTCTGGGCACGCTGGTGCCGCTGGTTATTCGGCGGGCTGATATTACTGGTGCTGGCCTGGTGCCTGAATCTCGCCTGGGCAGTGTTTTATGGGCCACCGACGGGTGGCGTGCGGCTTATTATTCACAGTGAGCTGGATCGCCCAATTCTGGGATTTAGCGTGAACGGTGTGGCCGGTGGAAATGCTTTCGCACATGGTGGGGGCGCTTTGACCTGCTGCGGCAGCATCAGCGGCGATACCGCAGAGGTTATCTGGGAATTAGATATTACCCATGCGCAGTATATGAAGGGTATGCGCCTTGAAACGCGCCATAAAACAATGCCACTGCCAAAACGAGAATGGGGAGAGGATTATCTTCATGTTTATTTTTTGCCAAATGACAACGTACGTTTGTGGTGGGGTGAAGGTTTTATCCATCCATGGCCTAAGGAAAAATATTATTTACCCGGGAACCAAAATAATAAAGGGAAAGAAATAAATGAATAAGGAAAAAATAACTATCCGGGCTTATTCAAGTCAGGTGTGTGAAAAACCATGAGCCTGCTCTCCCGTCTCGAAAAAACAGATGCTGCTCTACACCTTTTCTGGGCACGCTGGTGCCGCTGGTTATTCGGCGGGCTGATATTACTGGTGCTGGCCTGGTGCCTGAATCTCGCATGGGCAGTATTTTATGGGCCACCGACGGGTGGCGTGCGGCTAATTATTCACAGTGAGCTGGATCGCCCCATTCTGGGATTTAGCGTGAACGGTGTGGCGGGTGGTAACGCCTTCGCCCACGGTGGCGGAAAACTGACCTGCTGCGGCAGTATCAGCGGCGATGCCGCAGAGGTTATATGGATGCTCAGTACAACCCGGGCACAGTATGATGCAGGCTTACGTAAAGAAACACGCCATAAAACAATGCCACTGCCAAAGCGAGAATGGGGAGAAGATTATCTTCATGTCCATTTCCTGCCAAATGACGAAGTCAAACTCGGCTGGAGTGCCGATGCATGGTCGCCCTATGAAAAACGTACCCACTATGCAAATCAAAGGAAAATAGATGAATAAGGAAAAAATAACTATCCGGGCTTATTTAAGTCAGGTGTGTGAAAAACCATGAGCCTGCTCTCCCGTCTCGAAAAAACAGATGCTGCTCTACACCGTTTCTGGGCACGCTGGTGCCGCTGGTTATTCGGCGGACTGATATTACTGGCGCTGGCTTGGTGCCTGAATCTCGCCTGGGCAGTGTTTTATGGGCCACCGACCGGTGGGGTAGCACTCATTATTCACAGCGAGCTGGATCGCCCCATTCTGGGATTTAGCGTGAACGGTGTGGCGGGTGGTAATGCCTTCGCCCATGGGGGCGGAAAACTGACCTGCTGCGGAAGTATCAGCGGCGATACCGCAGAGGTTATATGGACGCTCAGTACAACCCGGGCACAGTATGATGCAGGCTTACGTAAAGAAACGCGCCATAAAACAATGCCACTGCCAAAGCGAGAATGGGGAGAGGACAACCTACATGTCCATTTCCTGCCAAATGATGAAGTCAAACTCGGCTGGAGTGCCGATGCATGGTCGCCCTATGAAAAACGCGCCAACTATGCAAATCAGAGGAAAAATAAATGAATAAAGAACAAATCATCGCCAGTGCTAATCAGGCACAGCAGAATGAAGACAATCAAACTGGTGTCTGCAGCCGTACTTGGCATATTGGTTTTTTCTTTGATGGCGTGGGACGAAATATTGAACTTGATGCAAAGCAACACCGCCTAAGTAATATCGCACGTTTGTACCGAGCCTATCCCGATCAAAATAAAAACACGCCCACTATATGTTACAACGCATTTTATTTATCAGGTTTAAGTACCCCATTTAAAGAAGAGATTTCAGCTAAGCTCCATGCAGCAATGGATGGCAGCCTTGATAAATTAAAAGATGAAGCTATGGGTATACCTAAAGATGCCGCTGAAGATGCTGCAAAAGAACTTTTTAGTTCATCATGGTATGAGATCCTGGATAAACAATGGAAAAAACTTCTCAATCCAACCGAATTGGGAAAAATAGCATCAAGTGCGACCAGAAAAATTGCAACCACGGTAGGCATTGAAGCCACCCCGTGGTTGCGTGACAGCAAAATAATGTCCGATTTCTTTATCACTGGGGTAGACACCCGTATCTCTTCAGCAATAACTCGCTTTAAACAATTTTATAAAAAGAACAATAATGAAGGCCCCCTCCCTATAAAGTCCATCTCAATTTCCGTCTTCGGCTTTGACCTTGGGGCAACATTAGCCCGCAAATTTATCGACGATCTGTTGAACGATATTTGCCAGAAAGAACAGCAAAAAGACTCATCTGCAAAATATACCTACGAAACAATCCCGGTGAATATTATTTTTGCCGGATTCTTCGACTGCTCCCGCCATACGCCAGCCAGTAGCAATAACGGGATGGACTATTTTGCCGCGCTTGCAGGGACGACAGGAAAAACTATCAGCCCTTTCCTGGGGGAGAAAGCGATTGATCAGGATACGCCTTTACCATCCGCGATTCATAATGCTCTACATTTAGTTGCGGCCCATGAACGACGCCCATGGCGTGGAGTTTATGCTCTAGGTAAACAAGGTAAATGGCCTGAACTTCTTTTACCGGGCAGCAGCGAGGATATAGGCGGAGGCTTATTACCTGATGAACAAAAACCCAGCGCTGAATTATGCCGGGTGGCACTTCACCAGATGTATCGTTGTGCATATATGGCTGGCGTACCGTTCCCCGATTATCAGACCCTCGATAAAATCGATACTGATATCGCAAACTATTTTCTTATGAATGACGCTATCGAACGGTATTCCGCCCAAAACTGGGCAACACGTTATAGAAAAAATGTCGGCAACCAACCACTCAGTGTTAAATCGCAAAATGCACATCTTGACAGCTATTTTGACTGGCTTGGAAAACAATATTATTTGTACTGTACTGAGCTTGAAAGACTCGATACCGAAAGAAAAAGTATTCTGACTACAACTATTGTTCCCGGAATCATTCCGGAAGATAGAAAGAAAATGGATGAATACACACTCGCCATGCAAACATTAAAAAACAACTGGGGTTGGCTGGACGATGTTAAAGATCAGGCGTTATGGTTTATAAACAGCGTCATGACAAACCCGAATGAAAAACGGACCAGCATTGCACCTGATATTTATATTCCCACCCTAAGACGAGCGGAGCAATTTATGGAATACAGCCACTGTGCTTACCAGAAGAAACCTATGCCGGTATCAAATGATAAAGCTCCGGCACAAATCTTTGCCTGGCTTGCTCACGATATTCAAAAAGTCGACCCTGCGGCATCTATAAGCGTGGACTTTTTGACTATCCGTTCGGTAGAAATCCCTGATGACGAAGAGGAATAAAAATGAGAGCCATGATGACGCAAACTTGCCCCACATCTACTGGCGGGAAAATTTTGGAAGGTATAACTACCGTGACAATTGATGGGCTCCCGGTAGCATTAATAGGGATGAAGGCCTCCTGCCAGGCTTGTAAAGGAGCAGGTAGTATTATGCCCAATGGCCCTCATCTACAAACTTTTGCGGATATCCCCATTGCACTTGAAGGTGATATTGTTGCCTGTGCTTGTCCAAAAGGCACTAATGTCGTATTACCTCTAACCTACAATGTCACAGCTCTTTAGCCCATCACTTCAATTCACGCTGCGCCATAAATGATTCACCACCCAACTGGCGCATCTGGCGCAAAATCCATTGCTGGCGCTGACGCACATATCCGGAAGGTGCATTCGCTTTAAAGCGGATAGGGTTCGGTAATACGGCGGCGAGAAGTGCCGCTTCGGAAGCCGTCAGGCGGCTTGCGGGTTTATGGAAATAGCGCTGTGAAGCCTCTTCTACACCAAAAACACCTTCTCCAAATTCTGCGATATTCAGATAAACCGTCAGGATTCGGCGTTTAGACCACACCAGTTCCATACCCAGCGTTAATCCCGCCTCAAGACCTTTGCGCACATAGCTGCGCCCGTCCCAAAGAAACAGGTTTTTGGCCGTTTGCTGAGAAAGCGTCGACGCGCCACGAACCCGGTTTTCATGACGTTCATTATGCGCAACAGCCTTTTCAATCGCCGCCATATCGAAGCCCCAGTGGTCGGGGAATTTCTGATCTTCCGCAGCGATCACCGCAAGCCCCATCCACGGTGAAATCTCATCCATGCTCACCCAATCCGAATGCGCAACATAGCTGAAATCACCGCTAAACCAGGCGCTAAACTGACGCTCAACCATCACCGCCGAAAACGGCACAGGCAAGAAACTAAACAGGATGATTCCCGCCAGCCAAATTCCTGCCAGCGCCAGTAAACCGCGTATCAGCCAGCGCTTGAAGAAACCCCAGAGCGGAACGCGCCCTTTCTTCATGCAGTCAAATCCAGGACACGAGAAACCAGTTTTTCGATACCCACAGCCGCTTCATCAATACGCGTCGCCAGCATGTAAGCAGGTGTGGTCACAATCTTGTGCTCTTCATCCACCACAATATCATCGACCGGGCATGGAACATGTTCTGCACCCATTTCTTCAACCAACTCTGCGGTGTCAATATCAGTCCCGATCGTCAAACGCACCGGCACTTCCAAAATTTTTGGCAGCATCACGGGGGCTATGCAGATGAAACCAAGCGGTTTACCCTGGGCGTGACACTCTCGGGCCAGGTGAACCAGGTCGCTATCAACCTGGCAGTCAACGCCTTTGCTGGCAAAATTGCAGAGGTTTTTTGCAGCACCAAAACCACCAGGAACAATCAACGCGTCCAGTTCACTGGCATTTGCCTGGGCCAGAGGAGCGATCGCCCCGCGAGTAATACGTGCAGCTTCGGCAAGCACATTGCGATGCTCATTAGCCTCATTATTAGTGAGGTGATTAATTACATCTGCTTGAGGTTTATCGGGTGCAAAACATACAGCTTGTGCGCCAGAACGGGCAATTGCCAGCAAGGTAATGACGGCCTCATGAATTTCACTCCCGTCGTAGACGCCGCAACCACTGAGCACCACACCAATTTTCTTCATTCTGCCATTCCTTTTCGTCATGCGATTATCATCATCAGTTATGATAATTTGATCGCTATGCTTCACACATTTTACTGATTCACGTAACAATCTATATAAGATTTGCTATCTTAATGCCTGAGCAGCACACGAGATTATCGGCTGCGCCGCCTGGATAAATACTGATAACTCAACGGCGCAACCTACTGTTTCCCTGGTGTTGGCGCAGAATTCGCGCACCCCGGTTTATCCGGGGTCATTTTTTGGGAGCGTTCGCCACCCAGGCCTTTAGGACATCTACATCGTGCTGCCACTCTTGCTTCAATTCTTCAATCCATTCACCCACATTTTCTGACCACGCTGGCAAGTCCGGTGACTGAATTTGCTGAGCAACTTGTTGCAAATGGCGCAGGCCAACAGAGCCCGCAGCACCTTTAATCTTATGCCCTTCTTCTACCACCCCTTTTTGGTCGCGAGCGGTCATATTAGAGTCCAGCACATTGAGGTAGCCCGGCATCATTTTTTCAAACATCGCCAGCCCATCAGTAATCAATTTAGGTCCCACTAAGTCCATGTATTGCTCAAGCATTGGGATATCGAGCAATGCTTGCTGCTTTTCACTATTAACTTGAGGCATTTGACACTCCTGTTCAGACTTAGACTGTTGGTTGTCCCAGAATTTTTGGATCATCGCCATTAACGCCGGAACCGCGAGAGGTTTGCTTAGCACATCATCCATGCCAGCATCCAGATACTCTTTTTTATCTTTCAATACGTTAGCAGTCAATGCTACCAGAGGGGGTAGCTCATCACGTGCGTAACGGGTAGTGAGCTGGCGGGAAATGTCCAGGCCCGTCATATCCGGTAACTGAATATCCAGTAATACCAGGTCATATTCTCCTGGCGTGAATTTCTCGAGCGCTTCTTTGCCCGTCATTGCGACATCCACGCTGTTGCCGAGTTTTTCAAGCACCGAACGCGCAACAATCACGTTGAGCTCAATGTCTTCGACCAGCAAAACATGCAGCGCTGGCAGCGGCATTTCATCCTCTTCCAGCGTATCTTCCACTTCATCGGCAACACGAGGTGCCTGAATTGTCAGAGTAAATAACGAGCCTTCGCCAGGTGCGCTGCTGACGGTAATATCGCCGCCCATACTTTTCGCCAGACGGCGCGACACCGCCAGACCGATGCCTGTACCCGTCGCCGGTTTACCGCCCTGGCTATCTTTCACCTGATAATACATGGCGAAGATTTTATCCTGCTCGGTCTGGGGAATACCAATCCCTGAATCCTGAACTTCAAAGCGCAGCGTATTTTCTTCTTCATAACGCACACGCACGGCCACCAGCCCACCTTTCGGGGTGAACTTCACGGCATTACTAATGAGATTCCAGAGAATCTGACGTAAGCGCGTCCCATCGGTTATCACTTTATGCGGCAGCGGCAGGGTCGGATTCATTTCGAACTTCAGACCTTTTTGTTGTGCCTGCAAACCGGAGAGGTTTTCCAAATCCGCGAGGAAGCTGGTGAAATCAACGGGCTGATTATCAAGCTGAACTTTTCGGCGCTCAAGCTTATCCATGTCGATAATATCGTTGAAAATATTGCCGAGCGTAATCGCCGAAACATGAATGGTTTTGAGGTAATTTGTTTGTTCAGGATTCAGCTCGGTATCCAGCAAGATACGGCTCAGACCAACAATACCGTTAAGCGGAGTGCGCAGCTCATGGCTAATGGTGGAGATGAAGGTGGTTTTGTCGCGGCTTGCGCGTTCAAGCGCATCCTGATAACGCTTACGCTCGGTAATATCACGGCCAAAGCCCATTAAACCGTGGCGTTTTCCGACGCGATCGTAATAAGGCACTTTACGAATTTCAAAGCAGGCTTTGCGCCCGTCAGGGTAATCCAGCCACTGTTCGTACGTAAGCGACACATTATGGCGGAAGACTTTTTCGTCGGTTTCAATAACCTTCTGCGCCGCTTCTGGCGAGTAAACATCTTCCGGCTTCAGGCTGATAAGCTGCTTTTCACTTTTGCCCGTCAGCAGTTCCATGGCCCGGTTACAGCCGGAAAACTCTTTGTCTTCATTACGATAAAAAACCAGGTCCGGTGAAGCATCAAGGAATGAACGTAAAAATGACGATTGTTGCTCAAGCTGGATTTGCGTCTCTTCACGCTCCTGCATTTCAATTTTGAGCTGCTCAAGCATCGTTTGGCGTTCATCTTCCGCTTTTACACGGTCGGCAATCTCCTGATTTAATTGCGCGATATTGTCTTTAAGCTGAACGTTAAGCTTCAAATCTCTTTCGCGCATCTCTTCAAGCTTCTGTACCAGTTTGGAAAGTCTTTGACGCGACTCTTCAAGTTGCTCGACGACGACGGAAAGAAAATAGACAGCCCAGGGGGTAATCAGCAGGCCAAAAAAGATAGAGCGGACGACATCAATGCTTTCGACCTGACCACGCAACAACATGGTCACGGCCATTTGCACCACAATAGCCAACACCACCAGAGCGGAGGCCAGTAACAAAGAGAAGCGCACTAATCCGAGCTTCACCATTAAATCAACGTAATATTGCGCCAGTAACCGGATTTGCTTCATGGAACGTTTCCCTCGCTTACAATCAGCTAAATATACCGCAAAAAGATCTGACGCTCAGGATTTATACCCTTTAGCATTCAAGTTGCAGGTAGGCGGCAAGGGAGCTACAAATCTGCCTGGAGCAGATTTGAACAGCGCTTGCGCTGGCCCGCAGGGTGAGCCTCACGATGAGGCTCATAATCCCGATGAGCTTACTAAGGTAAGTGATTCGGGTAAGTGAGTGCAGCCAACGCCCCTGCAGCTTGAAGGGTGAAGGGTATGCAACAGAATTGTCGGGTTCCACGGTGTCCCTAGTGCCGAACCTTGTGCGCCATGTTGTGTCAGGTACTTGTCGATTTCACCCATTCCGGTCCAACGATTCTCACACCACAGCGGCGCGAGTAGCGTAGGCCGCCGCGCATTAGCGGAAATTCGATGAAACACGACATCAAGCGGCGTATGGCGAATCATCTCCCCTGCAGTCGTGGCGTACTCTTCTAATTCAATCGCCTGCAATCGCCCTGCCTGCCAGCTTTTAGCCATCGTACTGCCACTGACAATATGCAGCGGATGGATTTTGATACCGTCCACGCCGGTTTCGATGACTTTTTCCAGCGTTTCCATGCATTGCGGCTGCCCTTCCCCCGGCAGACCCACAATCAGATGGCTACATACTTTCAAACCCCGTGCACGCGCCCGGCGCGTGGTTTCCTGATAGCAGGCAAAATCATGTCCGCGGTTAATACGATGCAGCGTTTTGTCATGAGCCGTCTGCAAACCTAACTCCAGCCAGACTTCATAGCCTTTTTCATGATATTCACTGAGTAAATCCAGCACGCTATCAGGCACACAGTCCGGGCGGGTTCCGACGCATAACCCCACAATACTGGCCTGGCTGACCGCTTGTTGATACATCGAACGCAACACCTGAACTTCCGCCCATGTACTGGTGTACGCCTGAAAATAAGCAAGATAATGTTGCGCGCGGTTTACTAGCTGCGACTGTCGAGCCAATTGCTCGGCGATAGAGTGGTGTTGTTGGGTTTCATCGGCAAAAGAGGCCACATTGCAAAAAGTACATCCGCCTCGCCCGATAGTGCCATCACGATTTGGGCAGCTAAATCCCCCGTGGAGCGTGAGTTTATGAACTTTATGACCATAACGGCGCTGAAGATCACCACCAAACATATTGACTAATTTTTGTAACTGCATAATCTGATGGGCCGCCCTGTAAAAGGGATGTAGCCTGCCATTTTCTGCCCACTTTAGCGATGACCTGGATCAATCGCTCTGGCGCAGCTTTATCCATTGCATATAAATGCAAAATTAGTGCAAGTTTACTCACCTAAAAGATGATTACTTTTCCTTATATTGCCCCGCTATTTTTAAAGATTATGTAGCCGCATTAAAAACAGTGTCATACAACACGCCCCATCCAGTTAACAGCATAAAATACCGTAAATACTTGCATTGCCAGCATGGTCTGGAATTTAGCAGCCTGTAAGATAGTGAGAGAGATCACATTACCCAAGCGATTCCCCTGCCGCTTAAATACGATAAAAATGATAATAAAATGTTTAATTTCATAATGTTAAATACCATTTAGCATTTATTCGTATAAATAAGAATGCCATTTGACCTATGTGCGCTTTCCCGATAACTTGGAAATCCGCTGGAAGCTTTCTGGGTGGGTTCTGTGCCCATCATATTTATGCAGTAATTAAGATTCCCTCTAAAGCAAGTCCTCAACACTTGTGAAACCGATGAGATGGTCATTAAGAGGGCGACACGCGAGGTGAGCGTATGAAACGCGAAACCCCGTCGCCATGCCCTTTTTACGCCTGTGCGCAATCGGTTGGGAGGGCGTCACGTAGAGCCTGGGGAGGTTCACTGATATGTTGTACGATAAATCCCTTGAGAAGGATAACTGTGGTTTCGGCCTGATCGCCCACATAGAAGGCGAACCTAGCCACAAGGTAGTGCGCACTGCTATTCACGCACTGGCCCGAATGCAACACCGTGGAGCAATCCTCGCCGATGGTAAAACCGGTGATGGTTGTGGCCTGTTGCTGCAAAAGCCTGACCGTTTCTTCCGAATCGTTGCGGAAGAGCGTGGCTGGCGTTTGGCAAAAAATTATGCCGTCGGCATGATTTTCTTGAACAAAGACGACGCGCTGGCCTCAGCAAGCCGCCGCATCGTTGAAGAAGAGTTGCAAAACGAGACCCTGTCGATTGTAGGCTGGCGCGAAGTGCCAACCAATGAAGACGTACTCGGTGAAATCGCCCTCTCCTCAAAACCTCGCATCGAACAAATTTTTGTTAATGCTCCGGCTGGCTGGCGCCCACGTGATATGGAACGTCGCCTGTTCATCGCCCGTCGTCGTATTGAGAAAAGAATCCAGGACAAAGACTTCTACGTTTGTAGCCTCTCGAACCTGGTCAACATCTATAAAGGTCTGTGTATGCCGGCGGATTTGCCGCGCTTCTACCTGGACCTGGCGGATTTGCGCCTGGAATCGGCCATTTGCCTGTTCCACCAGCGTTTCTCCACCAACACCGTGCCGCGTTGGCCGCTGGCTCAGCCATTCCGTTACCTGGCGCACAACGGTGAAATCAATACCATCACCGGCAACCGTCAGTGGGCGCGCGCGCGTACCTATAAATTCCAGACGCCACTCATTCCCGATTTGCATGACGCAGCGCCATTCGTAAACGAAACCGGCTCCGACTCAAGCTCGATGGATAACATGCTCGAACTGCTGCTGGCTGGCGGGATGGACATCGTTCGTGCGATGCGTTTGCTGGTGCCACCAGCCTGGCAGAACAACCCGAATATGGACCCGGAGCTGCGCGCCTTCTTCGACTTTAACTCCATGCACATGGAGCCGTGGGATGGCCCAGCCGGTATCGTAATGTCCGATGGACGTTACGCCGCCTGTAACCTGGACCGTAACGGTTTGCGCCCTGCACGCTACGTCATCACCAAAGATAAGCTGATTACCTGTGCTTCCGAAGTGGGGATCTGGGATTACCAGCCTGATGAAGTGGTCGAAAAAGGTCGCGTAGGTCCTGGCGAGTTAATGGTTATCGACACGCGTATTGGCCGCATTCTGCATTCCGCAGAAACCGACGCCGATTTAAAAAGCCGCCACCCATATAAAGAGTGGATGGAAAATAACGTCCGTCGCCTGGTGCCGTTCGAAGATTTACCAGACGAAGAAGTTGGCTCACGCGAAATGGACGACGATACGCTTGCCAGCTTCCAGAAACAGTTTAACTACAGCAGCGAAGAACTGGATTCTGTGATTCGCGTGTTGGGCGAAAATGGCCAGGAAGCCGTCGGTTCCATGGGGGATGATACCCCATTTGCCGTGCTCTCCAGCCAGCCACGTATTATTTACGACTACTTCCGTCAGCAGTTTGCGCAGGTCACCAACCCGCCAATCGATCCGCTGCGTGAAGCACACGTGATGTCACTGGCGACCAGCATTGGACGTGAAATGAACGTCTTCTGTGAAGCAGAAGGCCAGGCACACCGCCTTAGCTTCAAGTCACCAATTCTGCTGTGGTCTGATTTCCAGCAGCTCACTTCGCTTGAAGAGCAGCACTATCGCGCTGATACGCTGGATATCACTTACGATGTTTCCACGCACGCTTTGCATGAAACCGTTAATGCGCTGTGTGACGAAGCTGAACGTATGGTTCGCAACGGCACAGTTCTGCTGGTGCTGTCCGACCGTAATATCGCAAAAAATCGTCTGCCGGTTCCGGCACCGATGGCGGTGGGCGCGATTCAGACACGCCTGGTTGAGAAGAGCCTGCGTTGCGATGCCAACATCATCGTTGAAACGGCAAGTGCGCGTGACCCACACCACTTCGCGGTTCTGCTCGGTTTTGGCGCAACGGCAATCTACCCTTACCTCGCCTACGAAACGCTGGCGAAACTGGTCGATACTGCAGCCATTGAAAAATCTTACCGTGCAGTGATGCAGAACTACCGTAACGGCATCAACAAAGGCCTGTACAAGATCATGTCCAAAATGGGCATCTCGACTGTCGCCTCTTACCGTTGCTCAAAACTGTTTGAAGCGGTTGGCCTGCATAAAGAAGTTTCCGAGCTGTGCTTCCAGGGCGTTGTCAGCCGTATTGGCGGTGCAGGTTTCAGCGACTTCCAACAAGATTTGCTGAATCTGTCTAAGCGCGCGTGGCTTGCCCGCAAACCGCTGGATCAGGGTGGTCAGCTGAAATACGTCCACGGCGGTGAATATCACGCTTACAACCCGGATGTGGTTCAGACATTGCAAAGAGCGGTAAACAGTGGCGAGTACAAAGATTATCAAGAGTACGCGAAGCTTGTGAATGAGCGCCCGGTGGCAACACTGCGCGATATGCTCGCCCTGAATCCGCAAGGTGAAAGCGTGCGCATTGAAGACGTAGAACCCGCCTCTGAGCTGTTCAAACGCTTTGATACTGCCGCAATGTCTATCGGCGCATTAAGCCCTGAAGCGCATGAATCTCTGGCTGAAGCGATGAACAGCATCGGCGGGAACTCAAACTCCGGCGAAGGTGGGGAAGATCCTGCGCGTTACGGCACTAACAAAGTGTCCCGTATCAAGCAGGTCGCATCGGGTCGTTTCGGCGTAACGCCGGCTTACCTGGTTAACGCGGATGTTATCCAGATTAAAGTCGCTCAGGGTGCAAAACCGGGCGAAGGCGGCCAGTTGCCGGGAGATAAAGTCACGCCGTATATCGCGAAACTGCGTTATTCCGTGCCTGGCGTGACGCTGATTTCCCCACCGCCGCACCACGATATTTACTCTATCGAAGATTTGGCCCAGCTGATTTTCGACCTCAAGCAGGTCAACCCGAAAGCGATGATTTCGGTGAAACTGGTTTCCGAACCAGGCGTCGGGACCATCGCCACCGGTGTGGCTAAAGCGTATGCCGACCTGATTACTATCGCCGGTTACGACGGTGGTACCGGTGCAAGCCCGCTGTCATCAGTGAAATATGCAGGCTGCCCGTGGGAGCTGGGTCTGGTGGAAACACAGCAGGCGCTGGTCGCTAACGGCCTGCGTCACAAGATCC
Organism: Buttiauxella gaviniae; assembly: GCF_040786275.1. NCBI lineage: Bacteria > Pseudomonadati > Pseudomonadota > Gammaproteobacteria > Enterobacterales > Enterobacteriaceae > Buttiauxella > Buttiauxella gaviniae. The sequence continues at coordinate 1,427,362 of NZ_JBFMVT010000002.1, forward strand.
GCCTCCAGGTTGATGGCGGCCTGAAAACCGGCCTCGATATCATTAAAGCAGCGATCCTCGGCGCAGAAAGCTTTGGTTTCGGTACCGGCCCAATGGTCGCATTGGGTTGTAAATACCTGCGTATTTGCCACCTGAACAACTGCGCAACCGGTGTTGCAACTCAAGACGAAAAACTGCGTAAGAACCACTATCACGGCTTGCCGTTCAAAGTAACAAACTACTTTGAATTTATCGCCCGTGAAACGCGTGAGTTAATGGCGCAGTTAGGCGTGAAACGTTTGGTGGACCTGATTGGCCGCACCGATCTGCTTAAAGAGCTGGACGGTTTCACCGCGAAACAACAAAACCTGGAGCTGTCTAATCTGCTGAAAACAGCCGAACCTATGCCGGGCAAAGCGGTGTACTGCACCGAAAATAACCCGCCATTTGATAAAGGCGATCTGAACGCCCAGTTGCTGAGCCAGGCGAAGCAGTATGTGGATGATAAACAGAGTAAAACGTTCTGGTTTGATATCCGCAACACTGACCGTTCAGTGGGTGCCATGTTGTCTGGTTATATCGCGCAGCATAATGGCGACCAGGGTCTGGCAGCCGATCCGATTAAAGCGCACTTCAGCGGCACCGCAGGCCAGAGCTTTGGCGTATGGAATGCCGGAGGCGTTGAACTGCATCTGACTGGCGATGCCAACGACTATGTCGGTAAAGGCATGGCGGGCGGTTTGATCTCCTTGCGTCCTCCGGTGGGATCAGCCTTCCGTAGCCACGAAGCAACCATCATCGGTAACACCTGTTTGTACGGTGCAACGGGCGGCAAACTTTATGCCGCTGGCCGTGCGGGTGAGCGTTTCGCCGTGCGTAACTCCGGGGCTATCACCGTAGTTGAAGGTATTGGCGACAACGGTTGTGAATACATGACGGGCGGTATTGTCTGTGTCATCGGCAAAACGGGCGTGAACTTCGGGGCAGGGATGACCGGTGGTTTCGCTTACGTGCTGGATGAAGAGGGTGATTTCCGTAAACGCGTTAACCCTGAACTGGTAGAACTGCTCAACGTTGATGAGCTGGCAATTCATGAAGAGCACCTGCGCGGTATGATTACCGAGCACGTACAGTTGACGGGTTCCCAGCGCGGCGAAGAGATTCTGGCTAACTGGCCGGTATTTGCATCGAAATTCACCCTGGTTAAACCGAAATCCAGTGATGTCAAAGCATTGTTGGGTCACCGCAGTCGCAGCGCAGCCGAGCTGCGGGTGCAGGCGCAGTAAGAGGTCACGATGAGTCAAAACGTATATCAATTTATCGACTTACAGCGCGTTGATCCGCCAAAGAAACCGCTCAAAATCCGTAAAATTGAGTTTGTGGAAATTTACGAGCCGTTCTCAGAAGGCCAGGCCAAAGCACAGGCAGACCGCTGCCTGTCTTGCGGTAACCCGTACTGTGAATGGAAATGCCCGGTTCATAACTACATTCCAAACTGGCTGAAATTGGCCAACGAAGGGCGAATTATCGAAGCGGCTGAATTGTCTCACCAGACAAACAGCCTGCCGGAAGTATGCGGCCGCGTTTGCCCGCAAGACCGTCTTTGCGAAGGATCTTGTACGCTGAACGACGAGTTTGGTGCCGTCACCATCGGTAACATAGAGCGCTATATCAACGATAAAGCGATTGAGATGGGCTGGAAACCTGACCTGACCGGCGTGAAACAAACCGGCAAACGCGTAGCGATTATCGGGGCAGGCCCTGCAGGGCTTGCGTGTGCCGATGTGCTGGCGCGTAACGGTGTAAAAGCTGTGGTTTATGACCGTCATCCGGAAATCGGTGGCCTGCTGACCTTCGGTATTCCAGCGTTCAAACTGGAAAAAGAGGTGATGACCAAGCGCCGTGAAATCTTTAGCGGCATGGGCATCGAATTCAAACTCAACACCGAAGTGGGTCGTGACGTACAGATTGACGACCTGCTGAGCGAGTACGATTCCGTGTTCCTGGGGGTGGGTACCTATCAGTCCATGCGCGGTGGTTTAGAGAATGAAGATGCCACAGGCGTTTATGACGCTCTGCCGTTCCTCATTGCTAATACCAAACAAATCATGGGCTTCGGCGATTCTCCAGAAGAACCGTATGTGAATATGTCTGGCAAACGCGTTGTGGTACTTGGCGGTGGCGATACCGCGATGGACTGCGTGCGCACTTCGGTTCGCCAGGGGGCAACGCACGTTATCTGTGCTTATCGCCGTGACGAAGAAAACATGCCGGGCTCCAAACGCGAAGTGAAAAACGCGCGCGAAGAAGGTGTGGAATTCCAGTTCAACGTACAGCCGCTGGGCGTAGAAGTTAATGCCAACGGGCGCGTGTCGGGTGTGAAAGTTGCCCGCACAGAACTGGGTGCTCCGGATGCAAACGGTCGCCGCCGTCCTGAAATCGTTGCTGGTTCCGAACACGTGGTGCCTGCCGATGCCGTCATTATGGCGTTTGGTTTCCGACCACATGCGATGCAGTGGCTGGAAAAACACAGCGTTGAGTTGGATAGCCAAGGCCGCATTCTGGCACCGGAAGGCAGTGATAATCCGTTCCAGACCAGCAACCCGAAAATCTTTGCCGGTGGTGATGCCGTTCGTGGTTCTGACCTGGTGGTTACAGCTATCGCCGAAGGCCGTAAAGCCGCTGACGGTATCCTGAACTTCCTCGAAGTGTAACGCTTTATAGAAGTCAAAAAGCCCGGTGATATTTTTGTCACCGGGCTTTTTTTATGATTAAAGCAAGGGGCTTATTTTACTGCTTTCTGCATGACTCGCCCTTTAGCCGGATGCGCCTTAACGGCACCGCTAAACGGTTTACCATCAATGGCATCGTGCGTGCGTGATGCTTCAGGGTGAATCCAGCGCTGAACGCGAGACGGCATATCCAGGCCAATCAACAGAATGACTACAAAGGTCAGGCTAAATGAGAGCGAAGCCAGCGCGGTGCCTAAATCAAGACGTTGAGCGATGGTCGCACCAATCACCGGTGCCAGCGCACCGCCAAGGGCACCCACGTTGTAGGTAAAGCCAAGCCCTGCAGCACGCTGCTCGGTATCGAAGTAGCCGCCAATCAGTTTTGGCAGAATCCCTGAAATCCCCTGCCCCAGCATTTGTTGTAAGAACAGAAGCAGCCCTAAAACCCATATGTTCCCACCGCCGATAGCGAAGACGGGAATAATGAGCAATTGTGAGGCCAGCAAGCTGCAGACGTAGGCTTTACGCGTCCCTAACCAATCTCCGAGGAAACCTCCCACACAACACCCTACCGCCGCCCCAAACCCGCTAAAGAATAAGACATGTGCCACCGTTGCAGGATCGTAGGCTAGTTCCGTTTTAAGATAAGTGGGCAGCAATGCCTGGATAGGCCAGGAATAGAGGAAAGCAAAGAAGACGACAACCATTAGCGTGACACCCGTTGGCCAACGTTTCCCACTGCTCTGCACCATAAAGCTGATGAAAATAGCTGCGCATATCAGGCCAAGTACTGTGATAAGCACAGCATTTCCAAGGTTACCGGCAAAGCTGAAGTAAAGCGCGCTGGCGACGACAATTGTCAGGCCAATATTAATCACTCTGTGTTCGCCCCGGTACAAAATATCCACCATGGTTTTGGTGGGAACTTTGTCAGCAAACTTCTCTTTCCAGTCTTCCGCTTCGGGAATATTTTTACGCAGCCAGAGCGCAAAAATAATAGGCAAAATGCCGATGAAGAACAGCGCACGCCAGCCCCATTCAGGCACTACGACGCTATATACCTGAGCGGCAATAACGGCTCCCACGGAAAAGCCAGAGATCAAAAAACCGCTCGCTTTATTACGTAGGTGCTTCGGCCAGCTTTCAATGACGTAAGTTGCACTGGAACCGTATTCCCCTGCCATACCCATACCAATTAGCAGTCGGGCGAGAAACATCGTGGTGAAACCTGGGGCAAAACCGCACGCCAGCGTACCGAATGAAAACAGCACGATGCTAGTGATCATGGCGAGTTTACGACCATACCGATCGCCCATCGCGCCTAAAACCAGCCCACCAAACCAGCGTGAGATAAACGCTGCGGAAATTAAGCTCGCAGCTTGAACCGTTGTCAGACCAAATTCGCTTTGAATTTCTGTAAGGACTAGCGCTATCAGGACAAAATCAAAACCATCCAACAAATAGCCAATCCAGGCAGCTGAAAATGCTTTCCATTGCGGCTTAGTCAAATGGCGATACCACGGGATCTGTTGGGCAGTGTTATTCATAAAGCACTCCCGGTGCGGGTCGGTAAAACCCGCCCTTTGGTTAGGTATTATGGATACTGGCTTTCAGCATCATGATTTATGTGAGTTCTTCAGAACGTTGCGCGTTCCTTTTGAAGCTGCTCTGCGAGCGCTTTCAGTTCAGGCAAATATTGTTCTTCAACCGGGGCAAACGGTTTGCGGCACAGAGGCACAGCGACGACATCCATGTAATGCAGTAACGTTTTCAGCCCACGGAAAACCCCGACCTTAATTAACAAATCAATAACTTTATTACATTCACTTTGCAACTGGCTTGCACGCTGCATATCCCCTTCCTGCACAGCTTGCTTGATAGCCAAGTAACGCCAGGCCATCACGTTGTAAGTGCTGCCAATCCCGCCGTCAGCGCCCGCTAACAGACCAGAGGCAAAGATCTCGTCATAACCGTTGTAGAGCACAAGATCCGGGTAAGCGCGGCGGATCTGCTCCATCTGGTAGAGATCGCCAGAGGTTTGCTTTAACGCGCCAACGCCAGGCAAGTTGATCAGCGTGCCTATCTGCTCAAGAGTTAATTTCACGCCGCTTAGGGCTGGAATGTTGTAAACCACCATCGGCAAACCGCCGGACGAATCAATCACTGCGCGGTAGTGGTCGCAATGTTCATTGAAGCTGAACGGGTAGTAAAACGGCGTTACCGCGGAGACGGCATCAAATCCATAACGGTGGGCTGCACTCGCCAGCGTCTGGCTTTCATGGGTGCTGATGCCGCCAACGTGCGCGATTAAAGTCACTTTTCCTTTAGCTTCTTCAGCGACGATTTCCAGCACCTGCTCACGTTCCTGCGTGCTCTGCAAGAAAGCTTCCCCGGTGGACCCACCGACGTACAGGCCATCGACGCCCTGTTCAATATTGAAACGAACCAGACGTCGTAAGCTGTCGGTATCAATTTGTTGTTGCTGGTTAAAAGGAGTAAGCAGTGCGGGCATTACACCGCGAAGATTCTGTTTCATAAACGCCTCTGTGTTGTCTGGTTTCTATAAATAACGATATACCTTTATACCTGTTATACCAGATTAAAAAACAAACACCACGCCACTATGAACTCAGGATGCGATCCAGCTCATACAAAATAATGATGGATGATCAATTGATACTAAAGAAGAGGTGCGAAGGATCGCAGATTTATGTAGAGGACTTTTTAGACATACGTTTACGAGGAGCCGGGTAATAAGAGGCAAACACGCTTTTCAGGTGAGCCTTCAATGCCGCATCCGCTGCATCAGGATCTCGAGCCTGGATTGCGTTATAAATCTCAATATGCTGCTGATAACTAATATTATTATGAGCATGAAGCTCAACCTGAGAAACCGTAGGACGCGCTGCAATCAACCAGTCCAGCAATGCAACATGCACCGCCATGAAGATAGGGTTATCAGGGATCTCTGCCAGTTCACGGTGGAATTCAATATCGGATCGAATAAACAGATCGTTATCATCCAGAGCCTGATTATTCATCTCAAGCGCTTTTCCAAGGCGGGCGATTTGTTCATCGGTAGCAAACTCTGCGGCATAACGAACCAGACTTGATTCAAAGAACATGCGCAGTTGCTCAAAATGAGCGATGCCGCCAGGACGGGAGAGAAAATCTTTCGCCACGCCAGAGAGTTCACCAATGATGGTATCCGCCGAAGGCCGTGAAACGCGGGCGCGCTCCCCGTTACTGATTTGTACCAGCCCCTTTCGTTTCAGCGCCGCAAGTGCTTCGCGCACCGACGGGCGGCCAACATTGAAAAAAGCCATGAGTTCGCGCTCAGAAGGCAGTTGTTCGCCCTCGGCAAATTCGCGTCTGCGAATCATTTGCTCAAGCTCTTCCTCCACCATTTCCGAGAGTTTTTTACGCGCAAGCGGGCGACGGCGCATCGTATGTCCGATGGTTTCAGTCGTCTCAGCGGGTTGCTCGTCAAATGTGCTCATAGCGTTAGAATCTGGCCGGTTAATGGAAGGAAGATCGCAAATACTATTGTCGAATCATAACACAGCAAATCTTGGCTTACGTAAAGATGCAATCTATGGGTTTATTTTAAAAAGTAAAAAGCCAGTCATCAGACTGGCTTCGATTGGCATTTTACCTGCATGATTTGACGAGTTACTTCACAACGCGCAGTGCCGGACGGCCACCGCGCGGAGGAGGTTCGTCGTCCGGGCCATTGTCATCTTCATCGTGATCGGGACGATCGCCATCGATCACCTGCATCACCATTTCTGAATCAGACGACAACTGCTCAACATTGCTATGACCTTCACCTTCTTCGTCATAGTTAGCTTCCGGCTCGAACATGGTACCTGCACCATTTTCCCGAGCGTAGATAGCCAGAACCGCGGCCATAGGAACAAAGACCTGGCGTGGCACACCGCCAAAGCGAGCATTGAAGCGCACTTCGTTGTTAGCCAACTCCAGGTTTCCTACTGCACGCGGTGCAATGTTCAGAACAATTTGCCCGTCACGTGCATATTCCATCGGGACATGTACGCCAGGTAATGTCACATCCACCACCAGATGCGGAGTGAGCTGGTTGTCCAATAGCCACTCGTAAAAAGCACGGAGCAGATAAGGACGACGTGGTGACAATTGTGACATATCCATGAATTAGCCCCGAGTCTGCAGACGCATTTCGCGCTCAGGTTCGGTGAGAGAAGCCAGGAATGAATCACGCTCAAACACGCGAGTCATGTAACCTTTCATCTCTTTAGAACCTGCGCCTGTCAGCTCAATACCCATTTGCGGCAAACGCCACAGCAGCGGTGCCAGGTAGCAATCTACCAGGCTGAACTCATCACTCAGGAAGAAAGGTTTCTGAGTAAATACAGGTGCGATTGCCAGCAATTCTTCGCGTAATTGCTTGCGTGCAGCATCAGCTTCTTGAGCAGAACCGTTCATCACGATATGCATCAGGGAGTACCAGTCTTTCTGGATACGATGCATGTACAGGCGACTTTCACCACGAGCAACCGGGTAAACCGGCATTAATGGTGGATGCGGGAAACGCTCATCAAGATATTCCATGATGATGCGGGATTCCCACAGGGTAAGTTCGCGGTCAACCAGGGTCGGTACGCTGTGATTTGGGTTGAGGTCAATCAGATCCTGAGGCAGGTTATCCGTTTCCACATGCTCAATTTCAACGCTAACACCTTTTTCAGCCAGTACGATACGTACCTGGTGGCTATAGATGTCAGTAGGACCGGAAAACAGCGTCATCACCGAACGTTTGTTGGCAGCGACAGCCATGAAAACCTCCAAGTTTATTCAGAAAATTACTGCTAATAGCCGCAAGCAAGCGGCAACTAACCTGACCGTTTGATACCCATTACGCCGGAAAACCACCAGCCGCCAAAAAAAGAGGCGAAAACAACCTGATGCCGACCTTTGGGCAGAAAATTGGTTGATAGTTTACCAGATTTTACGGGTTTTGTGGGGAGTGGATCTGGAATTAGCCTGAAATATGATGCTTATCATAATGTTAGCAGCGCTAAATATAATTTTCAGGCATAAAAAAACCCGGTACAGGACCGGGTTTTTTCGCAAATTGTATTCTGCAAAAGCAGAGGACAATTAACGTTTGGAGAACTGAGGACGACGACGTGCTTTACGCAGACCGACTTTCTTACGTTCAACTTCACGAGCATCACGAGTAACGAAACCAGCTTTACGCAGTTCGCCACGCAGGGACTCGTCGTACTCCATCAGAGCGCGGGTGATACCGTGACGGATCGCACCAGCCTGACCAGAAGTACCACCACCTTTAACAGTGATGTACAGATCGAATTTCTCAACCATATCAACCAGTTCCAGCGGCTGACGAACTACCATGCGGGCAGTTTCACGACCGAAGTACTGTTCCAGAGAACGTTGGTTGATAACGATTTTGCCGCTGCCCGGTTTGATAAACACGCGAGCTGCGGAACTTTTGCGGCGACCAGTGCCGTAGTATTGATTTTCAGCCATTGCCATAATCCCGATTAAATGTCCAGAACTTGCGGTTGCTGCGCCGCGTGGTTGTGCTCGTTGCCCGCGTAAACTTTCAGTTTACGGAACATAGCACGGCCCAGAGGGCCCTTCGGCAGCATGCCTTTAACCGCGATTTCAATCACACGCTCAGGACGGCGGGCAATCATCTCTTCAAAGGTCGCTTGTTTAATACCACCGATGTGGCCGGTGTGATGGTAATACACTTTGTCAGTACGCTTGTTGCCGGTTACAGCAACTTTTTCTGCGTTCAGAACGATGATGTAATCACCAGTATCAACGTGCGGAGTGTATTCCGCTTTATGCTTACCGCGCAGACGGCGAGCCAATTCAGTAGCCAGACGACCTAAGGTCTTACCGTCAGCATCAACAACGAACCAGTCGCGTTGTACGGTTTCTGGTTTAGCTGTAAAAGTTTTCATTAAAAGCTTACCCAATATATAGTTACACGTAGGTGTTCACCCAAACGTTTAAAATCAGTTCAAGGTTCACACGACAAAGTCCGGCAAACCTACCCCTTCGAATAGCCAATGCCAGCACGACCAAGTTTTGGGAAAAAAACTTTGGTTGTAACGTGGGGTCGCAAGATTATAGGGAAGTCGCTTGTAAAGGTCGAACCTTTTTGTAGTTTTTGTCACAGTTTGTGGTCAGCTTTACATACAAATTGTGTTCAAGGCATATGCGACAGACGTAAATACTCTTCACTTTGCATCTCTTGCAGACGAGACAAACAGCGCTGGAACTCGAAACGCAATCTTTCACCCTGGTAAATCTCAAACAATGGCACCTGCGCTGAAACCACAAGCTTAACGTGGCGCTCGTAAAACTCATCGACTAGCGCGATGAAGCGACGAGCTTCGTTTTCATTACGGGTGTTCATAATCGGCACATTAAACAGCATCACGGTATGGAACAGACGCGATAAAGCGATGTAATCATGCTGGCTGCGGGCATCAACGCATAACGTATTAAAATCAACGGCTAATGTCTGATTCGCAAGGCCGAGCGTGGCTAATGACCGATGGTTGATTTCCAGTACAGGTTCCCCTGCCCGCACGGTTCCAGCCAAAGCGGCGTAAAGTTTTTCCATTTGCTGCGCAGTTGCATCATTTAGCGGAGAAAGCCAAAGGTGTGCCTGAGTGAGCGTTCTCAAACGGTAATCAATTCCCGCATCGACATTCATCACCTCGCAATAGCGTTTTATCGCCTCAATGGCCGGGATAAAACGAGGCCGTTGCAAGCCATTGCGGTACAGCTCGTCAGGAGGAATGTTCGAGGTCGCAACCAGTGTAATCCCGCGTGCAAACAGGGCCTGCATCAGGGTGCCAAGCAGCATTGCATCGGTGATATCAGATACGAAAAATTCATCAAAACAGAGAATATCGGTTTCGGATTTGAAACGGTCAGCAATCAATTCCAGCGGATCGGTTTGCCCCTGAAGTTCGGCCAGTTCTTCATGGACGCGCAGCATGAATCGGTGAAAGTGCAGCCGCAGCTTACGATCGCCAGGTAGACTCTGAAAAAACATATCCATGAGCCAGGTTTTCCCTCGCCCTACTCCGCCCCACATGTATAGCCCGCGCACAGGCTCCTGGCTTGTGAAAGCGCTACGCTTACCAAAGAGTTTGCCAAAGAAACCCCCGCTTGCGACTGGGGTCGGTTTTTGCTGGCTTAATGCTTGCCAGATAGCGTCCAGCTTGACTACAGCGTCACGTTGAACATCATCGGGTTGATAGCTGCCCTCGCTCAGGGCTTGTTGGTAGCGCGATGCAGGGGAGAGATTTTGCATGGTATTATGGTATTCCCTTAAAAATCGGATTGCCGTTTACTTAGTACTTTAAAAAGGACGGTTGTCGAAAAAAAGGCCGTTCTACCCTAAGCGATGCTGCGTCAGGATTCCACTTCTCTTAGGTTAACGGTTATAGTGGCTACATTACCCTACGGAAACACAAGACAACGGGAGAAGTACATGACCTGGGAATATGCGCTAATTGGGTTAGTTGTTGGCATCATCATTGGTGCCGTTGCGATGCGTTTTGGCAACCGCAAGCTGCGTCAGCAGCAGGCAATGCAGTACGAGATCGAGAAAAACAAAGCAGAACTTGAAGAGTACCGTGAAGAATTAGTTAGCCATTTTGCCCGTAGCGCAGAGTTGCTGGACAACATGGCTGATGATTATCGCCAGCTTTATCAACATATGGCGAAGAGCTCCAGCAGCCTGTTGCCAGAAATGTCAGCCGAAGCGAATCCATTCCGCAACCGCCTCGCTGAGTCAGAAGCCAGCAACGATCAGGCACCGGTTCAAATGCCGCGTGACTACTCTGATGGTGCATCCGGTTTGTTACGTACCGAACGCGCAAAACGCGATTAATCACATTTGTAAGATATTTTTCCTGGGGCACGCGTTTCGTGCCCCAAAACTCTCTCCAGCACAGCTATCATTTACTTATATCACCTCACTCTATAACAACATTGTTACCCGGCTGATATTTCAATAACATCTGAATGTTATACCCTGTAGCTTACAGGATAATGGGTAGACGGGTTTTCCTTTTTCCAGGTCACGAGAGCAAACCATCAATGAAGAAAAAAACACTGTTATTGAGTGCGTTAGCGGTAAGTGTCGGACTCACGTTCGGGGTCGCATCACAGGTAAATGCGGCATTACCCGCGCAAGTTCCGGGACAGGCAGCCTTGCCAAGCCTTGCTCCAATGCTGGAAAAAGTTTTACCTGCGGTGGTCAGCGTGCAGGTAGAAGGAACAGCGGCGGCACCCAGCCAGAAAATCCCCGAAGAGTTTAAAAAATTCTTTGGCGATGACATGCCGCCTTCTGAAGCTCAGCCTTTTGAGGGGTTAGGTTCCGGCGTCATTATTAATGCTGAAAAAGGCTATGTGCTGACCAACAATCACGTCATTAATCATGCCGAGAAAATCAGCGTGCTACTTAATGACGGGCGTGAATTTGAGGCTAAATTAATCGGCGGCGATGACCAAAGTGACATCGCGCTGATTCAAATCCAGAAAGCGAGCGGGCTGACGCAGATCGCCGTAGCGGATTCCGACAAACTGCGCGTTGGCGATTTTGCGGTTGCCGTCGGTAACCCCTTTGGCCTTGGGCAAACGGCAACATCAGGCATCGTATCGGCATTAGGACGCAGTGGGTTAAACCTTGAAGGTCTGGAAAACTTTATTCAGACCGATGCGTCGATTAACCGTGGCAACTCCGGTGGCGCACTGCTGAACCTGAACGGTGAGCTGATCGGTATTAATACGGCCATTCTTGCGCCAAGCGGCGGCAGCGTCGGTATCGGGTTTGCTATTCCAAGTAATATGGCGCAAACCCTGGCGAAGCAGTTGATGGAATTTGGTGAAATCAAACGCGGCTTACTCGGCATTAAAGGCACCGAAATGAGCGCCGATATTGCCAAAGCATTTAATCTCACGACTCAACGCGGCGCATTTGTCAGTGAAGTTCTGCCGCAGTCTGGTTCGGCTAAAGCAGGCGTAAAAGCCGGGGATGTCATCACCAGCCTGAATGGGAAAACCATCAGCAGCTTTGCGGAGCTACGCGCTAAAATCGCGACAACAGAACCGGGCACAGTCGTAAAATTGGGCCTCCTGCGCGACGGTAAACCGTTAGAAGTGAGCGTCACGCTGGATAAAAGCACCGCCTCATCGGCTAATGCAGAATTGATCATGCCAGCCCTGCAAGGGGCAACGCTAAGCGATAGTCAGTTAAAAGATGGCACCAAAGGCATCAAACTTGATACCGTTGAAAAAGGCACGCCCGCCGCACAAGCCGGTTTGCATAAAGATGATGTGATTATTGGCGTAAACCGCGAGCGCGTCTCGAGTATTGCCGAAATGCGTAAAGTGCTGGAAAGCAAACCGGACGTCATTGCCTTGCATATAGTGCGTGGCGAAGAAAGTATCTATCTGTTAGTACGCTAATCTGCTCAGTAATCGGACATCTGTCTACGATGTCCGATTAACTCATGCTATCCTGCATTCGGTTTATCAATGACTAACTCAAATCCATGTTTCTGAAGATATTACGCTCGGTGGTGATTGGTCTGATTGTGGCAGGATTGCTATTGGTAGCACTACCAACGCTTCGCCAGAAAATCGTTCCTTTAGCCCCCTCAAAGTTTGACAGTGCCGATGAAACTCCGCTGAGCTATAACTCTGCGGTGCGTCGCGCTGCGCCTGCTGTAGTTAACGTTTACAACCGTAGTGTAGGTAACAACTCACAAAATCAGTTAGAAATTAAAACGCTTGGCTCCGGCGTCATCATGGACGAACGCGGCTACATTATTACCAACAAACACGTGATTAACGATGCCGAGCAGATCATCGTTGCCCTTCAGGATGGCCGTGTTTTTGAAGCGTTACTGGTCGGCTCTGACAGCCTGACCGATTTAGCCGTTCTGAAAATTAACGCAACTAATCTACCGGTAATCCCTATCAATAATAAACGCGTCCCGCATATTGGTGACGTAGTGATGGCTATCGGTAACCCATATAACCTTGGGCAGACCATCACTCAAGGGATTATCAGCGCCACGGGCCGTATCGGCCTGAGCCCATCTGGCCGCCAGTCATTCCTGCAAACGGACGCCTCCATTAACCACGGTAACTCTGGTGGGGCGCTGGTTAACTCGCTGGGCGAGCTAATGGGCATCAATACGTTGTCGTTTGATAAGAGCAACGACGGCGAAACACCGGAAGGTATCGGATTTGCGATCCCTACCCAGCTCTCCACAAAGATTATGGATAAGCTCATTCGTGATGGCCGCGTAATCCGCGGTTATATCGGTATTGGCGGGCGGGAAATCACACCATTACATGGCCCGGCAACCGGGATTGATCAGATTCAGGGGATCATCGTTAACGAAGTTTCTCCGGATGGCCCGGCAGCCAAAGCAGGTCTTCTGGTGAATGACGTGATTATCTCGGTGAATCATAAAACGGCAATTTCAGCGCTGGAAACGATGGATCAGGTTGCAGAAATTCGTCCGGGCTCCGTCATTCCAGTGGAAGTCATGCGTGATGATAAGAAGCTGACGCTGCAAGTCACCATTCAGGAATATCCCGCAACGAACTAACCATCGTAAATTGTAGGCGAAAAAAAACCGGAATATTCATTCCGGTTTTTTTATCTCTTACGCGCAGGGTTTATTTGTTAACAAACTCTTCGCCAAGGGTAATGTCTTTCTTTAGGGTATCCAGCATGCCTTCCAGCGCCTGGTGCTCGAACGCACTCAGTTTGCCGTAAGATTTATGCTCTGCGATACCGTTTTTGCCCAGCAGCAGCGGCTGAGAGAAGAAACGAGCGTGCTCGCCGTTACCTTCAACGTAGGCACATTCCACCACGTTGCTTTCGCCTTGCAGCGCACGCACCAGAGACAGACCAAAGCGTGCAGCAGCCTGACCCATGGACAGCGTTGCAGACCCGCCACCGGCTTTTGCTTCAACCACTTCGGTACCCGCATTCTGGATACGCTTAGTCAAATCGGCAACTTCTTGTTCTGTGAAGCTCACGCCAGGAATCTGGGACAGCAGCGGCAGAATGGTCACGCCAGAGTGGCCGCCAATCACAGGGACTTCGATATCAGTCGGCTGTTTGCCTTTCAGTTCCGCAACAAAAGTGTTGGAGCGGATGATGTCCAGCGTAGTCACGCCAAACAGTTTGTTCTTATCGTACACACCCGCTTTTTTCAGCACTTCAGCAGCAATGGCTACGGTGGTATTCACTGGGTTTGTGATAATACCGATACATGCTTTCGGGCAAGTTTTAGCAATCTGTTGAACCAGATTTTTCACGATACCCGCGTTGACGTTAAACAGGTCAGAACGGTCCATACCTGGCTTACGTGCTACACCCGCAGAGATCAGCACCACGTCCGCACCAACTAGGGCTGGAGTCGCGTCTTCACCGCAGAAACCTTTAATTTTCACATCGGTCGGGATATGACTTAGATCGACCGCAACACCAGGGGTGACAGGTGCAATGTCATACAGTGAGAGTTCTGAACCTGAAGGCAGTTGGGTCTTGAGTAGAAGGGCAAGCGCCTGGCCGATTCCGCCTGCTGCGCCGAGGACTGCAACTTTCATCCTAAACTCCTTATTATGGTTAGCAAATAGGTGCCGTAACTCCATGCGGTGGCGACCATAATCCAGAGAAGGGGTAATTACAATATTCCCGCTTGAGGTTTGCGACGTTACGCAAGCCTGAAACGTTACTGCTGCATTTACTCGCCGGGTGGAAATGACGCCTTAGCGCCCGGTCACAACCTGATGTTGTCACATCAACGGCGGTTACATTACCCCTCCCATCGCAGCAAAACAACATCATTTTGATAACATTTAATTTACTTGCCAACTTATTTTCGAGTCGTGACGAAGGCATGTTTCTCGATAACAAAATTTGATAAAATCCGCCTCTTTCATAACATTATTTCAGGCTTATACCCTGTTAATTATGCCCTTTAGCAGCTAACACCTTTGGCTCAAAGGATCTGGGCATATTGCATAAAAATTCATTTAAATGCATAGTAATGTTATCTTCGTTGGTCTGTATATAGGTGACCTATGCGTATTTCCTCAAAACAAGAAGAATTAGTTAAAGCATTCAAAGCATTATTGAAAGAAGAGAAATTCAGCTCACAAGGCGAGATTGTCCACGCATTGCAAAATGATGGTTTTGAAAACATTAACCAATCCAAAGTTTCTCGTATGCTGACCAAATTTGGTGCGGTGCGTACGCGCAATGCCAAAATGGAGATGGTGTACTGTTTGCCCGCAGAGCTTGGCGTGCCAACAACATCCAGCCCGCTGAAAAATCTGGTGCTGGATATTGATTACAACGATGCGGTCGTCGTTATCCATACCAGCCCGGGTGCGGCGCAGTTAATTGCTCGCCTGCTGGATTCTTTAGGTAAAGCAGAAGGTATTCTTGGCACCATTGCCGGGGATGACACTATCTTTACTACGCCTGCAAAAGACTTCACCGTTAAAGAGTTATATGAAGCTATCCTGGTGTTGTTCGAGCAAGAGCTTTAAGCACTAGTACTCCTGTTCCCGCTGTTTAGGCGGCGGGAATAACATTTCCGATACCCCTTCTTCTATCTTTTACTCCTGCCCTAAATTCCACTTCAGCGCTTCTTCTGTGCGTAAACGTTCGTTCTTCAGCTAGTTATGTGATGCACCGCACAAAAAGTCAAAGCCAGCCATCTCATTGTTTTTACTTATATTTAACATTAAAACAGCAATAAAAGATCATTTTTAATAACTTTACGAAATAAACAAAGCCTCTATTATTGTAAAGTTTCATAGAGAATAATTAGCGTGGTATTAATTTTTGCCGTTATTAGTGTATACTTGATTTTGTGATGAGGGTCACGAAACGAAGACCCCAATAAAAGAATACGACGAGGTAAAAATTATGAACATGAAATCAACCGTAGTAGCCGCAAGCCTGCTTTCAATGCTGTCATTTGGCGCTTTCGCAGCCACTTCAATCAACGCAGAACAGGCTCAGGGCCTGCAGCCAATCGGCTCAATTTCTGTAAGCCAGGTGGGCAGCGCGCCAATGGATATGCATCAGATGCTGAATGAAAAAGCCGAAGAGAAAGGCGCTTCTTCTTACCGCATCACCGAAGCACGTTCCGGCGACCAATGGCATGCTACTGCTGAGCTGTATAAATAACAGTCAGGCAGACATAAGAAACAAAGATAGACCGATTAACTAAAACGACGACCCCAAGAACAATAAATGCAGTTAAGCCCTTCCGGTCGTTGAAAAAATATTTCAGGAGTAGACATCATGAAAACTAAATTATCCCTCGCAGCACTGAGCCTTTTTTCCGTTATCTCTTTCGGCGCTAACGCAGCCGCACATCAGGTAACCAGCGAGCAGGCACAAAATATGCAATCTATGGGCAGCATTTCTGTAAGTCAGGTGGGTAGCTCGCCAATGGATATGCGTCATGAATTATCACAGAAAGCGACAGAAGAAGGTGCTTCAGCTTATCGTATTACCGAAGCACGTGACGGCGATGCATGGCACGCCACCGCTGAGCTGTATAAATAAACCCTCGTCGTCATGTCCGACGACTTTGCCCCCGCTTGCGGGGGCTTTTTTATGCCTTCAAAACAGTAATTTTAGCCGCGCACGTTAAACCGTAGTTGGCCTTCAAGCTCCTCTTCTGCTTCATCAAACAGCAAAATCAAAGCCCCATAGCGCCGCCGCTGCATCTCTGGCAGATGAACAAACTCAATCTCTGCCGGGAGCGGTAAAACGCCCCCGACAACCACATCCCATAAACTATCGAGATCGTGAACCTGTTTTTTCTCAAGTTGAAAAGCCTGGATAAAGTGACGATAGAATCCCGGCTGATCTTCTATCTGACTAAAATCAAAGGTGTATTTCTTCATTACTTGCCACCTTAACCAGAACGAGTCGTACCTTCTGAATTTCTACAGCCCACCGATATGCAAGGTTTTGACTTCCAGAAACTCGTCCAGCCCTAATACGGAACCTTCTCGACCCAGGCCGGATTCTTTAACGCCACCAAACGGCCCCAGTTCGGTCGATACAGCACATTCGTTAATCCCAATCATCCCGCTCTCAAGCGCCTGCGAAACCCGGAATACGCGCGATAAATTCTGAGTATAGAAGTAAGCCGCCAAACCAAACGGCGTATTATTCGCACGCTCAATCACCTCTTCTTCGGTTTTGAAACTAAAGCAGGCGGCTAATGGGCCAAAAGTCTCTTCCTGCGCCAGTTTCATATCATCGTGAGCATCAACGATGACGGTCGGTTCCCAAAAGTTGCCGCCCAAAGCATGGCTCTTACCGCCCACCAGCGCTTTTCCGCCCTTCGACAGGGCATCTTCAACGTGCTCACGGACTTTATCGACCGCAGATTTTTCAATGAGTGGCCCAACGACAACGCCCTCATCCAGACCATTACCCACTTTCAGCGCTTTCACTGCATCGGCTAATTTATTAACGAATTGATCGTAAACCTTCTCCTGAATGAAGAAGCGATTAACGCTGACACACACTTGGCCTGCGTTGCGGAATTTATTGGCAATAGCCCCTTTCACCGCTTCGTCGATGTCGGCATCATCAAATACGATATAAGGCGCGTTACCGCCAAGCTCCATCGAAACCTTTTTCATGGTTTCGGCCGCATTGCGCATTAATGTTTTGCCCACTGCGGTAGACCCGGTGAAGGAAATTTTACGCACCTCATGGCTCGCCATAATGGCGTCGCTGATTTCTTGCGTATTCCCCGCAACGGCATTCAGAACGCCGTCCGGCACACCTGCTTTTTTAGCCAGGGCAAGCAAAGCAAAGGCGGATAAAGGTGTGTTATTGGCTGGTTTGATAACACCGGTACAGCCCGCAGCCAGTGCGGGGCCGAGTTTGCGCGTCAGCATCGCCATCGGGAAATTCCACGGCGTAATCGCCGCTACCACACCGATGGGTTCTCGGGTGGCAAGAATGCGTGAGCCAGGTTTCGCGGGAGGAATAATTTCACCATTCGCCCGTTTCGCCTGTTCGGCAAACCACTGGATAAAACTTGCGGCATATTCGACTTCACCTTCCGCCTCTTTTAACGGCTTGCCTTGCTCGGTGGTCATTAAGCGCCCTAACCAGCTTTTGTTTTCAATAATCAGTTGGTACCAGCGATAGAGAATGGTGGAGCGTTCTTTGGCGGTTTTTGCACGCCATGCAGGAAAAGCTCTGGCCGCGGCGGCGATAGCTTCTTGGGTTTCCTTTTTGCCCGCTTTTGCGACTTTAGCGATGACGTCACCAGTGGCGGGATTAAGCACATCGAAGGTTTCGTTGAGTTTCCGCCATTCGCCATTGACCAGATAACCGGTGCTAAATAATTCACTGTCCTGGAGTGCCTGATTTGTCATAATTTTCTCCTGTTATGAATTGCGCATCAGTAAGTATAGATACAAAAAAGCCGACGCATGGCGTCGGCTCGGGTTAAGCATCTATTAGGGCGTGCTGGTATTTATGCAGCACCGTCGCCAGTCGTTTCACCGGCTCGGTGACCTGTAACGGCGCATCCCAGATACGCAGCTTTTCCTGGTAAATATCGAGTTCTTCCAGTAACTGATTAAAGTAACGGCGTTTTTTATCGTCGCTGCTGGCTGACGTCATTTTATCTGCCGTATTGCGCAGTTGCCGATGAAACGCAGAAAGATCGTCATTCACCGGTATCGGCGCATCGCGTAACCGCTGATGGGCGATAATCAACGTCAACGCCAGGCGATAACGGTCAATATCCCCAGGAAACGTATTCAGCAATAAGAAAAGCTGCTGATACAACGCCGGAAGGTGGTTCTCTTTACGACGGTTGTTATTGGTCGTCAGCGCAGAGACCGCAGCAGAAACAAATTGATTCAACAAGTTGCGTCCGGTGCGCTCTTTGGAGTTATCACGGATAAGCAATATCACCATCATGGCCAGGAAACAGCCTACGATCTGGCCCAGTGCGCTATCAAGGAAAGAGCTGAAATGGAATGTCATTGGGTTATCAAGCACGATAACGTTGATGGTTCCCGCAAGCGCCCCCATCGATCCCAGGCGCCGTTTCTGTACTTCAATCCCAATAAAGAATCCGAGTAAAGCAAGGCTTATGCACAGCAACAACAGGCTTTGCTGCGTCGACGGAATAACGACTAAAAAGTAGAACGCGCCCAGCGGAAGGGCCACTAACATACCGTATAAAAAATCGAGCGAAACCATGCGCGGATTAGGCAGACGCATCGCCAGCGAGGTGACCACGGCAATCATAACCATCGCACCGCTGCCTGAAGTCCAGCCCGTCCATAACCAAAACAGGCAGCCGAGCACGCATGAAATGGTGGTGCGCCAGAAGTTTATCATCGCGTGATGACCCTCTGCCGATTGCACTTTGATCACCACTTCCTGAGTTAAAACCTCTTCTTCAATGGAACTGATACGGGTATTGCAGATGACGCCGCGTTTTAGCAGAAGGTAGCGGGTGAGCGCGCCAACCCAAGTACGGATGGTCGCAGGCGTATTTTTATCACCGGCATGGGAAATCACGCTGCGGACAATTTTCATCTGCTTATGTACATCAGCAGCCGTTTCCACAGGTGTCTCAAACAGCATGCGGAACTCCGGCGTCATGTATTCCGGGCGCGTGTTTTGAATCAGAAACGTTTCACAAGCCTGGGTGATGAGCGTCAGCGAAAGCGTATTGATTGCCTTTAAGCGACGGTTAGCACGGCTCCAGCGCGCCGATTCAATATTGAGGTTTGCGCGCATGCCTTCCAGAGCAGTCGTGCGGCGCACCAGGCCGCTCCAGGCTTTATCAACTTCTGTTTTATCGCCATGGGCAATACATAGCTGCATCAGCCGGTATTGATCCACCAGCAAATTATCCAGCTCTCGGTCGATTTCTTGTTTAATGGATCGAGGTGAAAAAATTAAGTCGGCAAGGATCGCGCAAACAATCCCAATCACAATCTCACTGCAACGCTCGACGGCAAACTGCGGAGCGGTGAGAGGATTAGCCTGAATCGTGATAACAATAATTAATGCTGTATAACCCGAAAGGCCCCAGGCATAGGAGTTTTCAACTTTAACCAGCGAGGAGATCCACGTACAGAATCCCGCCCAGATACAGCACACCAGCAGCATCACGACCGGAGCACGAATCATAGAGGTGATGATAAACAATGCAGCGAAACAGCCGATAAACGTTCCCACGATACGCAGCATACCGCGATAGCGAATCGCTCCAGAATAGGGTTCGCCACCGGCCGCAAATGCCGGGCCTGCCGCCACAATCGCCGCCGTCAGAACGGCCCAGCGTGGCGTTTCGAGCTGAAAATGGAAGCCAACAAACAAAGCCAACACAATGGCGAAAGCCAGTTTGAAGGCAAAGCGTAAATGTAATCGCGAGATAAAATACATATTGTCCTACGCTTAGCCGAATTCGCGCAGACGATGCATTAACTTAATAAAGACCGATTCATGGTCCGTATTTCTGTCTTTCTCACCGGTTACTACTACCGTAGCCGTGGTGCCTGCGGGGTATAAATTACCCTGCTGCTCATCAAGATGAATGCGTACCGGCACGCGCTGCGCCAGACGTACCCATTCCAGATTGGAGTCCACTGTCGCCATACCTTTGGTATCGATCGTGCTGCTGGCATTCGTCACCCCGGCAGATACGCTATCTACCGTTCCATGTAATATGCGATTGCTACCCAGCGGCGTTATCTGTACCCGATAGCCAGGGCGAATACCTTCAAGCTTGGTCTCTTCCATATAGGCCAGAATGTAGAAAGTACCGCTTTTTACCAGGGCAACGCCTGTTGAACCACGCGTAATAAACTCGCCGGTGTAAACGTTAAGGTTGGTTACCCAACCTTCTGCTGGCGCACGAATAACGGTACGCTGTAAGTCCAGTTGAGCTAAATCACGGGTCGCTTCGGCTTTTGCCAGTTGGTGTAAAACGGTCTGTAACACGTTGTTGGATTGTTCAATTTCTTCACGCGACATCGCCTGAATTCCCAACGAATTTCGACGCCCCGCTTCACGGCGTTTTTCTCCGGCCAACGCCTGGTAATAGGCAACGTCGGCCTGAGCTTCTTCCAGCGCTTTTTGATAACGAGGCTGATCGATGGTGAACAGAATCTGATCTTTTTTCACCAGTTGGTTGTCATGTACCTTCACATCGGTAATCAAACCCGAGACATCCGGCGCAATCGCCACAACTTCAGCGGTAAAACGCGCATCTCGCGTCCACGGGGATTCGGTATAAAAAACCCAGGCGCGGAAGATGGCGATAAAAGCCAACAACACCAAAATGAGTGTGATGGCAGTGCGGGTCATTTTTCTTGTAAGTGCTTTCACATCAACCTCAAACAAAAAGACGCGAGATCAGATAAAACAGGCAGCAATAGAGCGCTGTGTTAAATAATGCCGGGTGCCAGACAAAATCGTAAATTCCCGTCGGGGTCAGCAGACGGCGAACTATCCAGAATAGTGCCAGCGAAAGAATTAGCTCGAAGAATATCGGCGGAAAAGAAAGGCCGAATATCACGATAACGGGAAATAGACTCATGTTAACCTTGCAGAAAATACAGAAGACGCAACTCCTGGAACAGCCAGGAACACTGAGCTAACGCGCGATAGGTGTCGTGTTGTTAATAGTATTTTAACGTAATTGTTAGCCAGTTATCTATAATGTGTGATCTAAATCACTTTTAACTCAGAGTGAACAATGGAAAGACTTAAACGTATGTCAGTGTTTGCCAAAGTGGTCGAGCTGGGTTCATTTACCGCCGCCGCAAGGCAGCTAGAAATGAGCGTATCGTCCATCAGTCAAACGGTATCCAAACTCGAAGATGAGTTACAGGTGAAGCTGCTAAACCGCAGTACTCGCAGCATTGGGCTCACCGAAGCCGGTAAAATTTACTATCTCGGCTGCCGCAAAATGTTGCATGAAGCACAAGAAGTCCACGAGCAACTTTACGCTTTTAACAACACCCCGATCGGTACACTGCGTATCGGCAGTTCTTCAACTATGGCACAGAATGTCCTCGCGTCCATGACGGCCGAGATGCTGAAAGAGTACCCTGAGCTGACCGTGAACCTGGTGACAGGCATTCCTGCACCCGATTTAATTGCAGATGGGCTGGATATCGTCATTCGCGTGGGGGCTTTGCAGGACTCGAGTCTGTTCTCGACACGCCTCGGATCGATGCCGATGGTAATTTGCGCCGCGAAAAGCTATTTACAGCAAAATGGCACGCCAGAAAAACCGGCCGATCTTGCCAACCATTCCTGGCTGGAATATAGCATCCGTCCACACAATGAATTTGAGTTGATCGCCCCGGAAGGCCTCACCACGCGCATGCTTCCGCAAGGGCGGTTTGTCACCAACGATCCCATGACGCTTAGCCGCTGGTTAAAAATGGGGGCCGGGATCGCCTATGTCCCGCTGATGTGGGTGATCGATGAGATCAATGATGGAACGCTTGAGATCTTACTTCCTGGCTACCAATCCGATCCGCGCCCGGTATACGCGCTATATACGGAAAAAGATAAGCTGCCGCTAAAAGTGCAGGTTTGTATTAACTATCTGACCGAGTATTTCGTGAAGGTGTCGCAGCTTTATCAGGGCGTGCGCGGAAGAAATGGAAGTGGGGATGAAAACAGCCGGGATTAACCCGGCTGTTAAATTTATTACGCGGTTCCGCCAACCGTCAGGTTATCGACTTTAAGCGTTGGCTGGCCAACACCCACAGGCAGACTTTGCCCTTCTTTGCCGCAAACGCCCACGCCGTTATCCAGCGCCAAATCGTTACCGACCATCGAAATCTGCTGCATGGTTTCGATGCCGGAACCAATCAGCGTGGCACCTTTCACCGGTGTAGTCACTTTGCCGTTTTCGATGAGATACGCTTCGGAGGTTGAGAAGACAAACTTACCGGAGGTGATATCCACCTGCCCGCCGCCAAAGTTCGGGGCATAGATACCGTACTCAACGGATTCGATAATCTCTTGCGGCGTAGATTTCCCCGCCAGCATATAAGTGTTGGTCATTCGTGGCATTGGCAGGTGCGCGTAAGATTCACGGCGACCATTCCCCGTTGGCGCAACGCCCATCAGGCGAGCATTGAGTTTGTCCTGCATGTAGCCTTTCAGCACACCGTTTTCGATCAATACGTTGTATTGACCCGGTACGCCTTCATCGTCGATAGCCACTGAACCACGGCGATTTGCCATGGTGCCGTCATCGACCACGGTGCACAGTTCAGAGGCCACGAGCTGGCCCATTTGCCCGCTGAATACAGAAGTGCCGCGACGGTTAAAATCACCTTCCAGACCATGGCCTACCGCTTCATGCAGTAGCACGCCAGGCCAACCTGCGCCCAGAACTACCGGGAACATACCTGCCGGTGCGGCAACGGCTGAAAGCGTTACCAGCGCCATACGCACGGCTTCTTTTGCCCACGCATCAGCGCGAACTTCGCCTTCAACGGTTTCAAGGAAATATTCATAGCCAAAACGACCGCCGCCGCCGCTGGAACCGCGTTCGCGTTTGCCGTCTTCTTCAACCTGAACGCTGACGGAAAGACGCACTAACGGGCGAACATCTGCCGCCAGGGTTCCGTCTGTTGCCGCGACCAGAATCAATTCATAAACACCAGTCAGGCTGGCGGTCACTTCCTGAACACGCTTATCGGCGGCACGAGCCACGCTGTCGACGCGTTTCAGGATGTCGAGTTTCTCTTCGCGAGTCATGCTTTGCAGAGGATCCGCGCTGGTGTAGAGCGCACTATGTTGCACCGCACCTAATGTCTGTACGCGACCATTTCCTTTTTCCTGCACAATGCTTCGCGCTGCATGAGCACTTTGCTCAAGCGCCAACAGGCTGACCTGGTCGGCATAAGCAAAACCGGTTTTCTCACCGCTTACGGCACGCACGCCCACACCTTGATCGATGTTGTAAGAACCATCTTTAATAATGCGGTCTTCCAACACCCAGGACTCGTGATAACTGGACTGGAAATAGAGATCTCCATAATCGAGTCGGCGTTCGGACAATTGTCCCAAAATGGAAAACAGATCTTGATGGGTTAAGCCATTCGCAGACAGCAACTGCTCACTTACCAGGTTCAGACTCATCGTTTCGCTACTCTTATTACTTACCGATTTGGTTGATCTATTGAGCTTGAGGCAATTAACCCCGCACGTCAAATCACTTAGCGTCCTTCACCCTTGGCTGACGGAGCACTTCATTAATTTGCGGTTTATCGACCGAACCGCTGATGTGGTAACGCAGCACGGAGATTTTGCTCCATACCGGTCCTAATACTTTACTGGCAGCGAACACGGCGGCACCCACTATTGGGTTAACTGCAAACGCAGCCGCGACACCCACGGTTGCCGAGATTTCAGGGGCGACGACCGCTTCCATATCCAGCCGACGGCGAACCAAATCGACAGAACCTTTCATAGCGATATCCGCCTCCAGGCCATCCACCAGCGTATCGTCAGTGTGTAACACACCCTCTTTGATCCACGCCGTGCTGCGGATGGAGTCGAAATAGAAGCCATTGCCGAAGGTATCGCTGAAGTCAAAACGCAGTTTGCGCATTAAGGCATCCACGCTAACCAGGCGTAATAGCTGCCCGGCATGGCCGGTACCTAAATCAGCTATCTGGCCTTTACCCAATTTGCTATGAAGAATGCCATTTAATGAGGCAGCATCAGGCTGCCAGGGTTTATCACGCCAGTGCAAATCATAATCCACATCAAACGAGGAGCCCTGAATCGGAGTTTTAACGCCAAAGAAGTTCGTCGCTGCGTCAAGTTTACCGCCGCTCAGTTTGCCTTTTAGCGAAGTGCGCTCCTCAGCCGGGCTATTGACCCACTGACCATTGGCGGTGAGCCTTGCAAATCCTGAATCGACCAAACCATTTTCCAGCTCCAGCGTGCTGCCTTTAACGGTGAAGTCCCCTTCAATGCGCCCGTATTTTTGCCCCCACAGCCAGCACTCGGCGCAACGCAGTTGCAAATCAGGCCAGTCACGGAAGTCAATTGAGCTGTTTTCACTCAGCGGAGAAGCGCTTCCCGATTTTGCCGTGCTGTTACCCCAGTTTGGATTGAAGTAGAGATATTTAATGGCTGCCCGCCACGGCGCGTTATTCTGCATGGTCAACGCCGCATTCACTTCACGTCCCTGAGCTTCTACACGCGTACCGCCCGGAATAGTGTGAGAAACCAGGCTCAGGTTGTTCCACTGCTGACCAGCAAACGTCAGGGATGGCGTGCGTAAGGTAATATCGGTCGGGAATGAGGTTGAACTGCCAACGCCTTCCGCCGCCCCCTGGCTAAACAGCGCTAACCATTGCGCACCATCCATTGCCGGAAGGTCGAGTTCCAAACCTGAGTTGTCCGGTAATGGCGGGATGGTATGGCTATTGGTTGCCCAAATCGCTCGGTCAAGCGTCAGCTTTTTATTCAGTAGCCAGCGGCTGGAGAAATGATTAGTGGCCCCTGCGTTACCCGTCAATGTGAAACTATTAAGATTGCCTTTTACGGCTACTTTCAATGGCATAGGCTGACCCGCAGCTTTATCTACTGGTGCTGGTAAGTGACTGCTCACATTTTTTAGATCTGCCGCCACGTTAACCTGGTAATTCGCCTCTGCATGATAAGGAAGCGTAATCGCAACATCACCTTTCCAGGGAATATTTCCACTGAGTTCTTTATTAACCGGCGCGGGCAGCACACCCATTTTGGTCGGCTGCCAGTCGCCCTGTAAATTAACGCCAACCTGGTAATCTTTCTCGCCAGTTTTGGTATTGAAATCAATATCTACAGGCTGATTAAACCAAGTCGCCCTTAACGGCTCGCTTTTCAAATCACCATTCGTGAAGCTAAATTTCCCGGTTAAATTATGAAGCGTGCTGGAGAGCGGTTTTATCAGCAACGTATTGTTGTTGAGCTGAACGTCACCGGAAGCCGTGGTCATTTTGCCATCAAGCGGGATATCCAGATGTAAGCGAGCATTCACATCACCCCCAAGCTGGAGTTCATCAAGAGCCGCAGAGAGGGAATCTTTGAGAGGCGTATCTTTGAAGTACGGGCCCACCGCATTTCCAGGGCCGCTAATATCAGAATCAATCAGCAGCTTTTCTTTCGAGTAATCCGGAATGATAGCCGTGAGATTTCGCCCGGTCACACCACCGAGTTTGACCGCATCGGATTTCATCCACAAACCGTCGTTGATGAAATCCAGATTGATATCCAGGTTTTCTAAAGCAGGCCAATCAGGCTGGAAGGCAAATTTTGCATTGCGCAGCGGGACGTAAACTTCAAACTGACCTTCGTTATGCAGATAAGGGAAAAGATGCGGATTGCCGCCGTAAACTAACGTTGCATTATCTGCTGTCCCGCCCTGAATCGCACCGCTGAGATAATCCACCAGCTCTTTGCCCATCAGATTCTCAGGGAAGTAGCGCCAGGCATCAGCCCCGTTACTGGTACTGATTCCGGCTAAAATACCTAACCACGGATCGCCGCCCATTGGCTGGTAATAACGGAAGTCACCTGCTGCCCATACTGAGAGCGCTTTGACATCAAGATTTTTACCGTCAAGCTGGAAACCTGCGGAGTTTTTCTTCCATTCGAGCGTTGCGTTTCCATGTTCAATTTCGAGCGGCGCGCGGAAAACGCCTTCATATGGCATTTTTGCATCAGTAACCTGAGCGTTAAGCTGACCGTGCCCGACACTTCCCGTCACTGAGCCCGAGAAATGCTCGACGCCAGGCAACATCTTCCATTGGTTCCAGCTCACCTCTTTCCAGCGCCCCTGCATACGGGTGTTTTCTGTCTGCTGAAGCGGGATATCCAGCGCCAGCACGTCTATGTGCCCGCGCGGTTTTAATGTGGTCCAAATCTCACCTAATTCAGGCGAGATTTTCTCAGCAATCGGCAGCAAACCAGCGAAGCTTTCCAGCTCCATATTGGTTGCGCGAACGCGTAATTCATCGCTGCGGGTGCTTTCTTTCCCACCCACATCCTGGGGGCCTATCCATGCCAGCGCCAGCGAACCTTTCGGCCAGGTTTTGTCATCAAGTGTGATATTGGTAGAGGGAATCGCCAGGTTCCAGCCTTCATCCGAACGATTGACGTGCGCCATTAAATTATCAACGGATAGCTTATGTGCCGTGCTTTTCCCCGCCCAGCTCGCGCCGCCCTGCTTCAGCCAAATGTTACCGCCAGCAATGTCGCCCGCTTTAATATCCATCCAGGCTTCAAGCGTAAATTGCGCGGTCTGCAAATCGACATTGTCTTTCATCCAGCGGCCAAGCCACGGCTTCACATCAACATTTTCTGCCTGCAACCAGACCTTGCCGTTATTAAGCAAACCGTTGTCGTCACGCAGATCCATGCGCACTTTCGCCACGCCATGTTGGCCGGTAAAGCTTGAGAGACTGACGAGCCCCTCCGCGCGGTGGCGGTTTTCTGTGTTCAACCAGGTCAGTTGTGGGATCGCAAGTTCAGCACGTTGGCCGGAAAGGGTGAGGAAACTCAGTGTGCTGTCGCGCAGATCGAAATGATCGAACTGGCGTAAGAAGAGATCGCTAATTTTGCCCGTTTCGAACTGGCTGTCTCCGCTGTTTTGACGCAGAGGAGTATTGGTGCGCATTTGTAACTGATAGAAGGTGAGATCGCGGAATTGCCAGCGAGCATGCAAGAGACTTTGCCAGAGATCGAGCGCCAGCGTAACCCGCTTTATCGTCAATTCGCCGCCGTCTTTCAGGCCCGCTTTAATGTCGCGTACGTCCAGCGTCGGGCCGAAATTTTGCCAGCTGGCATCAAGTTGGCTGGCATCCACCGGCGTACCGGTCATGGCTTCAATTTTTTCGAGCAACGCCGGGCGCCAGGCATCGAGATGCGGCAAAACCAGCCGCAAACCACTCACCAGCAGTGCGACGATAACGATCAACGTTGCGCCAGTGAGTAGCAGAATGCCGGGCAGTCGCCTCACGAATATCTCCTTGTTTGCCGCCGGAGCGGAACTCAACTCTGCACATTCCGCGCTGAGAGTTACATCATAACGACGTCGAACTGCTCCTGATTATAGAGCGGCTCAATCTGCACCTTGACTTGCTTGCCGACAAAGATTTCCACTTCCGCCAGGGAATGGGACTCTTCGCTTTTCAGCGCTTCACCCACGGCTGGAGAGGCATAAACCAGGAAGCGATCGGAATCGTAAGCATGATGCACGCGGACAATTTCACGCATGATTTCATAGCAGACCGTTTCAACGGTTTTCACCGTACCGCGGCCATGGCAAGTTGGACAGTCGTTACAAAGCACATGTTCAACGCTTTCACGCGTACGCTTGCGCGTCATCTCAACCAGACCGAGCTGCGAAAAACCGTTAATGCTGGTTTTCACGCGATCTTTACTCAGCGCCTGTTCGAGAGAGTGCAGTACGCGACGGCGGTGATCTTCATTATTCATATCGATAAAATCAATAATGATAATCCCGCCCAGATTACGTAAACGTAACTGGCGAGCGATGGCCTGCGTCGCTTCAATATTAGTATTGAAAATGGTGTCATCAAGATTACGGTGGCCAACAAACGCACCGGTGTTGATGTCGACGGTCGTCATCGCTTCAGTTTGGTCGATAACCAGATAGCCGCCAGATTTCAGCTCAACTTTTCGCTCCAGCGCGCGCTGAATTTCGTTTTCGACATCAAAGAGGTCAAAAATAGGTTGGCGCCCACTGTAGTGTTCGATTTTGTTGTGCATTTCCGGCATGTATTCTGCAGTAAATTCCAGCAGCATGTCGTAGGTCAGACGGGAGTCGACACGAATTCTGTCGAGAGCCGCATCGGCAAAATCACGCAGCACGCGTTGCGCGAGCGCCAGTTCACCGTAGAGTTGGCAGCGCGTTTTGTTGCGTTTTTTGCGCTCGCTAACTTTCGTCCAGACGCGTTTCAGGTAAGCCGCATCTGCGGATAAATCTTCTTCGCAAACCCCTTCCGCCGCGGTGCGAATGATAAATCCGCCCTGCTCATCGCAATAGGCATTAACGACTTTTTTAAGACGATCGCGCTCTGCTTCACTTTCGATACGCTGCGAAACACCTACGTGTGACGCTCCCGGCATAAAGACCAGGTAACGGGATGGCAACGTGATGTCCGTGGTGAGGCGTGCGCCTTTAGTGCCGAGCGGGTCTTTAACCACTTGCACCATGAGGTCTTGCCCCTGACGAACCAGCTCAGAGATATCACGCACGGTGAAGTTTTTCTGCTCTTCACCTGCCACGCATTCGGTGTGTGGCATGATGTCAGAAGCGTGAAGAAACGCGGCCTTTTCAAGGCCAATATCTACAAATGCCGCCTGCATTCCCGGAAGCACCCGGCTAACACGACCTTTGTAGATATTCCCTACGATCCCGCGACGTGCTTCACGCTCAATATGAATCTCTTGCAGTATCCCACCGTCAATGTAAGCCACCCGAGTTTCCGATGGGGTCACGTTGACTAATAATTCAGCCGTCATGTTTTCCTCGTCCATCACGCAATGCGTGAAAATTACTCAGCAATTCATAGGTTTCAACGAGCGGTAAACCGACTACAGCATGGTAGCTGCCATTAATCTTCCTGACAAAACAACCACCCAGCCCTTGAATACCGTACGCACCTGCTTTGTCCATAGGCTCACCGCTGGCCACGTAACCGGCGATATCCTGTTCTGATAATGCACGGAATGTCACTTCTGTCGTTACCAGGCATTCCAGCAACGATTCCCGGTCAGCAACGGCCACCGCCGTCATCACCTGGTGCTGATTACCGGACAACATCCGCAGCATTTGGGCTGCGTGTTGTGCATCTTTAGGTTTTTCCAACACATTGCCATTGTAGATAACAATAGTATCTGCACCTAAAACCGGTAAATCATGTTCAGCAAGTGCAACGCCTGCCCGCGCTTTATCACGCGCAAGGCGCACAACATATTGTTGCGCGCTTTCATGGCTAAGACGCTTCTCTTCCACGTCAGTAATGATGCGCTCAAAAGAGACGCCCAGTTGAGTCAGAAGTTCCTGCCGACGCGGTGAACCCGATGCCAGATATAAGGATGTCATGTTCAATCCTATTGCACAGCAAATTGTTGGCGAATTTTACGCATCAACAAAAATATCCATGGCCAGAGTACACCATTGACCACGCTGCTCCAGAAAATTTCTGGGCGGAAAGAGACATTGATAACTAAAAATTCAGACCAGAAAACAATGACATCTGTCATCAGTGACAACAGCATGACCACTAAGGCCTGTTGCCAAAGCGCGAGATTACGGAATAGCTGGTACTTTAACGCCACCAGATAAGCGACGATGCTCAGGGATAACGCCCGTACGCCAAGGGTCGAGCCGCTGATCAGATCCAGTATGGCACCGACCACAAAACCTGTTCCGACATTTACGCGGTGCGGCAAAGCCAGAATCCAGTACAGCAGGATAAGCAACACCCAGTCCGGACGATAAACTTTTAAATCGTCTGGCCAGGGCATGACTTGTAACAGCAAAGCGACGAGGAAAGAAAGCCAGATAACCCAACGGCCCTGGCTACGATAACTTCCCACTACTGCCCTCCCTGGGTAGCAGGTGCCGCAGAAGTTGCTGCGGGCGACTGTGCCATTCCCGTTGCTGGAGCAGGAACTGGCGCGGGAGCCGGTGGCCCCACAGAATCAGCTGGCGGTAAAACCTGCGGCATCATTTGCATTAAACGTTCGTTAGCTACGCGATGAACTTCTTCCGGCGGCATCGGGGTTTTGCCTTCACGATCGGCCCCCCACAACAACAGCAAATAACGCAGACGTTGCAAGCCAGCCGTTGGGCGAGCCTGAATGACTGTGTATGCGCGTTGCGTATCGAGTTTCACCGAAGAAACCACACCTACTGGGTAGCCTTCCGGGAAGCGACCGCCTAAACCAGATGTCACTAATACGTCGCCTACGCGAATATCGGTATTAGCCGGCAAGTGTTCCAGTTGCAAATCGTCGGTACAGCCGTTACCCGCCGCAATAATACGGATGTCATTACGCAGAACCTGAATCGGCAGCGCATGGGTCGCATCACAAATCAGCAAAACACGGCTAGTGAGTTTCGCGACGGCAACAACCTGGCCTACGACGCCTTTATCACTGATGACCGGCTGGCCTTCATAAACCCCGTTCACGCTGCCTTTATCAATAACCACCTGGTCACTGTAAGGGTCGTTAACGGTGGAGATCACCTGGGTCACCATTTTTTGCTCGTCCTGACGCAATGGCGAACCGAGTAACTCGCGCAGGCGTGCGTTTTCCTGACGATACTGTCCCATCATCAGTAGTTCGCTGTTTTTCAGGATCAGTTCCTGACGCAGAGCACGATTTTCGAGTTCTAGCTGGTCGCGTGATGCCAGTGTTTGCGAGACGCTGTCGAGCAATTCACGGGGACCATTTGAGACAAAATAGAAAGGGCTGACGGCAGTATCCATATACGTTCGGATCTGACTGAACGTACCCAGACGGCTATCGGCAATAATGACACCAATCGCCACCAGCACCGCCAGAATCAGGCGAAACTGCAACGAAGGGCCACGGCTAAAAATTGGCTTCATAGGCTATGCGTATTCCAGGGCCAGCAAGGAAAAGGCAGTGATATTCACTGCCTTTTACGTGTGGCTGATTACTCTTCGCTGAACAAGTCGCCGCCGTGCATGTCGATCATTTCCAGTGCCTTACCACCGCCACGGGCGACGCAAGTCAATGGATCTTCTGCAACTACTACCGGAATGCCTGTTTCTTCCATCAGCAGACGGTCAAGGTTACGCAGCAATGCGCCACCGCCCGTCAGAACCATACCACGCTCAGAAATATCGGAAGCCAGTTCTGGCGGGCACTGTTCCAGCGCAACCATAACGGCACTCACGATGCCCGTTAAAGGCTCTTGCAGCGCTTCGAGGATTTCGTTGGAGTTCAGGGTAAAGCCACGCGGAACACCTTCAGCCAGGTTACGGCCACGGACTTCGATTTCACGGACTTCGTCGCCAGGGTAAGCAGAGCCGATTTCGTGTTTGATACGTTCAGCTGTTGCTTCACCAATCAATGAACCGTAGTTACGGCGCACATAATTAATGATGGCTTCGTCGAAGCGGTCACCACCGATACGTACGGAAGAAGAGTAAACCACGCCGTTCAGAGAGATAACGGCAACTTCGGTAGTACCACCGCCGATATCCACAACCATAGAACCGGTTGCTTCAGAAACTGGTAGGCCAGCACCGATTGCCGCAGCCATTGGCTCTTCAATCAGGAAGACTTCGCGAGCGCCTGCACCTTGCGCAGATTCACGAATTGCACGACGTTCAACCTGAGTTGCGCCAACTGGCACACAAACCAGAACACGCGGGCTTGGACGCATAAAGCTGTTGCTATGCACTTGCTTAATGAAGTGCTGCAGCATTTTTTCGGTCACGAAGAAGTCGGCGATAACGCCATCTTTCATCGGACGGATAGCTGCGATGTTGCCAGGGGTTCGACCCAGCATCTGTTTAGCATCATGGCCGACGGCCGCAACGCTTTTAGGTGAACCGGCACGATCCTGGCGAATAGCCACGACGGATGGCTCATTCAGTACGATGCCTTGTCCTTTTACATAAATCAGGGTATTCGCGGTACCCAGGTCAATGGACAGGTCATTGGAAAACATGCCACGAAATTTTTTCAACATACTAAGGGATAATCCTGAAAGCTGGGGCGGAAACAAAATCCGCTTACTTTACCAACCACTCATTGCAGCGACAAGGCGCAAAAATGTTCTGCAATGGTGAAAAATTGTGCAGTTTACTACGACCATTACACTTTCGGCACGTTTATCCTCGAGGTGCAGAGGAAATAAACAAACGCTGTAGATTAAACGAACAGTGTAAGGAAGCAAACCGGGTTCATTTCATGCTTCAACAATCTGGTCAGCAGGCGTATTCGCCCCCTTGAGATGCAGCGCGCGTTATTCTACGTGAAATATTTATAAACGGCAGGTTAAACCGAATATCTTTGCGAATATTTTTTCACGTTGCTATCGAGCGGTTGAGAGGCGGCAAAAAAATCCCCCTGAGCACCCGCTACGCCTTTCTCGACCAGTGTCTGCCATTCACTTCGCGTCCTGACACCAACCGCAAAAACTTGCGTCTGAGTCCCGTTACAGGCCTCAACCAGGCTCTGGACAAACAGCTGATTTTCGGTTCGTTTCTCAATGTTGCGCACAAGCCCTGGATGCAGTTTTATTAATTCCACATCCAACTCTTTAATATAAGAGGTGCTCACGACAGTCAAACCGGCCTGGGAAATCGCAATGCGAACGCCCAACGCTTTGACCAGGCGAATCACTGGCTGTAAACGGCTGATGTGTTGACAAACATCTGCCTCAGCAAGTTCAAAAAGAATGCGCTTGCGAAGTGATTTTTCGGATTGCATCAGTGCATCACGCAACCAACGCTGGAACGGCGCCCGAATCAGAGATTCTACCGACACTTGAATCGCTAACGTCTCTTCTGGCCAGAATCCTGCTAATGGCAACAAACGGGCAATGGTTTGTCGATCATATTGCTCTGACAAACCAAACTGTTTCACCATCGGCAAGTATTCAGCGGCGAGCACTTCTTGCTCGCCGTCAAAAATACGACACATGATTTCACGGTGATGCACATAACCATTCCGTAACACCGACGGCTTCTGGTAAAAACGGGGGCCGCCGCGCTGCAGGACTTGCTCAATGAGCGTACGCCATTTCACATTACCGCGCCCCTTTTCAGGCAAACTATCGTCATATACAGACCAATTGTTTGTCCCTTGCAGGGCTGCGTTACGGGTCGCCACTTCGGCGTTTTCCATAACCTGCTCTTTGGTTTGCCCGCTACGCCACGCGCAAATACCGATATGCATCATGTCATTACGGTCCAACATTCGCGTCGGCGGCAGAGAATCCACGGCATTGAGTAACTGGCTGGCGATGCTGTCGGCTTCTTTTAAGGTACGGTGCGGTAACAATACGGCAAAATCGCTGCGGAAATAGCGTGCCAGTAAAGCGCCGGGATAACGCATCACAAATGTCGACAGCATATTAATAATGGTAAATAAATATTCCTCGACCGCATTGCGCCCCCACGTTTCATGCAGGGTTTCAAAATCCGGTAACCGGATAATCATCACTACCCCGTGCGCGCCAACTTGCTCTTGCTCATCGAGTAAGGTGGCCAGTTGGTTATCAAAGAAAAGTCGATTATTCAGGCCTGTTTTTGCATCTTGCGCGGCGAAAGCACGAATCAGGGTATCCATTCTGCTGCGCTGATCGCTGGCGTTTTGCAAATCTGAAAGCAGCAAATCAAGGGCGCTGCTGGCCTGCGGCGGCCACTCCAGAACCGAACCTCGCACATCAACGCCTCTTTCTCCATTCAGAATGCGTCGCGCGCGGTTTTCCAGCAGTTCTTGCCCGGCAAGTTGCTTTTTCATCCAGCGTATGGCAAAGAACAGCACGATAAGCATGATGCCGACCGCGATAGAAAGGGGAATCGTGGTGAAAAGCGAGTTGTAGTAATTCGATACCGGATCGCGATAAGTCAGGCTGAGAAACATCCCGGGGTGCTTCATCAGTTCGATTGTCACGGTGCGAAAACTGTAGCTATTTCCCAGTATGCGATAGGTTTGAGCCAGTTGATGTTGATAAACCGTGCTGTCGCCTATTTTGAAATCGACTTCGGTGATATCAATGGGAACCATCACTTCGTTGAGGCGATTGATAAGCTCTTCTGGGGAACTTGAAACCAGGTCGTTATCAATGATGGTAGCAACAGCCGCCACACGCTGATTCACTTTATAATGCATAGCATTAAAGAAGCTTAATGAGCAGCCGACGAGCGTCACAAAAATTGCGAGGCCGGTCAGAAGCGTCATAAAAGCAGAAAGTTTCGTCGTTAATCGCATCCTTGTGTTAACTCCGTGTGGTGAAAATAGACCTGCCTGACCTGATGCGGCATTACATAGTAAAAGAGCGGGTCTGGCAAACGTGACGAACGGATTCTCACCCTTTGTGGTATAGAACCAGCTTGAAACACACGCTTTCAAGTATAGACTTCGCCCCCTCTTTTTCCCATCAATGGCGATTAACCCCCTTAAACAGCCCATTTAAGTTTCAATTTTTTGTGACATATTCGCAGGGTTAGCCGTTCTCCGTCATGCTTAGGTTGTAATGCCACTCTGGAGAATAAGATGAAAAAGGTCGACTGCTTGACCGAAGCCGATGTCACACCCGAATCCGTCTTTATGCTGAAACGTCGCCAGGTGCTGAAAGCGCTAGGCATTAGTGCGGCCGCCCTTACACTTCCTCAAACGGCACAGGCGGATATTCTCTCCTGGTTTAAAGGTAACGACAGGCCGCCCGCGCCGTCTGGGAAGCCTTTGCAATTCAGCCAGCCTGAACAGTGGCAGGCAAAGTTGACTATGACGCCAGAAGATAAAGTCACTGGCTACAATAACTTTTATGAATTTGGCCTTGATAAAGCCGACCCTGCCGCCAACGCCGGTAGCCTGAAAACCGATCCGTGGAAAGTCAGTATTAGCGGTGAAGTTGCAAAACCGCTCACGCTTGATCTCGATGATTTGTACAAGAAATTCCCGCTTGAACAGCGTATTTATCGGATGCGCTGCGTTGAGGCCTGGTCGATGGTTGTCCCATGGATTGGCTTCCCGCTCCACAAATTATTGGCGATGGTTGAGCCCACCAGCAATGCAAAATACGTCGCCTTTGAAACGCTTTACGACCCGGAACAAATGCCCGGACAGAAAGATCGATTTATTGGCGGTGGGTTGAAGTATCCCTATGTTGAAGGGTTACGCCTTGATGAAGCAATGAATCCCCTGACGCTGCTAACCGTTGGGGTTTATGGCAAAGCATTACCCCCACAAAACGGTGCCCCGATACGTCTCACCGTTCCGTGGAAGTACGGCTTTAAAGGAATAAAGTCGATTGTCAGTATCAAACTGGTACGTGAACTGCCCCCGACAACCTGGAATATGGCCGCGCCTGACGAATATGGGTTTTATGCCAACGTAAATCCGCATGTTGATCATCCGCGCTGGTCGCAGGCCACTGAACGATTTATCGGTGCGGGCGGCGTGCTTGATGTGAAGCGCCAGCCAACATTGCTGTTTAATGGCTATGCCGATCAGGTTGCATCGCTTTATCGCGGTTTGAATCTGAAGGAGAATTTCTAAAGTGAGATTAACAGCGAAACAGGTCACATTCCTGAAAGTAGTGCTGCATCTGGCTGCCTTTTTGCCGTTTGTCTGGTTATTTTATGCCGCAAGCCAGGGGCTGTTAAGCGCCGATCCCGCCAAAGATATTCAGCATTTTACTGGCAGGATGGCGTTGAAGTTATTGCTGGCAACGCTTTTAGTTACGCCTTTAGCCCGTTATGGGAAGCAACCGCTGTTGATTCGCACCCGCCGCCTGCTGGGATTATGGTGCTTTGCGTGGGCGACACTTCATTTAATCAGTTATGCCACGCTGGAGTTGGGCATCAATAATCTGGCGCTACTTGGCCAAGAATTGGTGACGCGCCCCTATTTAACTTTAGGAATAATCAGTTGGCTGGTGCTGCTATCATTGGCAGCAACATCCACCCAAGCTTTACAGCGAAAATTAGGCACGCGCTGGCAAAAACTGCATAACTTCGTCTATCTTGTGGCGATTCTGGCACCGATTCATTACCTCTGGTCAGTGAAGATAATCTCCCCTCAGCCACTGTTTTATGCGGCAGGGGCAGTCATCCTTTTGGCCTTGCGCCACAAGAAGTTTCGCCAGTGGCTGCGATAACACCAGATATGTGTTCTTCCCCGCAGAAAAGTGATCAACCATTCCCCTGAAAAGGATATCGGTTGATCATCTTCCCTGATAAGACCAGTATTTAGCTGCCAAATGCTACGAAATCGTTATAATGTGCGACTTTGGTTTTTCTGACAGGCCATTTTCTGGCTCTGAAGGTGACAACCGAGCAACTTAGGTATATTTTGTAAATTACCTACAAATTGCAGGAGATGGCAGCACGATGTCAGCTAATTTTCACATTTTGCTTTTGAATGGTCCGAACCTTAATATGCTGGGCACACGTGAGCCTGAGAAGTACGGCACGCAGACGTTAACCCAAATTGTTAACTCGCTCGAAGATGAAGCAAAGCAGCTAAATGTCTCGTTAAGTCACCTGCAATCCAATGCGGAATATGCGTTGATCGACCGAATTCATCAGGCTAAAGACACTGTCGATTTTATTCTGATTAATCCGGCCGCGTTTACGCATACGAGCGTTGCACTGCGTGATGCCTTGTTAGCGGTAGATATTCCGTTTATCGAGATCCATCTCAGCAATGTGCATGCGCGTGAACCCTTCCGTCATCATTCATATCTTTCTGATAAAGCGGTTGGTGTCATCTGCGGATTAGGCGCTGACGGCTATTCATATGCACTACAGACAGCGGTAAAACGTTTGTCAAAATCCATCTAAACAAGAGTACGGAACCCACTCATGGATATTCGTAAGATTAAAAAACTGATCGAGCTGGTTGAAGAATCAGGCATCTCCGAACTGGAAATTTCTGAAGGCGAAGAGTCTGTACGCATCAGCCGCGCACCGGCAAACACGGGTTTCCCGATGATGCAACAGGCTTATGCAGCTCCAATGTACCAGCAGCAGCCAACCCTGGCTGGCGCTGTTGCCCCTGCCGCAACACCAGTAATGGAAGCGCCAGTTGCTGCTGAAGTCAGTGGTCACATCGTGCGTTCCCCAATGGTCGGTACTTTCTACCGCACCCCAAGCCCGGATGCTAAAGCATTTGTTGAAGTTGGCCAAAAAGTAAACGTTGGCGACACTCTGTGCATCGTTGAAGCAATGAAAATGATGAACCAAATCGAAGCTGACAAAGCCGGTGTGGTGAAAGCCATCCTGGTTGAGAATGGCCAACCGGTTGAATTTGACGAGCCGCTGGTCGTCATCGAGTAACGAGGCGAACATGCTGGATAAAATTGTCATCGCTAACCGTGGCGAGATTGCTCTGCGTATTCTTCGTGCCTGTAAAGAGCTGGGCATCAAGACTGTCGCTGTGCACTCCACTGCGGATCGCGATCTAAAACACGTATTGCTGGCGGATGAAACCGTATGTATCGGCCCGGCTCCATCCGTGAAAAGCTATCTGAATATCCCGGCAATCATCTCTGCGGCAGAAATTACTGGTGCAGTAGCGATTCACCCGGGTTATGGCTTCTTGTCTGAAAACGCCAACTTTGCTGAGCAAGTTGAGCGTTCAGGCTTTATCTTCATTGGCCCGCGCGCTGAAACTATTCGTCTGATGGGCGATAAAGTTTCTGCGATCAATGCGATGAAGAAAGCTGGCGTACCTTGTGTACCAGGTTCTGACGGCCCGCTGAATGACGATATGGATAAAAACCGTGCCCATGCTAAACGCATTGGCTACCCGGTGATTATCAAAGCGTCCGGCGGCGGCGGCGGTCGTGGTATGCGCGTTGTACGTAGCGATGCCGACCTGGAACAATCCATTAATATGACCCGTGCGGAAGCAAAAGCTGCTTTCAACAACGACATGGTCTATATGGAGAAGTACCTGGAAAACCCACGCCACATCGAGATTCAAGTTCTTGCTGATGGCCAGGGTAACGCGATTTATCTGGCTGAACGTGACTGCTCTATGCAGCGTCGTCACCAGAAAGTTGTTGAAGAAGCGCCAGCGCCAGGCATCACGCCTGAACTGCGTAAATTCATCGGTGAGCGCTGCTCCAAAGCGTGTATCGACATCAACTATCGCGGTGCTGGTACCTTTGAGTTCCTGTTCGAAAACGGTGAGTTCTACTTTATCGAGATGAACACCCGTATTCAGGTTGAGCATCCGGTAACAGAAATGATTACCGGTGTTGATCTGATTAAAGAACAACTGCGCATTGCAGCTGGGCAGCCAATGTCTATTAAGCAAGAAGATGTTCAGGTTCGCGGTCATGCGGTTGAATGCCGTATTAACGCCGAAGATCCGAATACCTTCCTGCCAAGCCCGGGCAAAATTACTCGTTGCCACGTGCCGGGTGGTTTTGGTGTACGTTGGGAATCGCATATCTATTCCGGCTACACTGTTCCTCCGTACTACGACTCAATGATCGCGAAGCTTATCTGTTACGGTGAAACCCGCGAAGTTGCGATTGCTCGTATGAAGAATGCTCTGGCTGAGCTGATCATCGATGGCATTAAAACCAACGTTGATTTGCAAACGCGCATCATGAACGATGAAAACTTCCAGCACGGTGGAACAAACATCCACTACCTGGAGAAGAAACTGGGTCTTCAGGACTAAGTTCTCTCAGGTTTTCAGCTTAAAAGGCCGGTTTTCCGGCCTTTTTCTTTTTTGATCCCCATCCCGCAGCTATGCGTTACAATCGCCGCTTTCCGCCAACTCAAGGGATAATAATGGACGCGCGTTTTGTTCAGGCCCATAAAGAAGCCCGCTGGGCGCTTTGGCTGACTCTTTTCTATCTTGCAGCATGGTTAGTGGCTGCTTACTTACCTGGTAATGAGATCGGCCCAACCGGCCTGCCGCACTGGTTTGAAATGGCATGCCTGCTGGTACCGTTGCTGTTCATTTTGCTGTGCTGGGCAATGGTTCGGTTTATCTTCCGTGACATTCCTCTGGAGGATGATCATGCAGCTTGAAGTTATATTGCCTCTGGTGGCGTATTTGTTGGTGGTATTCGGTATTTCAATGTACGCCATGAGGCGCCGCACTACGGGTAATTTCCTCAACGAATATTTCCTTGGCAGCCGTTCAATGGGTGGCTTCGTGTTAGCGATGACACTCACCGCTACCTACATCAGCGCAAGCTCATTTATTGGTGGGCCAGGGGCGGCATATAAATACGGTCTTGGCTGGGTTCTGCTGGCGATGATTCAGCTTCCGGCGGTTTGGTTGTCGCTGGGTATTTTAGGTAAAAAGTTTGCCATTCTTGCCCGTCGCTATAACGCCGTTACCTTGAATGACATGCTGTATGCCCGCTATCAAAGCCGTTTACTGGTGTGGCTGGCGAGTGTGAGCCTGCTGGTCGCTTTTGTGGGCGCAATGACCGTCCAGTTTATTGGCGGAGCGCGACTGCTGGAAACCGCCGCCGGTATTCCTTACGAAACAGGCCTGTTGATTTTTGGTATCAGTATTGCGCTGTACACCGCATTTGGTGGCTTCCGAGCCAGCGTTCTCAACGATGCCATGCAGGGAATGGTGATGTTAATCGGCACGATTTTGCTGCTGGTTGGCATCGTTCATGCTGCGGGTGGTTTGCATAGCGCGGTTGATAAACTTCAGCATATCGATCCTAAACTGGTTTCGCCGCAGGGTGCGGATAACATTCTGTCTCCGACGTTTATGACTTCATTCTGGGTGCTGGTCTGCTTTGGGGTGATTGGTTTGCCTCATACCGCAGTGCGTTGTATCTCGTATAAAGATAGCAAAGCCGTACACCGCGGAATTATTCTCGGCACGATTGTGGTCGCTATTCTGATGCTAGGTATGCACCTGGCGGGAGCATTAGGCCGCGCGGTTATCCCTGATCTGAAAGTCCCTGATTTGGTTATTCCAACATTAATGGTCACCGTTTTACCGCCGGTCGCGGCGGGCATTTTCCTCGCCGCCCCGATGGCCGCCATTATGTCGACAATCAACGCCCAATTGCTGCAATCTTCAGCTACGATCGTCAAAGATCTTTATCTGAATATGCGTCCGGAACAGATCCACAATGAAAAGCGTCTGAAGAGGATGTCATCCGTGATCACCCTGGTGCTGGGGGCATTATTGCTGCTCGCGGCCTGGCGCCCACCGGAAATGATTATCTGGCTGAATTTACTGGCGTTTGGTGGGCTTGAAGCCGTGTTCCTGTGGCCGTTGGTGTTGGGCCTGTATTGGGAACGCGCCAATGCTGCCGGGGCGCTGAGTGCAATGATTGTCGGTGGTGGACTGTATGCGGTGCTGGCGAGTTTCAAACTCCAGCCACTAGACTTCCACCCTATCGTACCGTCGCTATTACTAAGTTTGCTGGCGTTCCTGGTGGGCAACCGTTTTGGTCAGCCGCTTCCTGTTCCAGCACTCGTTTCAACTACTGATAAATAAAGAGTTTCGCTATGCCATGGATTCAACTGAAAATTAATACTACCGGTGGGAGCGCTGAAGAGCTCGGCGATGCACTGATCGAAAGCGGTGCGGTTTCCGTTACCTTTCAGGACACCCATGACACACCGGTATTCGAGCCGCTGCCAGGCGAAACCCGTTTATGGGGCGATACCGATGTCATTGGACTGTATGACGCTGAAACGGATATGAAAGAAGTCGTGGCAATTCTCGAAAACTGCCCACTGCTCAGCGTCGGTTTCCACCATAGAATTGAACAGCTTGAAGACAAAGACTGGGAACGTGAATGGATGGACAACTTCCACCCAATGCGCTTTGGTCAACGTTTGTGGATCTGCCCAAGCTGGCGTGATGTTCCGGATGAAAACGCCGTAAACGTGATGCTTGACCCGGGCCTTGCATTTGGTACCGGCACTCACCCAACTACTTCGCTGTGCCTGGAATGGCTTGATGGCCTGGATCTGGCTGGCAAAACGGTAATTGATTTCGGCTGCGGCTCCGGCATTCTCGCGATTGCCGCACTGAAATTGGGCGCAGCCAAAGCGATTGGTATTGATATCGATCCACAAGCGATTCAGGCCAGCCGTGATAACGCGCAGCGCAATGGCGTTTCCGATCGCCTTGAACTCTATTTACCAAAAGACCAGCCAGAAGCCATGAGCGCCGATGTTGTCGTCGCTAACATCCTTGCAGGCCCATTACGTGAACTCGCGCCGTTAATCAGCGTGCTGCCTGTACAGGGCGGTTTCCTGGGGCTTTCTGGTGTACTGGCAAGCCAGGCTGAAAGTGTTTGTGAGGCGTATCAGGATAAATTTACTCTCGACCCTGTCGCTGAAAAAGAAGAATGGTGCCGTATTACCGGTCATAAACGTTAATCCCACCGTCTAAAACAACATGGCCTTCGGGCCATGTTGTCGCTGAATAAAACCCTTTTTACCCCACATTTCATTCCGTTCCCTTTACGGAAAACGCCTCTCTTTTCACTCGGCAAAATGGGATGCAGCTCTCAGAAAAACACTAAAATAGGTGAACAAAACAGCAATTTATCTGGCGCTTACTGCTTATTTTGCGGTTAATTGCTGTCAAATTTCACTAAAAACCAATAGAGCAAATATTAACCAAAAACAGGTAACTAAATGAAAATTAATATAAATAATTTTCATTTTATTCTCTGGATAATGATTCATTGATCTACAACATCTGATTGTTCAAAGTTTGTCCTTTCATCTCGTGTAAAAAATGCGTAATATACGCCGCCTTGCAGGTATGAATGGTCATTTCTTAACTCATGCACATCGGACACCACCAGCTCAGAAATCGACTAATCGCAGCACCTATGGCTGGTATCACTGACAGACCATTCAGGACGCTGTGTTACGAAATGGGAGCCGGGTTAACCGTTTCCGAGATGATGTCCTCTAACCCTGAAGTTTGGGCGAGTGATAAATCACGTTTACGAATGGTGCACGTGAATGAACCAGGTATCCGCACCGTGCAAATCGCCGGGAGCGATCCTGATGAGATGGCAGAGGCCGCACGCATTAACGTGGCTAATGGCGCCCAGATTATTGATATCAATATGGGATGCCCGGCTAAGAAAGTGAATCGTAAACTGGCGGGCTCCGCTCTGCTGCAATACCCAAGCCTGGTGAAGTCTATCCTGACGACGGTCATTAACGCAGTTGACGTACCCGTTACGTTGAAGATTCGCACAGGCTGGGATACGGCGCACCGTAACTGTGAAGAGATTGCCCAACTGGCTGAAGACTGTGGCATTCAGGCTCTGACAATTCATGGACGCACACGCGCCTGTTTATTTCAGGGTGATGCTGAATACGACAGCATTCGGGCAGTTAAGCAGAAAGTTTCCATTCCGGTAATCGCGAATGGTGACATTACTGACCCGCTTAAAGCCAGAGCTGTGCTTG
This sequence comes from Buttiauxella gaviniae, assembly GCF_040786275.1. NCBI lineage: Bacteria > Pseudomonadati > Pseudomonadota > Gammaproteobacteria > Enterobacterales > Enterobacteriaceae > Buttiauxella > Buttiauxella gaviniae. The sequence continues at coordinate 1,470,357 of NZ_JBFMVT010000002.1, forward strand.
ACTATACAGGGGCTGATGCTCTGATGATAGGACGTGCAGCTCAGGGAAGACCCTGGATCTTTCGGGAAATCCAGTATTATCTGGACACTGGAGAGTTGCTTCCTCCACTGCCTCTGGCAGAGGTGAAGCGCTTACTTTGTGGACACATTCGGGAACTTCATGGTTTTTATGGCCATGCAAAGGGATACCGAATTGCTCGCAAACACGTTTCCTGGTACTTACAGGAACACGCTCCAAATGACCAGTTTCGGCGCACATTCAACGCCATTGAGGATGCAAGCGAACAGCTTGAGGCGTTGGAGGCATACTTCGAAAATCTTGCGTAATTAGAAATAAAGAGCTGACAGAACTATGTTCGAACAACGCGTAAATTCTGACGTACTAACCGTTTCCACCGTTAACTCACAGGATCAGGTTACCCAAAAACCTCTGCGTGACTCCGTGAAACAGGCACTGAAGAACTATTTTGCTCAACTGAATGGTCAAGATGTTAATGATCTGTATGAGCTGGTATTGGCTGAAGTAGAGCAGCCATTGTTGGACATGGTGATGCAATACACCCGTGGCAACCAAACCCGCGCTGCCCTGATGATGGGCATCAACCGTGGCACGCTGCGTAAGAAATTGAAAAAATACGGCATGAACTGATATTAATCAGTTAAGTTGTTGTTTAAAAAGGCGCTACTCGGCATGGGGAAGCGCCTTTTTTAATATTCGTGATACATCAGGTGAGAAACTAACTTCCGAATAAAGACGATCGATTGAAAAGAGCATGCATCCGTAAAACTTAATCGGTATGCGCATGTTCAGCTTGTACTAGTGCCCGGAGCTGCTCCTGCATATACGAAGAAAAGTATTCAGGATTTTTAATAAGAACACGTTCGCCGGAGTCGATTTTTTCAGCCCACCCAGCCACTTTTTTTGTGAATTCAATATTCCATCCTTCCTTAGTAGCCCGCGCTGTAACATCTTCTGCACTAGCAGGTACACCTAGCGCTTTCAGGTACTTAAATATTCCCTTAGCTGTACTCTCATCCATAGAATGTGGCGTTGATGCAGATGTGTTCATACCGCCAATATAATCCAATGCTTTTTCAATGACAGCTGGCATATTCTTATCCTTAAATTAACCATGTATTAAACGAGTCTGTAGCATGCATCGACGCTTACCAGTTAACCATATGGCTTGAATGGTTACTACTCTTGGTCATGCACGCTTTTTTATAGTTGTGACACGGCTCGGTTATCTGAAAATGCGTCACTTCACTTTCTCTCCACACTCCTTTGCCCTTTGTTCACTTTTCTCCACTTTGTTTACACAGCACATGAATTGCAATTATTCCTCTCTCCTCTTAATCCACCCCCCGGTGATAAAATCAGCTTATTCACACCGGAACAGGTTTTAAGGTACCTCTTTACTTTAATACACGAGTTATCCCTGACCGGAGTTTGCGTTAACGAGGTTCCAAATGAAAAAGCTTATTGCCGCTGCGTTGCTTTCTACACTTCTGGCTGGCTGTGCAACCAATTCACCTTGCGTTCCAGTCTATGATGACCAGGGTCGTTTGGTGCACACCAATACCTGTATGAAAGGCACTACTCAGGATAACTGGGAAACCGCAGGCGCTATTGCCGGTGGGGCCGCTGCCATTGCGGGTTTAACCTTGGGTATCGTTGCTTTAACTAAATAAGTACCACCACTTTGAAAAAGCGCGCCCTTATGAGGCGCGCTTTTTTATTTGATGCGCGAAAGGAGTTTGTTTGCATCATTTGAGTGCAACCTCCTTGAAACCAACAAAATTTTAGCGTGAAACAAATCACTCCATTCTTTCTACGTTTGTTTTATTGCAGCAGTAGTCGTGATCACTTTCACATTCCAATCTGAATAGTATTCAGGCTAATTTTCCCCCACGAAATTACTTCTTTTAACATGATCAAAAACTGAAACTTTTTTGCGCTGAAATGTGGCGTAGGTTTCAGTTTTGCACCTTTGCGGGGCGCTGAGAGCCATTTTTACTGTCTACACTCTGCTTACTGTGACGAGAGGTGCACGCACACTGTCTCTCGCAATCTTGGCACTCCGTTTGCTTTAACCAGACAGGCAGATGCCGCAGACAGGAAAAACGGCGCCACTCGGACGCCAACACTTATAACGATAATTTCGCCACACAGGATGCATTATGAAAAAGACATTGATCTCCACTCTGGTCGCTGCCGGTGCATTATTCGCGGTTGTAAACCAGGCTCATGCTGGCACTACATTTGACGCGGTTAAAAAGAAAGGCTTCGTGCAATGCGGGATAAGTGATGGCTTGCCTGGTTTTTCTTATGCCGATGCAAACGGCAAATTTACCGGTATTGATGTGGATGTTTGCCGCGGCGTCGCTGCTGCGGTATTTGGGGATGCCTCGAAAGTTAAATATACACCCCTGACAGCGAAAGAGCGTTTTACCGCACTTCAATCCGGTGAAGTGGACATTCTGTCGCGTAATACCACATGGACATCTTCACGCGATGCCGGTATGGGTATGGTGTTTACCGGCGTCACATATTATGACGGTATCGGCTTCCTGACGCACAATAAAGCAGATTTGAAGAGTGCTAAGGAACTGGATGGCGCAACGGTTTGTATTCAGGCGGGTACGGATACTGAGTTGAACGTGGCTGACTACTTCAAAGCAAACAATATGAAATACACGCCGGTAACCTTTGATCGTTCCGATGAATCTGCCAAAGCACTCGAATCTGGGCGCTGCGATACCCTCGCCTCGGATCAGTCTCAGCTCTATGCCCTGCGCATTAAACTAAGCAAACCAGATGAATGGATTGTTCTGCCGGAAGTCATCTCGAAAGAGCCTCTGGGGCCGGTCGTTCGCCGTGGTGATGAGGAATGGTTCTCCATCGTGCGTTGGACGCTGTTCGCTATGCTGAATGCCGAAGAGATGGGGGTGGACTCGAAAAACGTTGATCAGATGGCGGCCAATCCAACAACGCCTGATATGGGCCACCTGTTAGGGAAAGAGGGTGATTTTGGTAAAGATCTAAAACTTGATAATAAATGGGCTTACAACATCGTCAAACAAGTCGGTAACTATGCTGAAATCTTCGAACATAACGTTGGATCCGAAAGTCCTTTGAAGATCAAACGTGGGCAAAATAATCTGTGGAACAAAGGCGGGATCCAATACGCACCACCGGTTCGCTAAGCGATACATCAGAAATGGGCACTACTGCGGTAGTGCCCAGGGTTAGAGTTTATATTACTGAGGTTCGCTTATGTCCCATCGCCGCCCACTCTTAAAAGGTGATATATCCTTTTCTAATCCAGCGGTTCGCGCCTGGCTGTATCAGATTATCGCCGTCGTCGTTGTCGTTGGCATCGCTATTTACCTGATACACAATACCGTCACCAACCTTAGCAATCGTGGCATTACCTCAGGTTTTGCATTTCTCGACCGCAGCGCGGGTTTCGGTATCGTTCAGCATCTTATCGATTACGAACAGGGCGATACGTACGGCCGCGTGTTCGTCGTCGGTCTGCTGAATACCTTATTGGTTTCTGCGCTGTGTATCGTATTCGCTTCATTTATCGGGTTCTTTCTCGGTCTGGCTCGCCTGTCTGATAACTGGTTACTACGCAAACTTTCTACGTTCTACATTGAGACGTTCCGCAATATTCCGCCTCTATTGCAGATTTTCTTTTGGTATTTTGCGGTATTGCGTAACCTGCCGGGTCCCCGTCAGGCGGTCAATGCCTTCGATCTTCTCTTTGTGAGTAACCGCGGACTTTATATTCCTTCTCCACAAATCGGCGAAGGAGCTCTGGCATTTGTTGCCGCGATTGTTCTGGCATTGATCGTCTCTGCGGGTTTGTTTCGCTATAACAAAATGCATCAAATCAAAACCGGACAACTGCGCCGTTCCTGGCCTTATGCTTTAACGTTGCTGATCTTATTACCCATGTTTGCTCAGTGGGTTTTCGGTGCGGCATTGCATTGGGATGTACCGGCATTACGCGGCTTTAACTTCCGTGGCGGTATGGTGTTGATTCCAGAGCTCGCAGCACTCACTCTGGCTTTGTCGGTATATACCTCCGCATTTATCGCCGAAATCATTCGTGCCGGTATCCAATCGGTACCTCACGGCCAACATGAAGCGGCACGTTCTTTAGGGATACCGAACCCGGTCACATTGCGACAGGTCATCATCCCGCAAGCAATGCGCGTGATCATTCCTCCGCTCACCAGTCAGTATCTCAATATTGTGAAGAACTCATCTCTGGCAGCTGCTATCGGTTATCCGGATATGGTTTCACTATTTGCAGGCACGGTTCTAAACCAGACCGGTCAGGCAATTGAAACCATTGCCATAACCATGTCGGTCTATCTGATTATTAGCCTGACGATTTCGTTACTGATGAATATCTATAACAGACGAATTGCCCTGATTGAGCGCTAAGGAAATATGATGACTAAAGCATTGATGTCACATCAAGCGCCCCCAAAGGTAATTCGCTCAGGGGCGATGCAATGGATTCGTAGGAATCTCTTTTCCAGCTGGTCTAACAGTTTACTGACCATTTTCTGCATATGGATGATGTGGGAGTTAATTCCACCCTTATTAAACTGGACGATTTTCCAGGCGAACTGGATTGGTGACAGCCGAGCAGACTGCACCAAAGAAGGTGCATGTTGGGTGTTTATCCACACACGTTTTGGACAGTTTATGTATGGGCTTTATCCGCACGATCAGCGCTGGCGAATTAATCTCGCCCTCATTATTGGCCTGACATCCATTATTCCCATGTTCTGGAATGCCATGCCGAGGCGGGGGCGTTATATCGCCGCATGGGCTGTTATCTACCCGCTGATAGTTTGGGGGCTGTTATACGGTGGATTTTTGGGGCTGGAGCGCGTCGAAACACGTCAGTGGGGCGGGTTAACTCTAACGTTGATTATTGCTTCGGTGGGGATTGCCGGTGCTTTGCCGCTGGGGATTTTACTGGCATTAGGGCGTCGCTCAACAATGCCAGTCGTCAGAATCTTGTCGGTGATATTTATCGAGTTCTGGCGCGGCGTACCGCTGATTACCGTGCTGTTTATGTCATCAGTGATGTTACCGCTATTTCTCTCTGAAGGCACAAGCATTGATAAATTAATCCGCGCGCTGGTCGGGGTCATTTTATTCCAGTCGGCTTACGTGGCTGAAGTAGTACGTGGGGGTTTGCAGGCTTTACCAAAAGGACAATATGAAGCAGCAGAATCGCTGGCGTTGGGATACTGGAAAACTCAAGGGCTAGTTATCTTACCGCAAGCCCTGAAAATGGTTATTCCAGGCCTGGTTAACACGATTATTGCCCTCTTTAAAGATACCAGCTTGGTGATCATTATTGGCCTGTTTGATCTCTTTAGCAGCGTACAACAGGCCACGGTTGACCCTGCATGGCTCGGTATGTCGACCGAAGGCTATGTCTTTGCCGCTCTTATTTATTGGATTTTCTGTTTCAGTATGTCGCGCTATAGCCAACATCTTGAGAAGCGTTTTAACACCGGACGAGCACCGCATTGAGGATGAATAAATGAGTCAAATTACATTGCAACCCGCTGATGCGATGATCATGTTGGAAAATGTGAACAAATGGTATGGGCAGTTTCACGTACTAAAAAATATTAACCTGAAGGTAAAACAAGGCGAGCGTATTGTACTGTGCGGCCCTTCTGGATCCGGTAAGTCCACAACAATACGTTGTATTAACCACCTTGAAGAGCATCAACAAGGACGAATTATTGTTGATGGAACAGAGCTTAACGATGACTTACGCAATATAGAAAAAGTAAGGACGGAGGTTGGGATGGTGTTCCAGCATTTTAACCTTTTCCCGCATCTGACAGTCTTACAAAATTGTACCCTGGCACCAATTTGGGTACGTAAAATGCCAAAGAAAGAAGCCGAAGCGTTAGCCATGCATTATCTGGAAAGAGTTCGTATCGCGGAGCACGCCCATAAATTCCCCGGTCAAATATCCGGTGGCCAACAACAACGTGTCGCTATCGCTCGATCGTTATGCATGAAACCAAAGATTATGTTGTTCGATGAACCGACTTCTGCTCTTGATCCCGAGATGGTAAAAGAAGTACTCGATACCATGATTGGTCTGGCTGAATCTGGTATGACAATGCTGTGTGTAACACATGAAATGGGATTTGCGCGAACCGTAGCAGATAGAGTGATCTTTATGGACCGTGGGGAAATTGTTGAGCAAGCAGCTCCTGATGAGTTCTTTGCTCACCCTAAGTCAGAACGTACCAGAGCGTTTCTGTCTCAGGTTATTCATTGATATTTAAAACTAAAGGTCACTAAAGTGGCCTTTCCTTTTTGAAAAACACCAAAACAAAAAGGCCATCCTTTCGGATGGCCTTTTTGTTTATTTGAAGCCTGGCAGTTCCCTACTCTCGCATGGGGAGACCCCACACTACCATCGGCGCTACGGCGTTTCACTTCTGAGTTCGGCATGGGGTCAGGTGGGACCACCGCGCTACTGCCGCCAGGCAAATTCTTTATCTAGCGCCGAACTTTAACCTAAAAACTGGTGCTGATACCCAGAGTCGAACTGGGGACCTCACCCTTACCAAGGGTGCGCTCTACCAACTGAGCCATATCAGCACGCTTTAATTTGGAGCCTGGCAGTTCCCTACTCTCGCATGGGGAGACCCCACACTACCATCGGCGCTACGGCGTTTCACTTCTGAGTTCGGCATGGGGTCAGGTGGGACCACCGCGCTAGTGCCGCCAGGCATATTCTGTTTCATCGACCGTTATACTTCTGTATAACCATCAACTTAAATTCCGGAATTCAGCTGAAAATTAAATCTCTGTCTCTCAAACAAAACACCTTCGGTGTTGTAAGGTTAAGCCTCACGGATCATTAGTACTGGTTAGCTCAACGTATCGCTACGCTTACACACCCAGCCTATCAACGTCGTCGTCTTCAACGTTCCTTCAGGAGCCTTAAAGGCTCAGGGAGAACTCATCTCGGGGCAAGTTTCGCGCTTAGATGCTTTCAGCGCTTATCTTTTCCGCATTTAGCTACCGGGCAATGCCATTGGCATGACAACCCGAACACCAGTGATGCGTCCACTCCGGTCCTCTCGTACTAGGAGCAGCCCCCCTCAATTCTCCAGCGCCCACGGCAGATAGGGACCGAACTGTCTCACGACGTTCTAAACCCAGCTCGCGTACCACTTTAAATGGCGAACAGCCATACCCTTGGGACCTACTTCAGCCCCAGGATGTGATGAGCCGACATCGAGGTGCCAAACACCGCCGTCGATATGAACTCTTGGGCGGTATCAGCCTGTTATCCCCGGAGTACCTTTTATCCGTTGAGCGATGGCCCTTCCATTCAGAACCACCGGATCACTAAGACCTGCTTTCGCACCTGCTCGAGCCGTCACTCTCGCAGTCAAGCTAGCTTATGCCTTTGCACTAACCTCACGATGTCCGACCGTGATTAGCTAACCTTCGTGCTCCTCCGTTACGCTTTAGGAGGAGACCGCCCCAGTCAAACTACCCACCAGACACTGTCCGCAACCCGGATCACGGGTCTACGTTAGAACACCAGCCATTAAAGGGTGGTATTTCAAGGTTGGCTCCACAAGAACTGGCGTCCTCGCTTCAAAGCCTCCCACCTATCCTACACATCAAGGACCAGTGTTCAGTGTCAAGCTATAGTAAAGGTTCACGGGGTCTTTCCGTCTTGCCGCGGGTACACTGCATCTTCACAGCGATTTCAATTTCACTGAGTCTCGGGTGGAGACAGCCTGGCCATCATTACGCCATTCGTGCAGGTCGGAACTTACCCGACAAGGAATTTCGCTACCTTAGGACCGTTATAGTTACGGCCGCCGTTTACCGGGGCTTCGATCAAGAGCTTCAGCTTGCGCTTAACCCCATCAATTAACCTTCCGGCACCGGGCAGGCGTCACACCGTATACGTCCACTTTCGTGTTTGCACAGTGCTGTGTTTTTAATAAACAGTTGCAGCCAGCTGGTATCTTCGACTGCCTTCAGCTCCACCCGCGAGGGGTTTCACTTACCGACAGCGTGCCTTCTCCCGAAGTTACGGCACCATTTTGCCTAGTTCCTTCACCCGAGTTCTCTCAAGCGCCTTGGTATTCTCTACCTGACCACCTGTGTCGGTTTGGGGTACGATTTGATGTTACCTGATGCTTAGAGGCTTTTCCTGGAAGCAGGGCATTTGTCACTTCAGCACCGTAGTGCCTCGTCGTCACACCTCAGCGTTATACAGAAGTCCGGATTTACCTAAACTTCCCGCCTACATGCTTAAACCGGGACAACCGTCGCCCGGCCAACATAGCCTTCTCCGTCCCCCCTTCGCAGTAACACCGAGTACAGGAATATTAACCTGTTTCCCATCGACTACGCCTTTCGGCCTCGCCTTAGGGGTCGACTCACCCTGCCCCGATTAACGTTGGACAGGAACCCTTGGTCTTCCGGCGAGCGGGCTTTTCACCCGCTTTATCGTTACTTATGTCAGCATTCGCACTTCTGATACCTCCAGCAGCCCTCACAGGCCACCTTCGACGGCTTACAGAACGCTCCCCTACCCAACAACGCATAAGCGTCGCTGCCGCAGCTTCGGTGCATGGTTTAGCCCCGTTACATCTTCCGCGCAGGCCGACTCGACCAGTGAGCTATTACGCTTTCTTTAAATGATGGCTGCTTCTAAGCCAACATCCTGGCTGTCTGTGCCTTCCCACATCGTTTCCCACTTAACCATGACTTTGGGACCTTAGCTGGCGGTCTGGGTTGTTTCCCTCTTCACGACGGACGTTAGCACCCGCCGTGTGTCTCCCGTGATAACATTCTTCGGTATTCGTAGTTTGCATCGGGTTGGTAAGCCGGGATGGCCCCCTAGCCGAAACAGTGCTCTACCCCCGAAGATGAGTTCACGAGGCGCTACCTAAATAGCTTTCGGGGAGAACCAGCTATCTCCCGGTTTGATTGGCCTTTCACCCCCAGCCACAAGTCATCCGCTAATTTTTCAACATTAGTCGGTTCGGTCCTCCAGTTAGTGTTACCCAACCTTCAACCTGCCCATGGCTAGATCACCGGGTTTCGGGTCTATACCCTGCAACTTAACGCCCAGTTAAGACTCGGTTTCCCTGCGGCTCCCCTATACGGTTAACCTTGCTACAGAATATAAGTCGCTGACCCATTATACAAAAGGTACGCAGTCACCCCATAAAGAGGCTCCCACTGCTTGTACGTACACGGTTTCAGGTTCTGTTTCACTCCCCTCGCCGGGGTTCTTTTCGCCTTTCCCTCACGGTACTGGTTCACTATCGGTCAGTCAGGAGTATTTAGCCTTGGAGGATGGTCCCCCCATATTCAGACAGGATACCACGTGTCCCGCCCTACTCTTCGAGTTCACAGCATGTGTATTTTTGTGTACGGGAGTATCACCCTGTACCCTGCGACTTTCCAGACGCTTCCACTAATACACAAACTGATTCAGACTCTGGGCTGCTCCCCGTTCGCTCGCCGCTACTGGGGGAATCTCGGTTGATTTCTTTTCCTCGGGGTACTTAGATGTTTCAGTTCCCCCGGTTCGCTTCGTTAAGCTATGTATTCACTTAACGATAGTGTGACGAATCACACTGGGTTTCCCCATTCGGAAATCGTCGGTTATAACGGTTCATATCACCTTACCGACGCTTATCGCAGATTAGCACGTCCTTCATCGCCTCTGACTGCCAGGGCATCCACCGTGTACGCTTAGTCGCTTAACCTCACAACCCGAAGGTGTCTCGTGAGACACAATCGGTGTCGTGAAAATTTGAGAGACTCGAACACACTTCACTTCCTTTCTTATTACGGAGAAAGGAAACAGTGTGTCGTTTCAATTTTCAGCTTGTTCCGGATTTTTAAAGAGCAAATATCTCAAACGTGACTGATTAAGTCAGTTTTGAGATATTGAGGTCGGCGACTTTCACTCACAAACCAGCAAGTGGCGTCCCCTAGGGGATTCGAACCCCTGTTACCGCCGTGAAAGGGCGGTGTCCTGGGCCTCTAGACGAAGGGGACACTGAAGTCTCACTCGCAAGACGCCTTGCTTCTTTACATCTATCAGACAATCTGTGTGAGCACTACGCAAGTTCGTATCTTTCAGGTAAGGAGGTGATCCAACCGCAGGTTCCCCTACGGTTACCTTGTTACGACTTCACCCCAGTCATGAATCACAAAGTGGTAAGCGCCCTCCCGAAGGTTAAGCTACCTACTTCTTTTGCAACCCACTCCCATGGTGTGACGGGCGGTGTGTACAAGGCCCGGGAACGTATTCACCGTAGCATTCTGATCTACGATTACTAGCGATTCCGACTTCACGGAGTCGAGTTGCAGACTCCGATCCGGACTACGACGCACTTTATGAGGTCCGCTTGCTCTCGCGAGGTCGCTTCTCTTTGTATGCGCCATTGTAGCACGTGTGTAGCCCTACTCGTAAGGGCCATGATGACTTGACGTCATCCCCACCTTCCTCCAGTTTATCACTGGCAGTCTCCTTTGAGTTCCCGGCCGGACCGCTGGCAACAAAGGATAAGGGTTGCGCTCGTTGCGGGACTTAACCCAACATTTCACAACACGAGCTGACGACAGCCATGCAGCACCTGTCTCACAGTTCCCGAAGGCACTAAGGCATCTCTGCCGAATTCTGTGGATGTCAAGAGTAGGTAAGGTTCTTCGCGTTGCATCGAATTAAACCACATGCTCCACCGCTTGTGCGGGCCCCCGTCAATTCATTTGAGTTTTAACCTTGCGGCCGTACTCCCCAGGCGGTCGACTTAACGCGTTAGCTCCGGAAGCCACTCCTCAAGGGAACAACCTCCAAGTCGACATCGTTTACGGCGTGGACTACCAGGGTATCTAATCCTGTTTGCTCCCCACGCTTTCGCACCTGAGCGTCAGTCTTTGTCCAGGGGGCCGCCTTCGCCACCGGTATTCCTCCAGATCTCTACGCATTTCACCGCTACACCTGGAATTCTACCCCCCTCTACAAGACTCAAGCTTGCCAGTTTCAAATGCAGTTCCCAGGTTGAGCCCGGGGATTTCACATCTGACTTAACAAACCGCCTGCGTGCGCTTTACGCCCAGTAATTCCGATTAACGCTTGCACCCTCCGTATTACCGCGGCTGCTGGCACGGAGTTAGCCGGTGCTTCTTCTGCGAGTAACGTCAATCACTGTGGTTATTAACCACAATGCCTTCCTCCTCGCTGAAAGTACTTTACAACCCGAAGGCCTTCTTCATACACGCGGCATGGCTGCATCAGGCTTGCGCCCATTGTGCAATATTCCCCACTGCTGCCTCCCGTAGGAGTCTGGACCGTGTCTCAGTTCCAGTGTGGCTGGTCATCCTCTCAGACCAGCTAGGGATCGTCGCCTAGGTGAGCCATTACCTCACCTACTAGCTAATCCCATCTGGGCACATCTGATGGCAAGAGGCCCGAAGGTCCCCCTCTTTGGTCCGAAGACGTTATGCGGTATTAGCTACCGTTTCCAGTAGTTATCCCCCTCCATCAGGCAGTTTCCCAGACATTACTCACCCGTCCGCCGCTCGCCGGCAAAGTAGCAAGCTACTTCCCGCTGCCGCTCGACTTGCATGTGTTAGGCCTGCCGCCAGCGTTCAATCTGAGCCATGATCAAACTCTTCAATTAAAAGCTTGATTTGCTTCAACTCGTGAAGCGGTGCTCAAAAATTAACTTTCGTAATAATTCAACTAAATGAATTACTGCTTGGTCACTCTTCAAGACTTGATATTTTTTTGATACCCGGAGGTATCTGAGATATCAATCCTGCGAGTGCCCACACAGATTGTCTGATAAATTGTTAAAGAGCAGTGAGTTACGCGCTTTCGCTTGCTAACTCGAGGTGGCGTATATTACGCTTTCCTCTTTCAGAGTCAACCCTTAATTTCAGGATATTTGACTCTCATCGCCGCCGTTACTCTGTGATGTTGTTCACATGTTTCGTGTCGATGGAGGCGCATTATAGGGATCTCTTTTTATTGCACAACCCTTTTCTCGATCTTTTCTATCAACTGCTTAGTTTTCGCCCTTTTCGCTGCGATCGTGTTCTATCTGCCCTGTTTTTGACGCTTTACTTTCTTGCCATCGGTTAAGAAAGCAGCCACAGTCTATCTACAAAGAGAACTTCCAGAGGTGTTTATGTCAGCCGTATTACGACCTTTCCAAAAAACTTATCCTGAAGTTGGCCAACGCGTGATGCTTGATCGTTCGAGTGTAGTGATTGGTGATGTACGTCTTGCAAACGATGTGAGTATCTGGCCATTAGTTGCCATTCGTGGTGACGTTAATTATGTAGTGATTGGCGCTCGGAGCAATATTCAGGATGGAAGCGTACTGCATGTCACCCACAAGTCTTCCTATAATCCAGAAGGCAACCCGCTCATTGTTGGTGAAGATGTGACTGTTGGGCATAAGGTGATGCTACACGGCTGTACGATCGGGGATCGCGTGCTTGTGGGTATGGGATCAATTTTGCTGGATGGTGTAGTAATAGAAGACGATGTAATGATCGGTGCGGGAAGTCTGGTGCCGCAAAACAAGCGTTTAGAAAGCGGCTACCTTTACTTAGGCAGCCCGGTAAAACAGATCCGCCCTCTTACACCTGAAGAGCGCGAAGGCTTAAAATATTCAGCGAATAACTATGTTCGTTGGAAAGATGAATATCTTGCTCAGGAAAGCCAGACCCAACCTTGATCATCATCTTCACCAGCAGCAATTAGCGCTTCAGCTTCTTCTTCAAGATCCCAGCGATTCATGCGAAAGAACTCAAGCCATAACTCTTTATTATCGCCACCAGAACGGCTGGCGATAATCTCCCTGCTAATACCGCACATTACCTGAAAGCCATTCACTAATGCAGGAAAGCAGATAGCCTGATGTTGTTCGTCCCATTCTTCACGATCGGGAAATTGAATCGCTTGGTTCACTGTGACATCTCTTGTTTAAGCTTTTCTATTACTGGCGTGATTTCGGGTAATACACCATGCCACAAGAAAAAGGCATGCGCGGCCTGAGCCACGAGCATTCCTAAACCATCAGCATAATGTTGAACACCGTGCTGCTTGCACCAATGCAAAAATGGCGTATCGCCTTTTTGGTAGAACATGTCGTAGCAGCTTACGTTATGTGAGAGCAGCGATGCAGGGATTGCTGGAATGTCTCCGGCAATTCCACTGGACGTAGCATTTATGATGAGATCAAATTTGTGACTCTCCAGCTCTGACTGCTCTAGCGCCTGTACGCTACCCATGTGCTTAAATAACTGCGCGAGTTCTTGCGCACGAGAAAATGTTCGGTTGCAGATCGTCACCCCGCAATCTAACGAAAGTAGCGGAAGCAACACTCCCCTTGCCGCGCCACCAGCACCCAACAATAAAACTCGCGAACCCGGCTTAATAAGAGATAAACGTTCCAGATCGGTTAATAGACCAATTCCATCCGTGTTATCTCCCAATAGGCGGCCATCTTCCAGGCGCTTCAGGGTATTTACTGCCCCCACTAAAGCAGCGCGCTCCGTCAGTTCATCGGCACGTGTAAATGCCTGCTCTTTAAAGGGAACCGTAATATTGGCTCCTTTACCGCCCGCTATAAAGAACCGCTCAAGTGCTTCACTAAAAGCATCTACAGGTGCAAGCACGCGACCATATGGATGCTCTATTTTTAGTTGCTCAGCAAACATATTATGAATTTGCGGTGATTTACTGTGCTGAATGGGATTACCAAAAACGGCAAAGGATTCCATTAATTACCCCTGGCGGAAAAGTTCGCCGGTCAAAGCGTCACGAATTTCAGAAGGATTAAGTCGGCCTCCGGTATCGCCACACAGAACAGGGAAGTCATCACCAAATTGTAAAAAGACTTCCTGGAAAGTACGACATGGAGGTAAACCAGATAAATTGGCACTGGTAGAAACCAGAGGCTTTCCATATGCCAGGCATAAATCACGAACCAATGGATGATCCGTCACTCTCACAGCTAAGGAGTCAAATCGCCCAGTTAACCACCGTGGCGTTGAAGGAAGCGCAGGGAATACAAATGTGACGGGGCCAGGCCAGCGAGAAAATACAGCTTCTTGCTGCATCTTTGAAAGTGCAGAGCTATCTATATAAGGAATAAGCTGCTCGAAATTCGCGGCTATTAGGATTAGGCCTTTATCGATGGGACGATGTTTTAATTCAAGCAAACGCGTAACTGCCAGCTCACTGTCTGGATCACAACCGACGCCAAATACAGCTTCAGTTGGGTAAGCGATGACTTGTTGTTGTTTTAAGGCGGCAACGATCTCTACGAGTTGCTCTTTTTGCAGGTTTGTCTTCACAAGCTTTTATTCCGCCGTTACCGGCTTTCCACATTGTTTGCTGGCACAGAACTGTTTTAATCCTTGCGCCGTTTTCTTTTCGATGAGTAAAGGATAGTGACACGCAGGGCATTCGCCTGCCACTGGTTTGCTATTAATGACGAACTGACATGTCGGATAACTATCACATGACCAAAAGTTTTTACCGAATCGGGAACGTCGCTGGACTAATTGCCCTTTCTGGCATTGCGGGCAACTGATTGCAGTTTCGTCGGGTTTGTCGATGACGTCAGTGTGTTCACAAGTTGGATAGTTAATGCAAGCAATGAACATCCCGAAGCGCCCTTGCCGTAAAACAAGGTTTTCCTGACATAGCGGGCAGAGTTGCCCCTCGAGCACTTTAACAACATGCCCATCAGCCTGGCTTTTTAGTGGGCGTACATAATCACATTCCGGATAATGAGAGCAGCCAAGAAAAGGGCCGTGTTTACCAGAACGAATGACTAACCCTGCCCCGCATTGAGGACAGGGTTCATTTTTAGGCACAGTGAACAGTGCTGATTTGGTCATAACATCTCATACAGGAACTTTAATTTAGTGCAGCATACCTTCATTTACTTCGAAGAGTAATTCTTCCATCTGTTGATAAGCGTTTTCGCACCCAGGGATGTTGAACAACACCATTAGCACCACCCACTTTAAATCCTCAAGCTCAAACTCGGCGGTGTCTAACGCTAATACGCGTTCAATAACCATTTCACGGGTTTCGAGGTTCAGCACCTGAATCTGTTCAAGGAACAGTAAAAACCCCCGGCAAGTCGCATCAAGTCGCTGGCATTCTTCTGCGGTATACATCCTCATAGAAAGCGGGTCAGCAGCGAGCTGCATGGGTTCAGCCAGCCCATCTTGATAGTCAGCCAGCTTTTCAAGCCATACAAGAGCGTTATAAATGTCTTCATGATCAAAACCAGCATCGGCGAGATCATGCGTCAATTTATCTTGATCAACTCGCATTTCCACTTCGTTGTGGATGTAGGTTTCAAATAAGTACATTAGTACGTCGAACATGGCATGCCCTCCTCAATCGGACATAGCCGCCGGGTACAGCTGCGATCCATCCTGCTAACTCCAGTTCGAGTAGCTGGGCTACCGTTTCTGGCACAGGTTGGCCGGCACGTTCAGCGACGACGTCAACAGGTGTAACCTCATCTCCTACGTTAGCCAACAGCTCAGGAAATGGCAATGTACGATCCTCTTCATTGCGTGAATATATTAATGCTTTGTGAGGTGAAGGGAGCCAGTGCAATTCAGTTTCAAGATATTCAAGTATGTCCGAAGGGTGGCTCACAAGATTAGCACCTTGTTTGATTAACGAGTGTGGCCCTTCACTTCCCGGGCTACCCACCGCTCCCGGCAGTGCAAATAATTCACGCCCTTGCTCAAGCGCATAACGAGCCGTGACGAGTGACCCGCTACGTTCACTCGCTTCCACCACAAAAACCGCCCGACTCAATCCACTAATAATGCGATTCCTTCGAGGAAAATTACTCGGGAAGGCTGAAGTATTGAGAGGGAATTCTGAGATGAGGGCGCCACCCTCTGCAACAATTTGTTCGGCC
Organism: Buttiauxella gaviniae; assembly: GCF_040786275.1. NCBI lineage: Bacteria > Pseudomonadati > Pseudomonadota > Gammaproteobacteria > Enterobacterales > Enterobacteriaceae > Buttiauxella > Buttiauxella gaviniae. The sequence continues at coordinate 1,486,379 of NZ_JBFMVT010000002.1, forward strand.
AGTTGTTTATGACGCTTAGGGTAAATTTCTGCCAGACCATTACCCAAAACAGCAATGGTTTTTCCATGCACATTCAATGCAGCCCGGTGTGCCACGGCATCAATTCCCAAAGCTAAACCACTGGTTATGGTTAATCCCGCGGTGGCTAACGGCTCACAAAACATCCGACACCAGCGTTCGCCATAAAGAGAAAGACTGCGGTTACCAACAACGGCAAGTTGGTTACTGGAAAGAAGAGCAAGGTCGCCGGCTATAAACAACGCGGCAGGGTAGCAATCTATCGAACGTAATTGATTGGGATAACGTACGTCATCTACAGTTAGAAGGTGATGCTGAGGCTGCTCAAGCCAGAGCATTGCCTTCTCTAATTCTTTTTCACTAAACGCCAAAAATTGAGATATCTGGCGGGCAGAAAGCCCAGATCTGGCGAGCGAAACGGTTGAATATTCAGGCTCACTCAATAAGAAATGGGCGATTTTTAATAGCTTATCACCGCTTAAAGTTTGAACAGCCATCAGACGTAACCAAATCTCTTTTGGTGGCACAGCATCCTCCTGCCATAAGCGATAAAAGCAATCCTTGCGATTGGTCACTGATGCTGTCAATCAGGCGGGGAAATGTCTAGAATAGAGATAATAATCTTTCTATCAATTGAACACAGCTCTGGATATTTATGTCAGTTTTGCAGGTATTACATTTTCCGGACGAGCGCCTTCGCACTGTGGCGACGCCGGTCAAAGAGGTAAATGCGGAAATTCAGCGGATTGTCGATGACATGTTCGAGACAATGTACGCGGAAGAAGGTATTGGCCTTGCAGCAACACAGGTGGATATCCATCAACGTATTATTGTGATTGATGTTTCTGAAAACCGCGATGAGCGCCTGGTTTTAATCAACCCTGAACTATTGGAAAAGAGCGGTGACACCGGTATCGAAGAAGGTTGTCTCTCTATTCCAGAACAACGTGCACTCGTTCCGCGCGCAGAAAGAGTCAAGATCCGTGCGCTGGACCGTGAAGGCCAATCGTACGAACTGGAAGCCGATGGTCTACTCGCCATTTGTATTCAGCATGAAATGGATCACCTGGTTGGTAAACTGTTTGTCGATTATCTGTCTCCGTTGAAGCGTCAGCGTATTCGTCAGAAACTGGAAAAAATGGCTCGTCTGAATAAGAGCGCCTAATCCATCACAAAAGGGAATAATGTGTCTGATTCACTGCGTATTATTTTCGCTGGTACTCCTGACTTTGCAGCGCGTCATCTTGACGCGCTGTTGTCTTCTCAGCACCAAGTCGTTGGCGTGTTTACACAACCTGACCGCCCTGCTGGACGCGGAAAAAAGCTGATGCCAAGCCCGGTCAAAGTACTGGCCACTGAAAAAAACATCCCCGTTTTTCAACCTGCCTCTTTGCGACCTGCGGAAAATCAGGAACTCGTTTCGAGCTTGAATGCCGATGTTATGGTCGTAGTGGCTTACGGTTTGATCCTTCCCAAAGCCGTTCTTGATATGCCACGCCTGGGTTGTATTAATGTACATGGTTCTCTGCTGCCACGCTGGCGAGGGGCAGCTCCAATTCAACGTTCATTGTGGGCGGGTGATGCCGAAACTGGCGTAACCATTATGCAAATGGATGTTGGTTTGGACACCGGCGATATGCTGTTTAAACTCGCTTGCCCGATTGAAGCCACGGATACCAGCGCAACGCTATACGACAAACTGGCAAATCTTGGGCCGCAAGGATTGCTGGAAACGTTAAATCAACTGGCTACGGGCAATGCTAAACCCGAAGTTCAGAGAGAAGAATCAGTGACTTACGCTGAAAAGCTCAGCAAGGAAGAGGCGCGTATTGACTGGTCACTTTCAGCGGTACAACTTGAGCGTTGCATTCGGGCATTTAATCCCTGGCCGATGAGTTGGCTGGAAATTGACGGACAACCGCTTAAAGTCTGGCAAGCATCAGTCATTGATCAGCCTGCGAAAGCCGTACCAGGTACCATTCTTGAAACCACTAAACAGGGTATCCAAGTGGCAACGGGTGAAGGGATTTTAAATCTGGAGTCTCTTCAGCCAGCAGGTAAGAAAGCAATGTCCGCTCAGGATCTTCTGAACTCACGTAGCGAATGGTTTAAGCCAGGCGCACTTCTCGCCTGAGAAAAGAAATTCTTTACGCCCAGGCCAAACACCTGGGCATTTTTGTTTTTAAGCGCCGGAAAACCAGAGCGTTGTTATGAAAAAAACTCTAAATCTTCGCAGTATGGCCGCACAAACGATTGAACAAGTTGTGGAGCAAGGCCAATCACTCAGCAATGTGCTGCCTGGGATGCAACATAAAGTCTCTGATAAAGATAAAGCACTGCTCCAGGAAATTTGCTTTGGTGTATTGCGTACTCTGCCGCAACTCGAATGGTTGATCGGTAAACTGATGTCGCGCCCGATGACAGGCAAACAGCGCACCATTCACTATTTGATTATGGTGGGTTTTTACCAGCTGCTTTATACCCGAATCCCAGCTCACGCCGCTCTCGCAGAAACGGTTGAAGGGGCTGTAGCTATCCAACGCCAGTCGCTAAAAGGCTTGATTAATGGCGTGCTGAGGCAGTTCCAGCGTCAACAAGAATCATTGATGGCAGAAGCGGCTAAACACGAAAGTCGTTTTTTGCATCCTTCCTGGCTATTGCAACGTCTGAAAAAAGCCTATCCGAATCAATGGCAATCAATTGTCGATGCAAATAACCAGCGGCCACCAATGTGGCTGCGTGTGAATCGCCAGCACCATTCTCGTGATGAGTGGATGGCGCTGCTGGTTGAAAACGGTTTAGAAGGCCACGCCCATCCGCAATACCGTGATGCAGTTCGTCTGGAAACCCCTGCGCCAGTCCATGCCTTACCGGGATTTGAGCAAGGCTGGGTAACTGTGCAGGATGCTTCAGCACAGGGCAGCGTTGATCTGCTCGATCCGCAGGATGGTGATAAGATCCTCGATTTATGCGCCGCACCAGGTGGAAAAACTACGCATATTCTGGAAGCCGCACCTAAAGCACACGTGATGGCGGTTGATATTGATGAGCAGCGCCTGAAACGGGTGCATGAGAATTTGCAGCGTCTGGGTATGACCGCTGATGTGAAAACCGGTGACGGACGTTTCCCGGAGCAGTGGTGTGGCGACCAACAATTTGATCGTATCCTGCTTGATGCACCATGTTCAGCTACCGGCGTTATTCGTCGTCATCCCGATATCAAATGGTTGCGTCGTGACAGAGATATCGCTGAATTAGCGGCTCTGCAAAAAGAGATCCTGGAAGCGATTTGGCCGAGACTGAAATCAGGTGGCACATTAGTTTACGCTACCTGTTCTATCCTGCCCGAAGAAAACTGCCAGCAGGTCGCTGCATTCCTGGAAAAACATCCAGAGGCCAAACTGGTTGAAACTGGTACGCCAGAGAAACCAGGTATCCAGAATCTGCCGTCGCAAGAAGAAGGTGACGGCTTCTTTTACGCTAAGCTAATTAAAAGCTGATTCAGGATTACTGAGTCTTAGGTTTCATCACCAATGAAGCTATAAATAATGAAAATAATCATTCTCGGTGCGGGCCAGGTTGGCGGCACCCTGGCAGAAAACCTGGTGGGTGAGAACAACGATATTACGGTTGTTGATACTAATCAGGATCGCCTACGCAGTTTGCAGGATAAGTTCGATTTACGCGTTGTGCAGGGGCACGGCTCGCATCCTCGCGTTTTGCGCGAGGCCGGTGCTGATGATGCAGATATGCTCGTTGCGGTAACCAGTTCGGACGAGACGAATATGATTGCCTGCCAGGTTGCGTACTCACTTTTTAATACACCCAACCGAATTGCGCGTATTCGTGCCCCAGATTACGTGCGCGACGCCGAGCGTTTATTCAACGCTGAAGCGGTGCCAATCGACCATCTTATCGCGCCAGAACAGTTGGTTATCGATAACATTTATCGCTTGATTGAATATCCTGGCGCACTGCAGGTTGTTAATTTTGCCGAAGGAAAAGTGAGCCTTGCCGTGGTAAAAGCCTATTACGGCGGTCCGCTAGTTGGGAATGCACTTTCGACTATGCGCGAGCATATGCCACATATCGAAACTCGCGTTGCCGCTATTTTCCGCCACGATCGTCCTATCCGTCCGCAAGGTTCAACTATTGTCGAAGCCGGGGACGAAGTCTTCTTCATTGCCGCCTCCCAGCATATCCGAGCGGTCATGAGCGAATTACAACGTCTTGAAAAACCCTACAAGCGCATCATGCTTGTTGGCGGCGGTAATATTGGTGCGGGTCTGGCGCAACGTCTTGAAAAAGATTACAGCGTCAAGCTCATCGAGCGCGATCCTCAGCGTGCCGCAGAACTTGCTGAAATGTTGCAAAACACCATCGTTTTTTATGGGGATGCTTCCGATCAGGAACTTTTGGCCGAAGAACATATTGAGCAAGTCGATTTGTTTATCGCCGTCACCAACGATGATGAAGCAAATATCATGTCTGCCATGCTGGCTAAACGTATGGGGGCCAAGAAAGTTATGGTTCTTATTCAGCGTAAAGCCTACGTCGATCTGGTACAAGGCAGCGTCATTGATATTGCTATTTCTCCACAGCAAGCAACAATTTCGGCACTATTGGGCCATGTGCGTAAAGCCGATATCGTTGGCGTTTCATCTTTACGGCGTGGTGTCGCTGAAGCAATTGAAGCGGTGGCTCACGGTGACGAAAGTACGTCACGTGTGGTAGGTCGCTCTATTGATGAGATAAAACTTCCACCAGGCACAATTATCGGTGCCGTAGTCCGTGGCAATGATGTCATGATCGCCAATGACAACTTGCGCATCGAACAGGGTGACCATGTCATTATGTTCCTGACAGATAAGAAATTTGTTAGTGATGTGGAACGCCTGTTCCAACCGAGCCCCTTCTTCCTGTAATTTCTTAGGGCGGGTTAATCTCTCGCCCTATTAATCTTCATAATATAGAAACCATCATAAAATTAAGGAATTAGCCGTTAATTCTTATTTCCGCATGTAATGGCAATCGAGTCATCATTTGTTAGACTTATTAACGTCAGCCAGTACAAGGAGAGAAAAATGAGCATGTTAAAAGAATTCCGCGAATTTGCGATGCGTGGAAATGTTGTCGATTTGGCAGTGGGTGTAATTATTGGTGCAGCATTCGGGAAAATCGTTTCTTCACTGGTTGCGGATATTATTATGCCGCCACTTGGGTTGCTGATTGGGGGCGTTGATTTTAAGCAATTCGCCTTAACACTAAGACCCGCAGTAGGAGATGTTCCAGCAGTTGTAATGCATTACGGTGTATTTATTCAGAATATCTTTGATTTCCTGATCGTTGCCTTTGCGATCTTCATGGCAATCAAAGTGATTAACAAACTGAATCGTAAGAAAAAAGAAGAACCAGCCGCACCACCTGCGCCAACTAAAGAAGAAGTATTACTCAGTGAAATTCGCGATCTGCTTAAACAGCAGAATGAGCGAATTTAATTGCGCTAGCTAAAAATGGAAGGCCAGTGGTAAAAAAGCGATTTGCTTGTTTGCCACTGGCCTCCCAGTTACCACTTTTGACATGTTTTGCAGCACGTTGATAACTGCCCTTTCCTTTCTTGTTCTGCTCAATTCTTTGACGAAACAGCGGGTCATGTAATAACGCCTCGATGGCGTTATCCTTAATAACCCCTTTTTTATGTTGATACTTGCTCATACAAACTCCAGAGTGATTAAAATAACGGCGCAAGTTTATGCCTGTGCACAACAGATCGCAATTTATTATTTTCGCTGACTAGCCCCCTGCTCAAGCGCTTCCAGTATTGAACAATACGCGCTGCTGTGTGCGCTTCCACAACATGCATCGTTTAGTCGCTGTAAAGATCGACGCATATGCTGCAACTCTTTAATTTTAGATTCAACTTCGACAAGCCGTGACTGTACGATGCTCTTAGATTCCTGACAGGTGTGATGCTCAGGATCGATTCGGATCGAAAGCAGCTCACGAATAGTTTCCAGCGTAAAACCTAATTGCTTGGCGTAACGGATAAACTTCAGGCGCTGCAAATCACTTTCGGTGTAAAGTCGAAATCCCCCCTCCGTTCTAACTTCGTGATCCATCATTTGCTGTTTTTCATAATAGCGAATGGTGTCAGGGGTGACATCCGCCAGTCTGGCTAATTCTCCAATACGAAACATGATCATTCCTCATCAGCTTTATAAAGCACTCTGCACATTAAGCCGGAACTCTGCATAGTAGACACTGTGCGAACAGGAGATAATACAAAGATACGATGAATTGGTGTAGGAAGGGAAATTACAGATATAAAAAAACCGGGCAAGCCCGGTTTTTTCACGTTACTACAGATTACTCTGCAGCAGCTTCTGTTTGAGACTCGGCGCGGTCAACCAGCTCGATGTAAGCCATCGGAGCATTGTCACCAGCACGGAAGCCACACTTAAGAATACGAGTGTAACCACCAGTACGCGCTGCAAAACGCGGACCCAATTCATTAAACAGTTTTGCCACGATCTCGTTATCACGAGTGCGGGCGAATGCCAGACGACGATTAGCAACGCTATCAGTCTTGGCAAGAGTAATCAGCGGCTCAACTACGCGACGCAGCTCTTTCGCTTTAGGCAGAGTCGTCTTGATGATCTCATGACGAACCAGTGAACCTGCCATATTGCGGAACATAGCCTGGCGATGGCTGCTGTTGCGGTTCAGTTGACGACCACTCTTACGATGGCGCATGACCTTATCCTTCTCAGTAAAACCTTAACCTGTGATCCGGTTACTCGTCAGCGATGCTTGCCGGTGGCCAGTTTTCCAGGCGCATGCCCAGAGACAAACCACGGGAAGCCAGCACGTCTTTAATCTCGGTAAGAGATTTTTTACCCAAGTTAGGCGTTTTAAGCAGCTCAACTTCGGTACGCTGTACCAGATCACCGATATAGTGGATAGCTTCTGCCTTAAGGCAGTTAGCAGAGCGGACAGTCAATTCCAGATCGTCAACAGGGCGCAGCAGGATCGGATCGAACTCTGGTTTCTCTTCTTTAACTTCTGGCTGACGAACATCACGTAAGTCAACAAAAGCTTCAAGTTGTTCAGCCAGAATGGTTGCCGCACGACGAATCGCCTCTTCAGGATCGATTGTACCGTTGGTTTCCATTTCGATGACCAGCTTATCCAGGTCGGTACGCTGTTCTACACGCGCTGCTTCAACATTGTAGGCAATTCGCTCTACAGGGCTGTAGCAGGCGTCGACCAGCAGACGACCAATTGGGCGCTCATCTTCTTCCGAATGAATTCGGGCAGAGGCCGGCACATAACCGCGACCGCGCTGAACTTTGATACGCATACTAATAGATGCGTTCTCATCAGTCAGGTGGCAGATCACATGCTGCGGCTTGACGATTTCGACATCACCATCATGGGTGATGTCGGCTGCAGTCACAGGGCCAATGCCAGACTTATTCAGAGTAAGAATAACATCATCTTTACCTTGAACTCTTACCGCCAGCCCTTTCAGGTTGAGCAGGATTTCCAGGATATCTTCCTGTACGCCTTCTTTGGTGCTGTACTCATGTAGTACACCATCAATCTCAACCTCAGTCACCGCGCAACCCGGCATCGATGAGAGCAGAATACGGCGCAGTGCATTACCAAGAGTATGGCCAAAGCCACGCTCTAAAGGCTCAAGGGTCACCTTGGCGTGCGTCGAACTCACTTGCTCGATATCTACCAGGCGCGGTTTTAGAAACTCTGTCACAGAACCCTGCATTGTGTCCTCTCTTTGGTACTAAGCTTTACTTGGAGTAAAGCTCGACGATCAGGTGTTCGTTAATGTCCGCAGACAGATCAGTACGCTCAGGCTTACGCTTGAACACACCTTCCATCTTAGCAGCATCAACTTCCAGCCAGGTTGGCTTTTCACGCTGTTCAGCCAGCTCCAGAGCGGCCTTCACGCGAGATTGCTTTTTGGCTTTCTCACGGATGCTGACTACGTCATTCGGAGTTACCTGATAAGAAGCGATGTTAACAACGCGACCATTTACCATAACTGCTTTATGGCTAACGAGCTGACGTGCTTCTGCACGTGTAGCGCCGAAGCCCATACGGTAAACAACGTTGTCCAGACGACCTTCCAGCAGAGCCAACAGGTTTTCACCGGTGTTGCCTTTCAGACGAGCTGCTTCTTTATAGTAGTTACGGAACTGACGCTCCAGAACACCGAACATGCGGCGAACTTTTTGCTTTTCACGCAACTGCACACCATAGTCAGACAGACGCGGTTTACGCGCACCGTGCTGGCCAGGAGCTTGTTCAATTTTACACTTGGTATCGATCGCGCGAACACCAGACTTAAGGAACAGGTCTGTGCCCTCGCGACGGCTCAGCTTGAGCTTAGGACCCAAATATCTTGCCATTTTCTTTCTCCAACATTCCTAAAAACGAGCGTTATACGCGACGTTTTTTCGGCGGACGACAACCGTTGTGAGGGATCGGAGTCACATCAGTAATATTAGTGATGCGGAAACCAGCGGCGTTCAGAGCACGAATGGTAGATTCGCGGCCTGGACCCGGTCCCTTAACCATAACTTCCAGGTTCTTGATACCGTATTCTTTCACGGCTTCTGCGCAACGCTCTGCTGCAACCTGAGCTGCGAACGGAGTAGATTTGCGAGAACCACGGAAACCGGAACCACCGGCAGTTGCCCAACCCAATGCGTTACCCTGACGATCAGTAATAGTAACGATAGTGTTGTTGAAAGAAGCATGGACATGAGCCACGCCGTCAGAGACTTGTTTTCTTACACGCTTACGTGCACGAATTGGTGCCTTTGCCATTATTCAATCACCCCGATTATTTCTTGATCGGTTTGCGCGGACCCTTACGGGTACGTGCGTTGGTCTTCGTACGCTGACCGCGCACTGGCAGACCACGACGATGACGCAAACCGCGATAGCAACCAAGGTCCATCAGACGCTTGATGCTCATACTCACTTCACGGCGCAGATCACCTTCAACGACAAATTTGGCAACTTCGTCACGCAGCGTGTCGATTTGTTCTTCAGACAGCTCTCTGATCTTAACATCTTCAGCGATACCCGCCGCGGCACAAATTGCCTTTGAGCGAGTCTTGCCGACACCGTAAATCGAAGTTAAAGCGATTACGGTATGTTTTTGATCAGGAATGTTAATGCCTGCTATACGGGCCACTATGCACTCCTACTATTTAGATTATGCGTCCCATACCGAAAAGCCCGTTTTCAGGATACTCAAATGGAAACGCATAGACATACAAAAGATTGGCTGGCTAATCTAGCCAGCTCAACCCAACTTTGCAAGAAAAATATGCGAGATAATCAGCCTTGACGCTGTTTATGCTTCGGTTCGGCGCTGCAAATCACGCGAATAACACCGTCACGCTTAACGATTTTGCAGTTACGACATAATTTCTTGACGGAAGCACGAACTTTCATTTTTACTCTCCGTAACTTCTCAAGCGACTATTAACGGCCGTAGCCTTTCAGATTCGCTTTCTTCAATGCAGACTCGTACTGACTAGACATCATCAGAGTTTGCACTTGAGCCATAAAGTCCATGATAACCACGACAACAATGAGCAGTGAGGTTCCACCGAAGTAGAAAGGCACCTTCATTGCGTCACGCATGAACTCCGGGATTAGGCAGATAAAGGTAATATACAACGCACCAACCAAAGTCAGGCGGGTCATTACTTTATCAATATACTTCGCCGTTTGTTCTCCCGGACGAATTCCTGGTACAAATGCACCGGACTTCTTCAGGTTATCTGCTGTTTCACGTGGGTTGAAAACCAACGCCGTATAGAAGAAACAGAAGAAGATGATTGCAGACGCATAGAGTAACACATAAAGCGGTTGCCCAGGCTGCAAATACAGCGAAATTGTAGTCAGCCAGTTCCAACCGGTACCGCCCCCGAACCACGATGCAATCGTCGCTGGGAACAGAATAATACTGGAAGCAAAAATTGCTGGAATAACACCAGCCATATTCACTTTCAGCGGTAAATGCGTGCTCTGCGCAGCATAGACACGACGACCTTGTTGACGTTTTGCGTAGTTTACCACAATGCGGCGTTGACCACGTTCAACAAAAACAACGAAGAAGGTCACTGCGAATACTAGTACTGCAACCAACAGCAACAGGAGGAAGTGCAGGTCGCCTTGCCGTGCTTGTTCGATAGTATGGCCAACGGCCGGCGGCAAACCCGCAACAATACCAGCGAAGATTATGATTGAGATACCGTTACCGATACCACGCTCAGTAATCTGTTCGCCTAGCCACATCAGGAACATAGTCCCCGTGACAAGACTCACAACAGCAGTGAAATAGAATGCAAAGCCTGGGTTCAAAACCAGGCCCTGCATACCAGGCATATTCGGTAAACCGGTAGCAATACCGATTGACTGGAATATTGCCAGCACCAGAGTGCCGTAACGGGTGTACTGGCTTATCTTACGACGTCCAGACTCCCCTTCTTTCTTCAACTCTGCTAACGCTGGATGAACCACCGTTAACAGTTGGATAATAATCGATGCCGAAATATACGGCATGATACCCAATGCAAAGATAGAAGCACGGCTGAGAGCACCACCAGAGAACATGTTAAACATTTCAATGATAGTGCCTCGCTGTTGCTCAAGCAGTTTGGCAAGTACAGCGGCATCAATACCAGGGATCGGAATAAAAGAGCCAATACGGAACACAATCAGCGCACCGATAACAAACATCAGTCTGCGTTTCAGCTCGCCAAGCCCGCCTTTAGCACTTTGAAAATCTAATCCCGGTTGCTTTGCCATCTGCTACTTATTCCTCGATTTTACCGCCAGCAGCTTCGATAGCAGCACGAGCGCCTTTAGTGACACGCAGGCCGCGAACAGTTACCGGACGAGAAACCTCGCCAGACAGAATCACTTTCGCGAATTCAATCTGAATACCGATAATGTTTGCTGCTTTCAGCGTGTTCAGGTCAACTACGTCGCCTTCAACTTTCGCCAGATCAGAGAGACGAATCTCACCAGTGATCATTGCTTTGCGAGAGGTGAAACCAAACTTCGGCAGACGACGGTATAACGGCATCTGACCACCTTCAAAACCGCGACGTACGCCACCGCCAGAACGAGAGTTCTGACCTTTGTGACCACGACCACCGGTTTTGCCGAGACCAGAACCGATACCACGACCCAGACGCTTGGAAGCGTGCTTAGACCCTTCGGCCGGAGACAGAGTATTTAAACGCATCTCTTACTCCTCAACTTTAACCATGTAGGAAACCGCGTTGACCATACCACGTACAGCAGGAGTATCCTCGCGCTCCACGGTGTGGCCAATACGACGCAGACCCAGGCCAAGCAGCGTTGCCTTGTGTTTCGGCAGACGACCGATTGCACTGCGGGTTTGTGTAATTTTAATAGTCTTTGCCATGGTCAATTACCCCAGAATTTCTTCAACGGATTTACCACGCTTGGCAGCGACCATTTCCGGAGACTTCATATTCGCCAGGCCATCAATAGTTGCACGAACCACGTTAATCGGGTTGGTGGAACCATATGCTTTAGCCAAAACGTTATGAACTCCAGCGACTTCCAGAACGGCGCGCATTGCACCACCGGCGATGATACCGGTACCTTCGGAAGCCGGCTGCATGAACACACGAGAACCTGTGTGCACACCTTTAACAGGGTGCTGCAGGGTGCCGTGGTTCAGCGCGACGTTAATCATGTTGCGACGGGCTTTTTCCATCGCTTTCTGGATCGCTGCTGGAACTTCACGCGCTTTTCCGTAACCAAAACCAATGCGACCGTTACCATCGCCAACCACTGTCAGAGCAGTGAAGGAGAAAATACGACCACCTTTAACGGTTTTAGATACGCGATTTACCGCGATCAGCTTTTCCTGCAGTTCGCCAGCTTGTTTTTCGATGTGAGCCATCTTACACCTCTACCTTAGAACTGAAGGCCAGCATCACGGGCAGCATCTGCCAGTGCCTGGACACGACCATGATATTGGAAACCAGCACGGTCAAAAGCAACAACAGTGATGCCTTTTTCCAGTGCGCGCTCTGCAACAGCTTTACCCACAGCTGTAGCGGCGTCTTTATTTCCAGTGTACTTCAGTTGCTCAGCGATAGCTTTCTCTACAGTAGATGCAGCTACCAGGACTTCTGAACCGTTCGGTGCGATTACCTGTGCATAAATATGACGAGGCGTACGGTGAATCACCAGACGAGTCGCACCCAGTTCTTTGAGCTTGTGACGTGCGCGGGTCGCACGACGGATACGAGCAGATTTCTTATCCATAGTGTTACCTTACTTCTTCTTAGCCTCTTTGGTACGCACGACTTCGTCGGCGTAACGAACACCCTTGCCTTTATAAGGCTCAGGACGACGGTAGGCGCGCAGATCAGCAGCTACCTGTCCAATCATCTGCTTATCAGCGCCTTTCAGCACGATTTCAGTTTGAGTTGGACATTCAGCAGTGATTCCCGCTGGCAGTGGATGTTCAACGGGGTGAGAGAAGCCCAGGGCTAAACTAACCGCATTGCCTTTCACTGCTGCACGATAACCTACACCAACCAGCTGCAGCTTCTTAGTGAAGCCTTCGGTAACACCGATAACCATTGCATTCAACAGCGCACGAGTGGTACCCGCTTGGGCCCACGCGTTTGCAAAACCTTCGCGCGGAGCGAAAGTAAGTGCATTATCAGCGTGTTTAACTTCAACAGCATCGTTGATTGTACGAGTCAGCTCGCCGTTTTTACCTTTGATCGAAATAACCTGACCGTTGAGTTTTACCTCTACGCCAGCAGGAATAACGACCGGTGCTTTAGCAACACGAGACATTTTATTCCTCCAATTAGGCTACGTAGCAGATAATTTCGCCACCAAGACCAGCTTGGCGCGCTGCACGATCAGTCATAACACCTTTAGAGGTAGAAACGACAGCAATACCCATACCGGCCATAACTTTAGGCAGCTCATCTTTTTTCTTATAGATGCGCAGACCTGGGCGGCTGACTCGCTGAATGCTCTCTACCACAGCCTTGCCCTGGAAATACTTAAGAGTCAGTTCCAGTTCAGGCTTGATGTCGCCTTCAATTTTAAAATCTTCAATATAGCCTTCTTCTTTCAGCACGTTGGCAATTGCCAATTTCAGCTTGGAGGAAGGCATGGTGACCGCAACTTTATTCGCGGCTTGACCGTTACGGATACGGGTCAGCATATCCGCGATCGGATCTTGCATGCTCATCTGTCTTTACTCCCGTGATTCAATTGGATATTACCAGCTAGCCTTTTTCAAGCCAGGTACTTCACCGCGCATAGCGGCTTCACGAAGCTTAATACGGCTCAACCCGAATTTGCCCACATAACCATGCGGACGACCAGTTTGGCGGCAGCGGTTACGCTGACGGGACGGGCTGGAATCACGCGGCAGAGACTGCAGCTTAAGAACCGCATCCCAACGATCTTCGTCGGATGAGTTCACACCAGAGATGATAGCTTTCAATTCCTCGCGTTTAGCGCGGTATTTGTCGGCCAGTTTCACGCGAACGACTTCGCGTGCTTTCATCGATTGCTTAGCCATTAGTAACCCTACCTTACTTACGGAATGGGAAGTTAAAGGCAGCCAGCAGAGCACGGCCTTCATCATCAGATTTCGCAGTAGTGGTAATGGTAATATCCAAACCACGAACGCGATCGACTTTGTCATAATCGATTTCTGGGAAGATGATCTGCTCACGGACACCCATGCTGTAGTTACCACGGCCATCGAATGACTTAGCGGACAAGCCACGGAAGTCACGGATACGTGGTACAGCAATGGTGATCAGGCGCTCAAAGAACTCCCACATGCGTTCGCCACGCAGAGTTACTTTACAGCCGATCGGATAGCCCTGACGGATTTTGAAGCCTGCAACTGATTTGCGTGCTTTGGTGATCAACGGCTTTTGACCGGAGATTGCTGTCAGATCAGCTGCTGCGTTATCCAGCAGTTTCTTGTCAGCGATCGCTTCACCAACACCCATGTTCAGGGTGATCTTCTCGACCCGAGGGACTTGCATGACAGAATTGTAGTTAAACTCAGTCATGAGTTTTTTAACTACTTCGTCTTTGTAGTAATCATGCAGTTTCGCCATCGTACTACTCCAAATTACTTGATAGTTTCGCTGTTAGATTTGAAGAAACGGACTTTTTTGCCCTCTTCGAATCTAAAGCCTACACGGTCAGCCTTGCCGGTTGCCGCATTGAAGATTGCAACGTTAGAAACTTGAATAGCAGCTTCTTTTTCAACGATGCCACCTGGTTGGTTCAGGGCCGGAACCGGCTTCTGATGTTTCTTAACCAGGTTGATACCTTCAACAATGAGCTTGCCGGAAGACAAGACATTCTTAACTTTACCGCGCTTACCTTTATCTTTACCGGTTAACACGATAACTTCGTCATCACGACGGATTTTAGCTGCCATGATTCGCTCCTTAGAGTACTTCTGGTGCCAGAGAGATAATTTTCATGAACTTCTCATTACGCAGTTCACGAGTTACCGGCCCAAAAATACGCGTGCCGATTGGCTGCTCGCTGTTATTGTTTAAAATAACGCATGCATTACCATCGAAGCGAATGACAGAACCGTCCGGGCGACGAACACCCTTCTTGGTGCGCACCACTACCGCTTTCAGGACATCGCCTTTCTTCACCTTACCACGTGGAATTGCTTCCTTGATGGTAATTTTGATGATGTCGCCGACGCCTGCGTAGCGACGGTGCGAGCCACCCAGAACCTTGATACACATTACGCGACGTGCGCCGGAGTTGTCGGCCACGGTCAGCATAGTCTGTTCTTGGATCATTTCAGTGCTCCGCTAATGTCAACTACTACTTCGGGACCCATAATTAGGTCGTTAAAAAGCCCCATAAACGAGGGCGCGGCATTATAACACCGGTTCCTGAATATGGGTAGAAAAAATAAACGGCTCATTTACTGAGCCGTTTATTCGTTAGAGAAAGCTTACTGTATTACAGAACCGCTTTCACTACAACGCGAACAAGCGTCCAGGACTTAGTCTTGGACAGTGGACGGCATTCGCGGATTTCAACCACGTCACCGATACCACATTCGTTGTTCTCGTCATGTACGTGCAGTTTGGTCGTACGTTTGATGAACTTACCGTAAATCGGGTGTTTCACCACGCGTTCGATGGCAACAACAATGGATTTCTCCATTTTATCGCTGACAACGCGACCTTGCAGAGTACGGATTTTATCGGTCATTACGCACCCGCCTTCTGAGTCAATAAAGTCTTAACACGAGCAACATCACGACGCACTTGCTTCAGCAGGTGAGTCTGTTGCAGTTGGCCACTTGCCGCTTGCATGCGCAGGTTGAACTGCTCACGCAGCAGGTTCAGCAGCTCGGTGTTCAGCTCTTCAACACTCTTTTCACGCAGCTCTTTTGCTTTCATTACATCACCGTCTTAGTTACAAAGGTGGTTTTGATCGGCAGTTTCGCTGCTGCCAGCTTGAATGCTTCACGGGCCAGCTCTTCTGGTACGCCGTCCATTTCATACAGGACTTTGCCAGGCTGAATCAAGGCAACCCAATACTCTACGTTGCCTTTACCTTTACCCATACGCACTTCAAGCGGCTTTTCGGTGATCGGTTTGTCCGGGAATACACGGATCCAGATCTTACCCTGACGCTTAACTGCACGGGTCATTGCACGACGTGCTGCTTCGATCTGACGTGCAGTCAGACGACCACGGCCAACAGCTTTCAGACCGAAAGTGCCGAAGCTAACATCCGTACCGGCAGCCAGACCACGGTTGCGGCCTTTGTGCACTTTACGGAATTTTGTACGCTTTGGTTGTAACATCAGCGACTCTCCTTACTTACGGCCTTTACGCTGCTGCTTTTTAGGTTGAGCAGCCGGTTTTTCCGGTTGTTCAACAGCAGCCATCCCACCCAGGATCTCACCTTTGAAGATCCACACTTTAACGCCGATTACACCATAAGTGGTGTGCGCTTCAGAGGTGTTGTAGTCAATGTCAGCACGCAGAGTGTGCAACGGCACGCGACCTTCACGGTACCATTCGGTACGTGCGATCTCGGCGCCGCCCAGACGGCCGCTAACTTCAACTTTGATACCTTTAGCGCCCAGACGCATGGCGTTCTGTACAGCACGCTTCATAGCACGACGGAACATAACGCGACGTTCCAGCTGAGAAGTGATGCTGTCAGCAACCAGTTTTGCGTCCAGTTCAGGCTTACGAACTTCGGCGATATTGATCTGTGCAGGAACGCCAGCGATATCCGCTACGACCTTGCGCAGTTTTTCTACGTCTTCGCCTTTCTTACCGATAACGATGCCAGGGCGAGCAGTGTGAATAGTCACACGGATGCTCTTAGCTGGACGCTCGATTACGATACGAGATACAGACGCCTTCGCCAGTTCCTTAGTCAGGTACTGACGAACTTTAAAATCGCTGTCCAGGTTGTCAGCGAATTCTTTGGTGTTCGCAAACCAAGTAGAGTTCCATGGTTTTACAATACCCAGGCGAATACCATTAGGATGTACTTTCTGACCCATTGCTAGTCTCCAGAGTCTCAGCGATCGGACACAACCACAGTAATGTGGCTGGTGCGCTTCAGGATGCGATCTGCACGACCTTTTGCACGCGGCATAATGCGCTTCATGCTTGGGCCTGCGTCTACGAAGATTTTCGCGACTTTCAGATCGTCAATGTCAGCGCCATCGTTGTGTTCAGCGTTAGCAATGGCAGATTCCAGAACTTTCTTGACCAATACAGCCGCTTTCTTGTTGGTGTAGGTCAAAATTTCCAGTGCCTGCGACACTTTCTTACCGCGAATAAGGTCAGCAACAAGGCGAACCTTTTGAGCAGAAGAACGAGCGTGGCGATGTTGAGCTAAAGTTTCCATCTCTTCCTCCTACTTATTTCTTCTTGGCTTTTTTATCAGCAGCGTGACCGCGATAAGTACGTGTCGGTGCAAATTCACCCAGTTTGTGACCGACCATTTCGTCGGAAACAAATACCGGAACATGCTGACGACCATTATGGACAGCGATGGTCAAACCGATCATGTTAGGAAAGATCGTTGAACGACGGGACCAAGTGCGCAGGGGCTTCTTGTCACCGCTTTCCACCGCTTTCTCTACCTTCTTCAGCAAGTGCAGGTCAATAAAAGGACCTTTCTTGAGAGAACGTGGCATGGCTTATCCTCTAAAATTATTTGCTACGGCGACGTACGATGAATTTATCAGTACGCTTGTTGCTGCGGGTCTTCTTACCTTTGGTCTGAACGCCCCACGGAGTTACCGGGTGCTTACCAAAGTTACGACCTTCACCACCACCGTGTGGGTGGTCGACTGGGTTCATCGCAGTACCGCGAACGGTAGGACGAACACCACGCCAGCGAGCAGCACCCGCTTTACCCAGAACGCGCAGCATATGCTCAGCATTGCCAACTTCGCCCAGTGTTGCGCGGCAGTCAGCTTCAACTTTACGCATTTCACCAGAACGCAGACGCAGGGTAACGTAAGCACCATCACGTGCAACGATCTGCACATAGGTACCAGCGGAACGTGCCAGCTGACCGCCTTTACCTGGTTTCATTTCTACGTTATGAACAGTAGAACCAACCGGGATGTTGCGCATCGGCAGGGTGTTACCAGCTTTGATTGCAGCATCAACGCCAGATTGAATCTGGTCGCCAGCTTTCAGGCCTTTAGGGGCCAGGATGTAACGGCGTTCGCCATCTTTGTACAGAACCAGCGCGATGTTCGCGGAACGGTTCGGATCGTACTCAAGACGCTCAACAACAGCTGGGATACCGTCTTTGTTGCGTTTAAAGTCAACAATACGATAAGCCTGCTTGTGACCACCACCAATGTGACGAGTGGTGATACGGCCATTGTTGTTACGGCCACCGGATTTGCTGTTTTTTTCAACCAGCGGAGCAAAAGGTTTGCCCTTATGCAGCTCAGGGTTGACCACTTTAACTACGTGGCGACGACCCGGAGATGTCGGTTTACATTTAACAACTGCCATTGTTTTTCTCCTCCGACTTACTCAGCGCCGCCGACGAAGTCCAGATTCTGGCCTTCCTTCAGGGTGACGTAAGCTTTTTTCCAGTCGCTACGACGACCGATACGCTGTCCATGACGCTTAGTTTTACCTTTAACTACCAAGGTATTAACGTCTTTAACTTCAACTTCGAACAGTTTCTCAACAGCAGCTACGATCTCTGCTTTGGTCGCGTCTTTTGCAACTTTGAGAACGATGGTGTTAGTTTTTTCCATCGCCATAGATGCTTTTTCAGATACGTGCGGCGCGCGCAGTACTTTCAGCAGACGTTCTTCACGGATCATGCCAGCATCTCCTCAACTTGCTTAACTGCATCAGCAGTCATAACGACTTTGTCGAAGGCGATCAGGCTAACTGGGTCGATTGTTGCTGCATCGCGCACGTCAACCTTATGCAGGTTACGCGCAGCCAGGAACAGATTCTCATCCAGTTCGCCAGTTACGATCAGCACATCTTCCAGAGCCATGTCTTTCAGTTTCTGAGCAAGCAGCTTAGTTTTAGGCGCTTCAACAGAGAACTGTTCGACAACGATCAGACGATCCTGACGTACCAGTTCGGACAGAATGCTTTTCAGCGCTCCGCGGTACATCTTTTTGTTAACTTTTTGACTGTGGTCCTGCGGGCGAGCAGCGAAGGTTACGCCACCGGAACGCCAGATCGGGCTCTTAATAGAACCTGAACGCGCACGGCCGGTACCTTTCTGGCGCCACGGCTTTTTACCGGAACCAGTTACTTCAGCACGGGTCTTCTGAGCACGAGTACCTTGACGGGCACCAGCTGCATAAGCAACTACAACCTGGTGTACCAGCGCTTCGTTGAAATCACGACCGAAGGTAGTTTCGGAAACAGTCAGCGCGCTTTGCGCGTCTTTCAATACTAATTCCATTGCTATCTCCTCACGCCTTCACAGCTGGTTTAACGATAAGGTCGCTACCGGTTGCACCCGGAACAGCACCCTTAACCAGCAGCAGGTTGCGCTCAGCGTCAACGCGTACTACGTCCAGGCTCTGAACGGTTACACGTTCGTTGCCCAGTTGGCCTGCCATTTTCTTGCCTTTGAACACTTTGCCCGGAGTCTGGTTCTGACCGATAGAACCCGGAACGCGGTGAGACAAGGAGTTACCGTGGGTAGCGTCCTGGGTACGGAAGTTCCAGCGCTTAACGGTACCTGCGAAACCTTTACCTTTAGAGGTGCCAGTTACGTCAACTTTTTTGACTTCAGCAAACAGCTCAACGCTAATGTCTTGACCTACAGTGAACTCTTCGCCTTCAGCAAGACGGAATTCCCACAGGCCACGGCCAGCTTCTACGCCAGCTTTAGCGAAGTGACCAGCTTCCGGCTTAGTTACACGGCTAGCTTTTTTAGCGCCAGTGGTAACTTGAACAGCACGGTAGCCGTCGTTAGCCAGGTCTTTAACCTGAGTAACACGGTTTGCTTCTACTTCGATCACGGTTACTGGGATAGAAACGCCGTCTTCTGTGAAGATACGGGTCATACCCACTTTTTTACCGACTAAACCAATCATTGTTTCAACCTCTCAATCGTCAATGACCTGATTAACCCAGGCTGATCTGCACGTCTACACCAGCAGCCAGATCCAGACGCATCAGAGCATCAACGGTTTTCTCAGTTGGCTCAACGATGTCAACCAGACGCTTATGAGTGCGAATTTCGTACTGATCACGCGCGTCTTTGTTGACGTGCGGAGAGATCAGAACGGTAAAGCGCTCTTTGCGGGTCGGCAGCGGGATCGGACCACGTACTTGCGCACCAGTGCGCTTAGCAGTCTCGACGATTTCCGCAGTTGATTGATCGATCAGACGATGATCAAACGCTTTAAGGCGGATACGGATTCTTTGGCTCTGCATGAGACCATAGCTCCAATTATTTTATAGACGAAAAAAATCACTACTCACACCCATTACGATTGATGGGGGAGTGTAATCGTTCATACATAGTTCCCCAATTGGGAACATTGTCGACAGTAACTTCACTGTCAGGTTCATATCGAACCAGCCGTCAATTAAGACAGGCCCGCGCATTATACGTATTTGGTACGTTGATGCAAGCTAAATGCCACGTTTAAGTAGCTTCAATACTGTTTACGGAGAGATTATTTGTCTTTCATTTCGTCAAGCGCTCTCTGTACATTTAACCGCAGGGCTTCATTCTCTGCTGTTCCGGATTCATTCGTGCTTTCTACTGGCGCATCTGCAGTGTCATCGGGAATTTCTTCTGACGGTAAAGAGGCATCATCAGACTCACCTGGGTTTTCTACTTCAACCTCTGCTACCGGTAGCGGCTGCTTTCTGAATACATAGCGCTGGTTTGAAATTTTAAAATCACTTTCTTTCACAACGTCTGGCTCTTCTTTTATAGAGGCGAAACGTTGCAGCCAGTAGTAATGCCCATAATACCCACCAGCCAGACCAGCGATGAGTGCGCAAATACTCAGTGAAAAAGCAGCGATATTAAATAAACGATTCATACTGTTACCTTACTAACGATGCAGGAATAGTATTGTTGCCCTCTGCTGTATTTTGAGCGGGAATATTTTGCATAACCACAGGGCTTTGTTTCGATACCTGCATTAATTTTATCAAGGTTGATTTCCCCGCTACGCCATCGGCATAGAGGTGGTTTTGTTTCTGAAAAAGTTTTACTTTCTCCGTGACCACAGGCGTCCACTCTCCTTTTGTCGAGAGGGGCACATTAAGCACGCGACTTAATAGAGTATCTAGCCACATCACCGTTTCCTGCTCGCTTTTGGAATTGATTAAATTTGTCATACCAGGCGCAGGTTTCCACAGCAGCGTGTACTCCCCTTTCCACATGGTTTCAAACCAACTACGTTTTACAGTCCAGGTGGACTGATGAATCAAAAGATCCAACGTATTTTCGTTTGCACTGATCACCACCGCATACACAGACTGAGTTCCTGCCGTTAACCTGGCTATCCAAGGTAAGTCCTGCTGTTCCAGATTTTTTAATGATGACTTACCTGACACGCATTCCAGTTCAGCCCTTGAAGCCTGATCACACCATGCTTCTTCCACGGAGACGTCATACCCCCAAACGTTAAAAAGTTTGATTAGCCCGTCTTGACTCGTAGTTTGTTGCGCAAAAATATCGGGTTCTTTTACAACCGCTTTAGCCGCAGGAAGTGGCTTAAGAAGCCAGGAAGGGATAGGTAGCGCTGGCTCTATTACACCGAATAAAGACCACCCCAACCCAGAGCCAAGCATTGCATAGATCAATAACACCCCACTACAGCGCAGGCCTTTACGCCACCTACCCATCACCTCTGAGATGATTGTCTTTTCCTGTTGCTGACTAAGGGGGCCATTGCTTCCTTCACCAATGAGTTCTTTCACCCTATCAGCTACTCGCTGCATCCCTCTTAGATTACCGTTTGTCAGTTTGAGTATCCGCTCGGTAAACGCAATGCTAAATACAGATAGTTTGTTTTCTTCAAAGGCGAGACATGAGGACATAAAGAGATGACATTCTTCAACAGTCGGAACCGGCATTTTGACGTGAGCTAGTTTAAGGCCAAGGAGATTCTTATCGCGTCTAAGTTCTTCATCTCCAACCAAAAGCAATGCAATTTCTGCCTCAGTACAGGATATAACCTGCATAAATTGAGCCACAAAGCTCACAAGACTTTTGCCCATTAAATGTGCGTTTTCGAGTACCAGTAAAACAGGACTCGCTGATTTCATACAGAGAGAAAGGGTCTCACCCCATTCAGATGAATGGTTAAAATGTCGAAATGGCAAAGTCTGTGTCCACTTATTGTTATTTGCTAAAGACAAACTTGCAGAACCCTTACCCCAACTTGCCACAATAAAAATCGCTGCATTACCTGGATAATTCTCAATAAGTTGACGAACAAGCGTGGACTTCCCCCCTCCAGCAACACCGCTGATAAAAGCGATTCTTTCCCTAAAAAGCTTTTGAATTAAATAAGTAATGGTGTTTTTATTATCTAATTCAATCCTATATATATTTGTAGAAGTAATTTTTTTGGATTCCGATTCCATAAGAAGTATACCACAGACATTATTTGTTAAAAATTCCAGGTGAAGTTATTACTAGCTAAAATTGGGGTTTGGCAATTACCTTAACACCATTAAAAAACATTGAATAGATAACATGAGAATTATATTATGCCATAGTCTATGTTCATGACAACGATTTCCAAATGTTAATAATGGGTAATATCTATCGTGCCAGCAGGGCTGCTTTCTAATCTATACAAGTATAGAATTTATTTATTATACACATGGTTAATAGCTGCTTGCATTTTTATAGCAGGCATCAATTTCACAACCTACATCAATAATATTCACACAATGAATGCAATACAGGAAATAATAAACAAAGCGAATAAAAAAAACTCGCCAATTGATAATCCCATATTCCCGCTTGCAGAAAAAATCACGGTACCTATTAAGGAAATAGAAAACACTCATTCACAAAACACCAATTTAAACATCACACTCAATGCTATTATCATGAGTAGTTCCACAGCAAAATCTCTGGCAACAATTACCAGTCCTCAGGGGCAAAAAAACTACCATGAAAATGATAAACTTGATGGATTTAATTCAGCTATCATTCGTAAAATATCTTCGAACAGTGTAACAATTGAAAATGAAAACCATTTAGAAGAATTAGTGCTATTAGCAGAAACCAAAGAACATGTCATATTGCACGAAAAAATGGATTTTCCAGAAAAACAGGTAAAAAAAACATTATCAGATTTTTTCGTGATCAATAGTATTTATGAAAATGGAGAGATCATTGGCCTACGCATCCGTCCCAAAAAGGATGGAGAACAATTAATAAAATCAAAGTTACTACCGAGCGACATTGTTATAAAAATAAATAACACCTTGTTAAATAATGAGAATGCCGTTGCACTAGCTACCCAGGAGCTCGAAACTTCAGACACAGCCCAGTTCACAGTGTCTCGGAACAATCAGGACATGCTGATTAAAATATCAGTACAAGAATTAATTGCTATGACGGATCAAAATTAAAATGAAATTTCCCGCCCTACGCCTGGCTTATACCCTGGCTACTGCATTATTCATTTATGGCCAATCGACTTCACCTGTATCAGCAGAGCAATATACGGCCAATTTCAAAGACGCGAACATCCGTGAGTTTGTTGATGCCGTGAGTCAAAACACCGGGAAAACAATTCTTATTGACCCTGCGGTAAATGGAACAATTTCTGTTCGCAGCTACGATATTTTCAATGAAGATGAATACTATCAATTTTTCCTGAGCGTATTGGATTTATACGGTTTTTCAGTTGTTACCCTTGATAATGGATTAATAAAGGTAGTGCCATCCGCCTCGCTAAAAACATCACCAGGATCTATCAGAGACAATTCACGCCCGGGTATTGGCGATGAAATCGTCACCCGTGTGGTTACCCTTCAAAATGTTCCTGCCAGAGAACTTGCCCCTTTGTTACGCCAAATGGCCGATGGTGGCTCTGTGGGAAATGTAGTGAATTACGATCCCTCCAACGTCCTGATTATTACCGGTAGAGCCTCACTGGTTAATCGATTGCTGGAAGTCGTCAAACGTGTTGATGTTATGGGTAGCCAGCAGCAACAAGTCATTCATCTGAAATATGCATCTGCGGTGGATCTTGCGGATGTCATCAATGATTTGGTCCGCGAAGAATCGAAAGAGCAACCTGCTCAAATCTTACTACCTAAATTGGTTGCAGATAAACGAACCAACTCACTCATTGTCAGTGGACCAGATAAAGTCCGCCAACGTGCAATAACGCTTATCGACAAATTGGACCGCGAACAACCTAACGAGGGGAATACACGCGTTTTCTACCTAAAGTATGCAAAAGCAGAAAAACTGGTTGAAGCTTTAACCGGCATTTCGGAAAAACTTAAAGACGATAAGAAACCGACCCAACAAACCACCACACCCGAAAATGACTTGTCTATTACGGCTGATGAGCAAACCAACTCGCTGATCATCACGGCCGATCAGAACATCATGCAGCAGCTAGAAGATGTCATTGGTAAATTAGATATACGTCGCGCTCAGGTACTCGTAGAAGCCATTATTGTCGAGGTCCAGGACGGCAACGGGATGAACCTTGGTGTGCAATGGGCAAATAGTCAGGTGGGCGGCCAACAGTTTACCTCGACCGGATTACCGATCTTTAACGCAGCCCAGGGCAGGAAGCAATATGAAAAAGAGGGTGGAATAACCAGCAACAACCCAATTTACAGCGCGCTTGGCAGCTTCAATGGGCTTGCTGCTGGCTTTTTTGATGGCGACTGGAGTGTTCTACTCACTGCACTTTCCAGTAACAGTAAGAACGATATTCTCTCCACACCCAGCATTGTGACGCTGGATAACAAAGAGGCGTCGTTCAATGTCGGCCAGGATGTACCAGTGTTATCTGGTTCCCAAACAACGTCAGGGGATAACGTATTTAATACTGTGGATCGTAAGACCGTGGGTACCAAGCTGAAAGTAACCCCACAAATCAACGAAGGTGATGCGGTGCTAATGGAGATTGAGCAAGAAGTTTCCAGTGTAGATAACACATCCACCTCATCGACCCTTGGCCCAACCTTTAACACACGAACAATTCAGAATGCCGTGCTGGTAAAAAGCGGTGAAACTGTTGTTTTAGGTGGTTTAATTGACGACGCAACAAAAGAGCAGGTTTCCAAAGTGCCATTGCTGGGTGATATCCCCCTCATTGGCCAACTGTTCCGCTACACCTCAACCGATAAAAATAAACGCAACCTAATGGTGTTTATTCGCCCAACCATTATCAGAAATGACGACGTCTATCGCTCGCTATCTAAAGATAAATACACTCGTTTCCAGTCTCTTCAGAAGGAGCGCATTGAGAAACACACCACTGGCGTTGTCGATGCCGAAAGTCGCCCGGTTTTGAACGATATTGATTTCAAGTCCCCATCCTCTGGCTCAACAGCACCGGTTAAAACTTCCGGGCCGCGTAACCCATTTAGTGGCTGAATAAAGGATCAGAACATGCGACCGGAAGTCGAATCAGCCAGGAGCGAAAACGCACTGTTTTCCTATATAACAGCACGCAAACATGGCGTTACCGTTGAAAATGGAGAGTTATTCTATCTACGAGGTACACCACTCGACATCCTGCTTGAAGCAAGAACATTAGCGCAGCAATGTCATCGCTTTACGGCGCTGGATACTGAAGCATTCGAGGCAAAAATCGAACAACTGTTCCATCAAAGCTCAGGGGAGTCGCAACAAATTGCCCAGGATATCGATCAGGATATTGACTTGATGTCCCTGACGGAGGAGATCCCTGACAACGAAGACCTGCTTTCTGACGATAATAACGCCCCGGTAATCCGGCTTATCAACGCCATCCTGAGCGAAGCGGTGAAAGAAGGCGCATCGGATATTCACGTCGAAACCTTCGAAAAGACCCTGTCAATCCGCTTCAGGATTGACGGCGTTCTACGCTCGATTTTACAGCCCAGTAAAAAACTGGCCCCGCTACTACTCTCCCGTATAAAAGTAATGGCAAAGCTGGATATAGCGGAAAAACGGCTCCCACAAGATGGTCGAATAACGCTACGTCTTGGGCGGCGTAACATTGACGTGCGTGTCTCAACGCTCCCCTCTCAATATGGAGAGCGCGCTGTTTTACGTTTGCTGGATAAAAGTAATTTGCGCCTGTCTTTAAATAGCCTCGGGCTGTCGGCTCATGATGAGCAAAATCTGGCACAACTAATCAACCAGCCACACGGCATTCTTCTTGTTACCGGGCCGACGGGTTCAGGGAAAAGTACCACTTTATATGCCCTTCTTTCCGCGCTTAATAGCCCGGAACGCAACATTCTAACCGTTGAAGATCCTATTGAGTACGAACTCGAAGGTGTAGGGCAAACGCAGGTGAACAGTCGGGTGGACATGTCTTTCGCCCGAGGATTAAGAGCGATTTTGCGCCAGGATCCTGACATCGTTATGGTGGGGGAAATTCGAGATAATGAAACGGCACAAATTGCCGTACAGGCCTCATTAACCGGCCATCTGGTGCTTTCAACTTTACACACTAATAGCGCCAGTGGAGCGGTGACGCGTCTGCGAGATATGGGCGTTGAACCCTTCCTGCTCTCGTCTTCGCTAATAGGTGTTATCGCTCAGCGCCTTGTTCGCAGGCTCTGCCCGGAATGCCGTATGCAAAAAACGATTGCAGACCATCAACTTTCTGCATTCCAGAACAGAATCCCACAGCCAAAGCTAATCTGGTCAGCTCAGGGCTGCCCGACCTGTCGTCACACCGGTTACCAGGGGCGAATGGGCATTCATGAAATTATGGTTGTGACACCGGAAATCAGAGCTGCCATTCATAACAACACCGACGAACAAAGTATCGAAACGCTTCTGCGCCAGCAATGTCATAGCCTGCTCGATAATGGCCTCGATAAAGTCATTGCGGGTGAAACCAGCCTGGAAGAGGTCATGCGCGTGACTGCGCAGCGCCAGCAGCAAGAGATACAAAGCGAATGAGATTCTCATGGCAAGCACAGGATGCTGAAGGAAAAACCAGCAAAGGAATGCTGGAGGCAGAGAATGCACGTGAAGTTCGTCAGTGGCTACGATCGCAAGGACTGTTTCCTCAGTCAATTAACGAAAAGAAGTCATTGTCTTACGGTAATCCTCTGGTGACTAAACGGCGCGTCAAAATAAGCGGCGGCGAACTAGCCTTATTTACGAGGCAGCTCGCCACGCTCACCAGTGCAGCCCTGCCACTGGAAGAGTCCCTTGCGGTGATCGCCCGGCAAAACAGTAATGCCAGGTTCGCAACCATCATTCGCGACATTCGTGAACGTGTAACCGAAGGACATTCTCTTTCGCATGCCTTGATGGGTTACTCAAAAATCTTCGATACGATTTACTGCACACTCGTCAAGGCCGGTGAACAAAGTGGTCTGCTCGGTACCGTGCTCGAAAAGCTCGCTGACTACAACGAAATCCGCCAGCAAATGCGCAGCAAGCTGACACAAGCATTGATCTATCCCGTCATGCTTTCGTCCGTTGCGATTATCGTCGTGACCATTCTCTTGACCACCGTCGTGCCTAAAGTTGTTGAGCAATTTATCCATATGAAACAACAACTCCCACTTTCAACACGCACGCTTCTGGCTATCAGCGATGCTTTGCGGAATCAGGGGCCATGGGCCCTGGCATTGGTTGCACTACTTTCAACCGCCTATGTTTTCTGGCTGAAAAAACCCTCAAACCGCCACCTGATACATAAAAAGTTAATGAGCGTATTTCCGGGACATATCCTGATTTGCACGATTAATAGTGCGCGATACGTGCGAACGCTGAGCATCCTGCAATCCAGCGGTGTTCCACTCCTGGACAGCATGACCATTGCAGCAGAAGGGATTACCAACCTCGAAATACGTCAGCGTTTATTTGACGCGGCGGACAGGGTGCGCCAGGGCAGCGGTTTTCACGCCTCGCTTGAAAGAGCAAACCTCTTCCCGCCGATGATGCTTTACATGATCGCATCAGGGGAAAAAAGCGGCCAGCTCAGCGCACTGATGGAACGAGCCGCAGACAACCAGGACAAGCTTCTGCAAAACCGCATCGCAATAGCCCTGGCGCTGTTCGAACCGGCGCTCATTATTACCATGGCCTGTGTCGTGCTGTTCATCGTCGTCTCAGTCCTGCAACCCATTCTTCAACTCAATACTCTTGTTAGTTAAGGACAACACAAATGCAAAATCCTCGTACCCACGCCCAACGCGGTTTCACTCTGTTAGAACTGATGGTGGTCATTGTCATTTTAGGCGTGCTGGCAAGTCTCGTGGTACCCAATCTGATGGGTAACAAAGAACGCGCTGATAAGCAAAAAGCCGTCAGCGATATTGTGGCATTAGAGAACGCTCTGGATATGTACAAACTTGACAACCATCGCTACCCAACCACTTCGCAGGGTCTGGACGCACTGGTGACCAAGCCCACCACCAACCCATTACCGGCAAACTATAACAACGAAGGTTACATCAAGCGTTTGCCAACCGATCCATGGGGAAATGCCTATTTGCTGGTAAGCCCTGGTGAGCATGGGCAAATTGACGTGCTTTCTTCCGGCCCGGATGGTGAAGCGGGTACCGAGGACGATCTCAATAACTGGCAGTTGGATAAAACCAAAAAATAGCCCTATGAAAGCGGTCAAGGGATTCACGTTACTGGAAGTGATGCTGGTACTGGTTATTCTGGCGGCCACGGCCAGCCTCGTCATGATGTCATCCGGTTTCAGCCAGGGAGAACAGCGCTCGGCTGCAAATACAGCAGAGCGATTTAATACCCAACTGGAATACGCCTGGGACTGGACAACTTATCAGGGAAAACCTGTAGGTATCTTAATGACGGAACAGGGTTGGCAGGTGTTAACCATGGAAACGAACGGCAAAGGTAAAATCCATTGGGAGCCATTAGCTAACGCCAGAAAACAGATATTAAATGGGGAGTGGCATGATTCATGGCTCGTTACTTTGCAACCCCAGGGCGTTGCTGGCAACTCATCTCCGCAAATAATCCTTTTGCCCGATGGGGAGATAACACCTTTTACTCTCAAGATTGTCGAACGTGAAGAGCGCACCCCGCTGGTTACCATCCAGTCCAGCGGTGTATTGCCGCTGGCTATCAGCAATGGAGAAGCCCCCTGATGGCCACCAAACAATCCGGAATGACGCTTCTTGAAGTTCTGCTGGCACTGAGTATTTTTGCCGCCGCCTCAATGGCACTGATGTCGGCAATCGGCGGCCAGACTAATGCGACAATGCGTATTTCAGAACGCGCTCTCGCAGGCTGGATTGCAGATAACTACCTTAGCGAACAGGAATTATTATCTCTTCCTGTCAGCGCTGAAAACGATAAACAGCAAGGAGCTGTGGAAATGGCAAGCCAGTCATGGAATTGGGCAAGCGCCGTTTCACTTGATGAGAGAACAGGGATGCATCAGCAGACCATTCAGGTTTTTCAGAGTAATGGACAATTCTACACTCTGAGCCGCTATAGCCCCGTCGTTGTCTCGAGCAATAAATGAAAAAATCAGCACAGAGCGGGTTTACTCTGCTGGAAGTGATAGTCGCTCTGATAATCTTTTCTTTACTCAGCTTTGCGGCATGGCAGTTACTCTCCGTTGCGCTCAAAAGTAATACGCAGAATAAAGCGTATACGCAACGATTCAGCCGCTTACAACGTGCTGTCAGCATCTTTAGTAATGATGCTATTCAAGCAATCCCCCGACGCTCAAGAAGTACTGGGCAGGCACTGTTCGCGGCTGAAAACAGCTTAATATTCACCACGCAAAACTGGAGTAATACTTTCAACGGCTGTTGTACCCCGGATATCCAGACGGTGCACTGGTATCTGCAGGACGGCACGCTCTACCGCGCAGTGCGCACCAGCCCTGACACAGATGAAGAACCGAACCAGGTCGCCCTGCTGAACAACGTCAGCGCCTTTTCTCTCCGTACATTTTCTGGCGGAGTCTGGAGTGAAGCCATCACCAGCAGCAATCTACCTGATGCCATAGAGTTGTCATTAACGCTGACTGACTACGGAACAGTGCGCCGCGTTTATCTATTTCCAGCCCCCTGGCCGGTCTTTGACAACAGTAAACCTCAAACCGAGGCGAGCAAATCATGACGGCAAAACAAAAAGGCATGGCGCTGCTAATTGTATTGATGATTCTGGCCATCATGGCAGCACTCGCTGCTGAAATGACACTGCGTTTTCAAACGGACATGCAGCGCAGCGAGTTGCAGACGGTACGGCTGGAGCAACAGTGGGCTTTGCGCGCAGCCGAAGAGAGCGCCGCCGCGATCCTGAAACAAGATCTCGCTGATAACCCTCATATGACGTCCGACGAGCAATACTGGGCTCAGCCACAAATGCTGAACTTTGATACAGGTGTTACGGTAAATGCGCAGCTCAGGGACGATCAGACTTGTTATAACCTCAATGCGTTAGCGGATGTTCCTCAAGAACCTCAAACACCCACCCCCTACAACGTTAAAGTGTTTGAAGAGCTACTCAAATCGGAAGGTGTTAATAATGCACAAGCCGCTGCATTAATTGACGCCATCGCCGACTTTATTGACGAAGATAATCATTCGCGGCGCTTCGGCGCTGAGGACGAATACTACCGCAATGCCAAAACCGCTCATCGCACTGCGGGGCAACCGCTGTTTTCAATTTCAGAGTTGAAGCAAATTAAGGGCATGACACCCGAACTTTATCGCCAACTCGCACCTGTACTGTGTGTATTACCCGGTAAAGAGATCCAAATTAACCCCAATAATCTGACAGAGGTTCAGGCCCCGTTGCTGGCCGCATTATTTATCGATCAGCTCAGTGTCGAGAATGCCAAAGAGCTTATCTCGGAGCGCCCAAAGGGTGGTTGGCGCGCTCCCGCACATCTTTTCCAACAGATGGAAAAACAGTTCCCGACAGCCGGAAAAGAATATGCCGAAGTCAAAACACTATTGGTAATGCATAGCAAATTCTTCTCTCTCAATAGCACTGCAATCGTCGGGGACTACTCACAATCAATGCAAAGCCGTTTTTATTACGATCGGGAAACGTCGAAATTGAGCCTCTTTTCACGTCGTTTTTTTATTATGGATGAATCAGGAAGGATGCCATAAATGGCAGAAATAATGGTAATTCGCGCTCTTTTCAACGCAGGGGAATACGAGCAGTTATCCCATGAAAACACTCAGACACTGCGATTTAAGTCCGATATGCTTTCTGAACTGAATGGGCTGCCGGGGGCTGATAACCTAACGCTTTTTATCTCGCCGTCGCAAATTCTGTTCAGAAAGCTTATTTTGCCCAATGCTGGTTACAAAATAACTAACCAGTCCATTGCCTGGCTCGCAGAAGAATCAATGATAGCCGACAGTGAATCACTGCACTGGACAGTGCTTGCGCATAGCAAAGAGGCCGTTCACGTCGCGGGCATTAATATTGCTGAACTTGAGAAAATAATGCTCCCCCTAACTGCTGCGGGCTTACAGATAACATCGGTTTTACCCAATGGGTTACACCTGCCCTATGAAGAAAATTGCTGGAGCGCCGAAAAAGATAATGAAGGTTGGTTAGTCAGGTTTAACGAATATCAGCTAGCCCATATTGATGAAGCCTGGTTCATACACCTGATAAACGAGCACGCACCCGAAACCATAATTACCAGCGAATTGTTACCCACAGCCTTCGATAGTATTAAATCTATTGATGGGCAGCATTGCTACGATATTGCGACAATGTCGCACATCAATCTTCTTAGTGGAGCGCTAAAGCCTAAGCCCCCAGCCAGGCGAGTAAGTAAAAAACTAAGCCTCATTTTGTGGAGCGCTCTTGGCCTGGCGCTGTTGTGTTTTTTCTCTTTAAAGGCTCTAACGATAGGGCAATTATCGAACCAGGCCCATGAAATTAATGCACGAATTCAGACCACCTGGCAGCAATACTTCCCCAATGACAAACACAATAACAACTACAAGTTCTATCTGAATCAGAAAATTAAAGACAGTTATCCAGATGCGATGACCCAGCTCAGCCATCTGCATGCTGCCATAAAACTCTCTCCAGGCATCCGCATTGTCAGCATGGATTACAATCTCAGAAAACGCTCTTTTGACCTTGAAGTGCAAGCGGATTCACTTTCTGCACTCGATGTATTAATGCGCAATAGCGAGGCTGATTTTATGTTCACACAGCGCACCGACGATACAGCTCCGGGCGTCTACCACCTAAGGAGTGAAAAACATGATTAAGACCTGGTGGCTAAGCAAAAATCAGCGTGAACAACGACTGCTTCTCGCCGGAGGTGTGTTTTTTGCGTTGGTTTTTTTCTGGTATGGCGTGGTAGTCCCGCTCAACAACACCATCAGTAGACAACTGCAAGAAAATCGAAAGCTCTCTGAAAGTCTGGTGTGGATAACAACAGAAACAGAAAGCCAAGGATTGGTCAAAATAAAAGTACTTCCTACAGACATGGAAAAAGTGGTGATGGATAGCGCCCTCAAAGCTCAATTAACCATCACGATTCAGGCCCATGATGATGACCAACTCACCGTGACACCCTTTTCCCTTCCCACCGACAAGCTTGTGTTGTGGCTTGACGATCTCAAAACAAACTGGGGGTTACAGCCATGCGAAATGCAACTGGCTGCAGAGCCAGAAAATAACAGCAACCTGGCTGTAAAAAAACTGGTTTTGCAAAAGGCAGGAAGCAATGGATAGCTTAGTATTATCTGGATGGGGCTTTTCGCTGTGGATGGGGCTGCTCGGGTTAATCTCAGGTAGCTTTATGAATGTCGTGATTTACCGCTTACCCATAATGCTTGACACAAAAGAGACATCCAGCGGTGATATCAATTTGTGGCTACCCAATTCTTTTTGTCCCGAATGTCATCATTCGCTACGCTGGTTTGACAACATCCCGCTTCTGAGCTGGCTACTTCTTCGTGGGCGCTGCCGATATTGCAACGCAACAATCTCCTGGCGTTATTCTGTCATTGAGTTCGTGTGTGCGCTAGGTTTTGCTATGTTAGCCATATTATTCCCCTCACCAACAACCGCTTTATCCTTAGCTATATTCTTCTGGTTTGTACTCGCACTCAGTGCGATTGATCTCAAGGTACTCTTGCTACCCGATCTACTCACTCTGCCACTGCTATGGTTAGGATTAATTTACAACAGTCTTTATGGAACCATTCCCCTTGAAGATGGCGTATACGGAGTCGTTGCTGGGTATCTGGCGCTCTGGATAATTTACTGGGGCTTTCGGCTCACTACGGGTAGGGAAGGCATGGGGTATGGAGATTTCAAAATGCTCGCAGCTATCGGTGCATGGTGTGGCTGGCAAGCGTTACCGCCGGTAGTATTGATAGCGGCCTTCGTTGGGATCTTCATTTCTTTGATACGAATCTTGATGCACAAAGCAGCAGATAAAACACTCCCTTTTGGCCCCTGTCTGGCCTGTGCGGGCATGATTGTTTTAGGCTGGCTGAATCTCACATGAGAGCAAAAAAGAGAGGCCAGGCCTCTCTTTGCCTGAATATTACTCTTCTTTGATTTGTGACTGAATATAGTTCTGCAAACCAATTTTAGAGATCAGATCCAGTTCTGTTTCCAACCAGTCGATGTGATGCTCTTCTTCAGCAAGGATTTGGATCATCATGTCCCGACTGACATAGTCATGAACGGTATCCGCGTAAGCAATCGCTTCACGCAAATCTTTAGCGCCTTCCAGTTCTAGTCTAAGGTCGGACTGAAGCATTTCTTCGACATCTTCGCCAATCTGAAGTCTGCCTAAATCTTGCAGGTTAGGAATGCCTTCAAGGAATAAAATACGCTCGATATACTTATCGGCGTGTTTCATTTCATCAATGGATTCGTGGTATTCAACGTCGTTGAGGCGCATTAAGCCCCAGTTTTTGAACATTCTCGCATGGAGAAAATACTGATTGATCGCGACAAGCTCGTTTCCCAATAATTTATTGAGATAATTTATTATCTTAATATCACCTTTCATTTTTACTCCCTCCGCTTCCACTACATGAAGCGTAGATGTAGCACGGAGTAAGTCAAAAAAAAGTGACTGTATTAAGCAATCTCTTTAAATTCTGGGATCTGCAATAGCTCTTCTTGCATGATTTCTCTCGCCGCGCGAACGCACTTACCACATTGGTTTCCCACTGGCACAAACTTGCGAAGCTGCTGGAAAGATTGTGGATGGAACTGGCGCACTGCCTGCCGAATTTTTTTATCACTTACACCATTACACAGACAAACGTACATATGCACTCCCGTTCAAATTACGCGCAAAGTGTAAATGAGAATAGTTATGATTACAATAGCACAGACATGTTGGTTCAGGTTGTAAGCGGTAAAAATTACAAAAAAAAAGAGCGCCGAAGCGCTCTTTTTTCATACTAAGGTATCAGCGATTAAGCGATAACTTTAGCAACAACGCCCGCACCTACAGTACGGCCGCCTTCACGGATTGCGAAACGCAGACCGTCGTCCATCGCGATTGGGTGGATCAGGGTTACAACCATCTGGATGTTGTCGCCCGGCATTACCATCTCTACGCCTTCTGGCAGTTCGATGGTGCCAGTCACGTCAGTTGTACGGAAGTAGAACTGTGGACGGTAGCCTTTGAAGAACGGAGTATGACGGCCGCCTTCATCTTTGGACAGGATATAAACTTCAGATTCGAACTTGGTGTGTGGCTTGATTGAGCCCGGCTTAGCCAGTACCTGACCACGTTCGATTTCTTCACGTTTGATACCACGCAGCAGAACACCTACGTTCTCACCAGCACGGCCTTCGTCCAGCAGTTTGCGGAACATTTCAACGCCAGTACAGGTTGATTTCGCTGTATCTTTGATACCAACGATTTCAACTTCTTCGCCAACTTTAACGATACCGCGCTCTACACGACCGGTAACAACGGTACCACGACCGGAGATGGAGAATACGTCTTCGATTGGCAGCAGGAATGGCTTATCAATCGCACGCTCTGGCTCAGGGATGTAAGAATCCAGGTGACCTGCCAGTTCGATGATTTTCGCTTCCCACTCTGCTTCGCCTTCCAGCGCTTTCAGAGCTGAACCACGAACGATTGGCGTATCGTCGCCCGGGAAGTCGTACTGAGACAGAAGTTCACGAACTTCCATTTCAACCAGTTCCAGCAGCTCTTCGTCATCAACCATGTCACATTTGTTCAGGAACACGATGATGAAAGGAACGCCAACCTGACGACCCAGCAGGATGTGCTCACGGGTCTGTGGCATCGGGCCATCAGTCGCAGCAACAACCAGGATAGCGCCGTCCATCTGAGCAGCACCGGTGATCATGTTTTTAACGTAGTCGGCGTGCCCTGGGCAGTCAACGTGCGCGTAGTGGCGAGTCGGGGTGTCATATTCAACGTGGGAAGTGTTGATGGTGATACCACGAGCTTTTTCTTCTGGCGCGTTATCGATCTGGTCGAATGCACGAGCAGAACCACCGTAGGTTTTAGCCAGAACGGTAGTGATTGCTGCAGTCAGGGTAGTTTTACCATGGTCAACGTGGCCGATAGTACCGACGTTGACGTGCGGTTTTGTACGTTCAAATTTTTCTTTAGACACGGCTATATTCCTTACTGTTGTGCTCTCACCGCAAGGAGAGAGCACGGGATCAATGTTTTTTAAAACCCTGGGCTTATTTACCGCGGGCTTCGATTACGGCCTGAGCAACGTTGTTAGGCGCATCATCATACTTCAGGAATTCCATGGAGTAAGATGCACGACCTTTGGTCAGGGAACGCAGTTGGGTTGCGTAACCGAACATTTCAGACAACGGAACTTCAGCGTGAATCTGAACGCCAGTAGCGTTAGATTCCTGGCCTTTCAGCTGACCACGACGACGGCTAAGGTCACCGATAACGTCACCAGTGTTCTCTTCCGGAGTTTCAACTTCAACCTTCATGATAGGCTCAAGCAGAACTGGTTTTGCTTTCTTAAAGCCATCTTTGAAGGCAATAGAAGCGGCCAGTTTAAACGCCAGTTCGGAGGAGTCAACGTCGTGGTAAGAACCGAAGTGCAGACGCACACCGAGATCTACTACTGGGTAACCCGCCAGAGGACCAGACTTCAGCTGCTCCTGGATGCCTTTATCAACGGCAGGGATGTATTCGCCAGGAATTACACCACCTTTGATGTCGTTGATGAACTCGTAACCTTTCGGATTTGAGCCCGGCTCCAGTGGGTACATGTCGATAACAACATGACCGTACTGACCACGACCACCAGACTGCTTAGCGTGTTTACCTTCAACATCAGTAACTTTCGCGCGAATCGCTTCACGGTAAGCAACCTGAGGTTTACCAACGTTAGCTTCAACGTTGAATTCACGTTTCATACGGTCAACGATGATGTCGAGGTGCAGTTCACCCATACCAGCGATGATGGTCTGGTTAGATTCTTCATCAGTCCATACGCGGAATGATGGATCTTCTTTAGCCAGACGCCCCAGAGCCAGACCCATTTTTTCTTGGTCAGCTTTGGTTTTTGGTTCTACAGCGATGGAGATTACCGGTTCAGGGAATTCCATACGCTCCAGAATGATCACGTTGTCCGGATCACAGATGGTGTCACCTGTAGTCACGTCTTTCAGACCGATTGCCGCTGCGATATCGCCCGCGCGAACTTCTTTGATCTCTTCACGTTTGTTAGCGTGCATCTGAACGATACGACCAAAACGCTCACGAGCCGATTTCACTGGGTTATAAACGGTATCACCGGAGTTAACCACGCCAGAGTACACGCGGAAGAACGTCAGGTTACCAACGAACGGGTCGGTTGCAATTTTGAATGCCAGAGCAGCAAACGGCTCTTCATCACTTGCATGACGCTCAGATGGAGTGTCTTTACCGTCGTCCAGCATACCGTTAATTGCAGGTACGTCTGTTGGTGCTGGCAGGTAATCAATTACCGCATCCAGCATTGCCTGTACGCCTTTGTTCTTGAACGCAGAACCACAGGTAACCAGAATGATTTCGTTGTTCAGAACGCGTTGACGCAGAGCTGTTTTAACTTCTTCCTCGGTCAGCTCTTCGCCGCCCAAGTATTTTTCCATCAGCTCTTCAGATGCTTCTGCTGCAGACTCAATCAGGTTCTGGTGCCATTCTTCAGCCAGGTCGACCATATCAGCAGGGATATCTTCGTATTCGAAGGTAACGCCCTGATCTGCATCGTTCCAGTTGATAGCTTTCATTTTCACCAGGTCAACAACACCGGTGAAACCTTCTTCAGCACCAATCGCCAACTGAAGCGGAACAGCGTTCGCGCCCAGGCGGGATTTAATCTGGCCTACAACTTTCAGGAAGTTAGCACCCATGCGGTCCATTTTGTTAACGAACGCGATGCGTGGAACTTTGTATTTGTTAGCCTGACGCCATACGGTTTCAGACTGTGGCTGAACACCACCAACTGCGCAGTAAACCATTACCGCACCGTCAAGAACACGCATGGAACGTTCAACTTCGATGGTGAAGTCAACGTGCCCTGGGGTGTCGATGATGTTTACGCGATGCGGTTCATACTGCTTAGCCATACCTGACCAGAATGCAGTAGTTGCAGCGGAGGTAATGGTGATACCACGTTCCTGCTCCTGCTCCATCCAGTCCATGGTAGCTGCGCCGTCATGAACTTCACCGATTTTGTGGTTTACACCGGTGTAGAACAGAATACGTTCGGTAGTAGTGGTTTTACCGGCGTCGATGTGTGCACTGATACCGATATTGCGGTAGCGTGCAATGGGTGTTGTACGAGCCATTTGATTCCTCTATATCCTGGGACGTTCATTTAAGTAACCCAAAGCGGGCAGCCTACATGAAGCGCCCGCTTGGTGACTAACACTCCGAAGGGATTACCAACGGTAGTGAGCGAACGCCTTGTTGGCTTCAGCCATACGGTGAACGTCTTCACGTTTCTTAACTGCAGTACCTTTGTTCTCTGCAGCATCAGAAAGTTCGTTCGCCAGGCGAAGAGCCATGGATTTATCACCGCGTTTACGAGCAGCTTCTACGATCCAACGCATTGCCAGAGCATTACGACGAACCGGACGTACTTCTACTGGAACCTGATAAGTAGAACCACCAACACGGCGGGACTTAACTTCGACAGTCGGACGAACGTTGTCCAGAGCGACTTCGAAAGCTTCCAGTTCGTTTTTACCAGAACGCTGAGCCAGGGTCTCCAGCGCGGTATAGACGATAGATTCTGCAGTAGATTTCTTACCATCTACCATCAGAATGTTTACAAATTTGGCCAGCAACTCTGATCCGAACTTAGGATCTGGAAGAATTTTACGTTGACCAATGACGCGACGACGTGGCATGGGAATACTCCGTTGTTAATTCAGGGTTGTCCAAAACTCTATTGAGTTTGACATTTATTTAAAACGTTTGGCCTTACTTAACGGAGAACCATTAAGCCTTAGGACGCTTCACGCCGTACTTGGAACGAGATTGCTTACGGTCTTTAACGCCGGAGCAGTCAAGTGCACCACGAACGGTGTGGTAACGAACACCTGGCAAGTCTTTTACACGACCACCACGGATCAGGATCACGGAGTGTTCCTGCAGGTTGTGACCTTCACCGCCGATGTAGGAGGTAACTTCAAAACCGTTAGTCAAACGCACACGGCATACTTTACGCAGTGCGGAGTTTGGTTTCTTAGGAGTGGTAGTATATACACGAGTACATACGCCACGTTTCTGCGGGCAGGCTTCCAGCGCAGGCACGTTGCTTTTTGCAACTTTGCGAGCGCGTGGTTTGCGAACCAGCTGGTTAACTGTTGCCATTAAATAGCTCCTGGTTTTAGCTTTTGCTTCGTAAACACGTAATAAAACGACCTCATATAATATGAGGACGCAGAATTTTAGGGCTGAGCCGAAAAGGTGTCAAGAAATATACAACAATCCTGGAATTACCAGGTTATCTGTCGTTCGTGTTTAACCGTCATTCTGACGAAGTCAGTATAGCTGACCTTGCCTATACTGGTTGAAATTTGAGCAGTTAATCCGCGAGCCTCGATATCTTCCTGCAGAGCATAGATAGAAATGGGGGCGGCCAGCAGTAAATCAAGGGCACGAGTCCCGGATAGCGCCGCAATAACCGCATCTTGTAGCAATAGCAGTTCATCGCCAGGCTTTATACAGCGCAGCAACGACTCAAGATCGGTATGAAAAGGTGAGTGTTGTAAAATATGCAGCATGCAGCCTCAGAAAGTTAGCACGACATTAAACTGATGCAGCATGTCGCGCAATGCATCAGGTTCGAGAGGTTTGGCATCAAGCACCCAGTCGCTCTCAATCGGTAAACCCCGCTCGCGAACGGATGCCGCGCAGAGATAACACTGATCAATGTCATATAACGGCAGTACACGGAACGTGGCGATGTAATCCCTTGCGAGGATAAGAGCAGGCTGCTGGCTTGGGACCAGTTGAAACACCCCATCACCTATGAAGAACACACCAATATCTTCGGTTAATGCCGAAGTGGCCAGTAACGCATCCAGCCCTTCCCTACCCGCAGCACTTCCGTGAGGGGCTGATTTAAATACAAATGCGACACGCTTCATCAGAATTGCACCGTCCGATCGCACGTCAGCGACGCTTGAGCCAATGCCCCGAGCCCACTGAGAATGAAACCAGGCTGCATATTATAAGACGGCAAACCAAATTGAGTCGCTTGCTCTTCGTCCGTCACACCGCGACGCAAAGAAGCGGCGACACAAATATGCAATGCCACGCCATGTTGCTCGTTAAGCTGTTGCCAGGCACGAACGATATCGAATTCATCGCTCGCGGGTGACGTCAATTGGTTGGCGTTGTAGACCCCTTCACGATAGAAAAAGACGCTTTCTAACGTATGTCCCTGCTCGATGACTGCCTGAGAAAATTGCAACGCACTGCTCGCCTGCTGCGTACCATAAGCCGGGCCAGTCACCAGGATAGCAAAACGCATTACTTATCCTGCCCCTGGAAATCACCGTTTTTGAATTGACGGATGTAGAGATAAACCGTGTGCTTAGAAATATTCAAACGATCGGCAACCTGGTTGATTGCATCTTTGATATCAAAAATACCTTTTTCATAAAGGTTGAGCACAATCTGTCGATTTTTAGCATTGTTAGACACATTGCGATCGGCATTCACTTCTTCAATGGTAAATTCCAGCGCCTGCATAACCAAGTCTTCAACAGACGAGGCAAAGTTCACCGAAGATGCCACTTCAGGCGTTTCCGGTGGAATAAAGGTCGACATAATTTGTGAGAATGGCACATCGAGGTTGATATTAATGCACAGCAGGCCGATGACGCGTTCATCACGGTTACGAATGGCGATCGTCTCTGACTTCATCAGGACGCCGCTTTTTGCCCGGGTAAAATAACATTTAGAAACGCTGCTATCTGCACCCGTCATATCATGCAGCATTCGCAGTGCCAGATCGGTAATTGGCGAGCCGATTTTACGGCCGGTATGTTCACCATTTGCGATACGAATGGCAGAACATTTCAGATCTTGCAGCGAGTGCAGCACAATTTCACAATGAGAACCAATCAGCATTGCTAACCCGTCCACTACCGCTTCGTAGGATTTTAATATTTCAAAGTCGGTTTGTTCAAAAGGACGCTGGTCCAGTAAGTCGAGCTCACTGGTTTCATTGGTTAAAAGCGAATTGGACATTTAAAGATACCACCCTCTACAGAGAGCCTGTCGCGCTTGAAAGGTGTCAGGGCAGACTCATACTCAGTTGAAACGCCGTCTGCTAAGGTAATACAGCGTTAGACGCGCTTTCCAGTTTTTATTATATCCTGCCTCAAATAAAAAACCGCCGCCTCTAAGGGCGGCGGTTAATAATGCCTTATTTGCTCTTCGCAGCGTCTGCTTCTGGAGCGGCATCTGGTTTAGCGTCTGCTTTAGGCGCGGGTTTGA
The DNA here is from genome assembly GCF_040786275.1 of Buttiauxella gaviniae. Lineage (NCBI taxonomy): Bacteria > Pseudomonadati > Pseudomonadota > Gammaproteobacteria > Enterobacterales > Enterobacteriaceae > Buttiauxella > Buttiauxella gaviniae. Next base: position 1,527,114 of record NZ_JBFMVT010000002.1, read on the forward strand.
TATCCAGCAGCTCGACGTCAAATACCAGCGTAGAGTTAGCTGGAATTCCTGGTACGCCAGTTTTGCCGTAAGCCAGTTCTGGTGGAATAACCAGTTTGATTTTCCCGCCTTTCTTGATGTTTTTCAGGCCTTCGGTCCAGCCAGGGATAACACCGTCAAGACGGAAAGAGAGTGGCTCGCCACGGGTGTAAGAGTTATCGAACTCTTTACCGTCGATCAACGTACCTTTGTAGTTCACAACAACAGTGTCGCTGTCTTTTGGCGCTTCACCGGTACCGGCTTTGTCGATTTTGTACATCAGGCCAGTAGAGGAAGTTTTAACACCTTTCTCTTTTGCGAAAGTGTCACGGAAGGCTTTGCCTTTATCCGCATTTTCTTTAGCGTCTTTTTCCATTTTCGCTTGAGCGGAAGATTTCACGCGCGCTTCGAAAGCTTGCAGAGTCTGCTCGATTTCCTGGTCAGTTAATTTGCTCTTATCGGCAAACGCATCCTGAACACCGGCGATAAGCTGGTTTTTATCCAGAGTAATACCCAGCTTTTCTTGTTCTTTCAGAGAGTTTTCCATATAACGGCCCAGCGAAGCACCCAATGCATACGCAGATTTCTGGTCGTCATTTTTGAATGCCGCGTTGCTGGCAGCAGGAGCCGCAGCATCTTTAGCGGCAGCAGCTGGGGCCGCGAACGCAGGAGCGCTCAGGGCAACGGCCATCGTGGTCGCCAGTAGCGTTACTTTAAACAGTGATTTCATCCATTTCTCCAGGGCCGGGGCCTCTAACCCCAAGGTTATTATCAACTAAGAGACGTACTATAACGTCGTGGAAGAAATCTACACAATCTCTCCGCGTCTTATCGAGACAAATTCAGACTCTTTTTGTGTACAGAAGTTTCGTCCTGAGCAAAACGACGCTGTAACGTGCGGAATTTTTCAGTAGAATCGCCGGAAATTGTCCATCCGCAGGCCAGGAGAGATCAGCCATGCAACAAAAATCGACCGAACAACGGCTGGAAGAACTTGAGAGTCGTCTCGCTTTCCAGGAGATTACGATTGAAGAGTTAAATCAGACAGTAACGGCGCACGAATTAGAGATGGTCAAACTACGCGAACATTTCCGTTTGCTGGTTGAAAAGTTAAAAGCCAGCCAGCCTTCAATGGTGGCCTCAGAATCAGAAGAAACTCCACCGCCACATTATTAACAGCACCCGCAATACAAAGAGAAAAGGCGTGTCAGTGACACGCCTTTTTTATCTTTAAAAGCTTTGTTTAGCTTTTAAGACTTAGTGGCAACCGCAACCGCCGTTACCGCCACAACCGCCTTTACCATGCTCGTGATCATGGTCGTGACCGTGGCCACCACAGCAACCACCTTCGTGGTCATGGTCGTGGTGATGATCGTGCTCACCGTGAACGTGGCCATGAGCCAGTTCTTCAGCGGTAGCTTCACGGATTGCGATAACTTCTACGTTGAAGCTCAGGTTTTGGCCTGCCAGCATATGGTTGCCATCGACAACAACGTGCTCATCTTCAACAGCGGTGATTTCAACAGGAACTGGACCCTGATCGGTGTCAGCCATAAAACGCATGCCAACTTCCAGCTCGTCAACGCCCATGAAGACGTCTTTTGGTACGCGCTGCACCAGGTTTTCGTCATACTGACCGTAAGCGTCATTTGCACCAACAGATACGTCAAACTTATCGCCAACAACGTGACCTTCCAGCGCTGTTTCCAGGCCAGAAATCAGAGAGCCGTGACCATGCAGATAGTCCAGCGGCGCACTCACCGGAGACTCATCAACCAACACACCGTCTTCTGTACGTACCTGATAGGCCAGGCTGACCACCAGGTCTTTTGCTACTTTCATGATATCTCCTGAGCGAGCGTGGGGAAAAAAACTGGCGCCGATTGTAGCGGAATTTGACGCCGGTGTACCCCTAAGCTTAAAAAAAGCTGCGCCATCTCGCTAGTCCGGATGAAAAATCCCGATAACTTGCTCTTGTTCGCGAACGTGCTCGCGAACTTGTTTATCCGCCTCACGCATTTGATGGCCGCACTTAACACACTCAACAATATCGACATTATTCTCGCGCCACATCGCGAGAGAATCCCGCGCCTGGCATTCGGGACAAACAGCCCCGGCAATAAAACGTTTACGCACCGACATTGGCTTCACCTTAATTATTCAAAATCATCCCAACCATCGAACTGGCGACGCTCTTGCTGCATCTCGCGTTCGAAGATCTCTTCCAGTTCACGACGAGCCTCACGCACCCTGGAAATTTGTGCGTTATCGGTATGAATCGGCATTAATTCACGCAGCATACTCATATCCAGACGCCTGAAATGAAGCTGTGCGCGGTGCGCCTGATGCGGGTGCATACCCAATGTCATCAGCGCCTTACGCCCTAACTCCAGCGCACTGGAAAACGTTTCGCGTGAAAACTGCGTAACACCAGCTTGCAACAATTCATGCGCTTCTACACGGCCCCTGGCGCGCGCCAGAATCGCCAGATGTGGAAAGTGTTGTTGACACAAATGAACGACTTTCATCGTGTCTTCCGGCTCATTACAGGTAATCACAATTGATTTGGCCGTTTCGGCCCCCGCAGAGCGTAGCAACTCAAGTTCCGTGGCGTCGCCGTAATAAACTTTGTAGCCGTATTTACGCATCAGGCTAACGGAACTGATATCTCTCTCCAGAACCGTAATGCGCATTTTGTTCGCCATCAGCAAACGCCCGATAACCTGCCCGAAGCGCCCAAAACCCACAATAATGACTTGCGGCTGATCGTCTTCCACGTAAGGTTTTTCATCATTTTCATCATCCGCAACGTTAAAGCGCCGCGCAAGAATCGCATCCACACCTTTCATCAGCAGCGGTGTTGTCATCATAGAGAGCGTAACGGTCACCAACAGGAGCGGCATCTGGTCGCCGCTAAATATTTTCTGCGAGGAAGCCGTAGAAAACAGCACGAAGGCAAACTCACCGCCCTGGCTTAATACGCCTGAAAACTGTAGCCGCTCGGAACTGCGCAAACCAAAGTACCAGGATAAGCCATATAGCACCGCCGCTTTTACCGCGACCAGAACCACAACACCTAACACCACCCAGAAAATATGGGTATAGAGCACGCCCAGATTTAACGCCATCCCCACGGAAATAAAGAACAGGCCGAGCAGTAATCCTTTAAAAGGATCGATAGCAATTTCCAGTTCGTGTCGGTATTCACTCTCAGCCAACAGCACGCCCGCGATAAACGTTCCTAACGCCATGGATAAACCCAGCGCATCCATGAATAACGCCGAACCCAATACCAGTAAAAGTGCTGCAGCGGTAAAAACTTCACGCACACCGGAGCCAGCAATAAACCGGAAAACAGGTTTTAACAGGTAACGCCCGCCAATCAACATGCCCGCGAAGGCCAGTACTTTGAACCCGACTTTTATCCAGTCAGGGCTATCATCCCCGTTTCCGGCGAGCAAAGGCACCAGAGCTATCGCCGGGATAACGGCTAAATCCTGAAACAGCAACACAGAAAAGCCGAGCTGCCCGGCCTCATTCCGATTCATGCCTTTATCACGCATCAGTTGAAGCGCCATCGCGGTGGATGACATCGCAAGGCCAATACCGCCGATCACCGCTGCCTGCCAGGAAAACTGCGTCAACATCAGCAACCCCGCCAGCACAACCGCGCTCAATAACACTTGCGCGGCCCCGACGCCAAATATAGAGCGCCGAAGCTGCCAGAGTTTTGAGGGATTAAGCTCCAGACCGATGATAAACATCAGGAACACCACGCCCAGCTCGGAGAAGTGGAGAATTTCATCCACATCGCTGATAAAGCCCAAACCCCACGGCCCTATAGCGATCCCTGCGAGCAAATAGCCAAGCACCGCGCCAATGCCCAAACGGGCGGCAATGGGTACCGCAACCACCGCCGCAAATAAAAACAGCACGCCAGCCAGTAATACGTCAGAACCTTCCATCAGCGGCCTCCCGGTAATATCGGTGAAACCAGCCACTCACCATAGGCTTTCGCATGGCTGGCTAACTCCTGAGGAGACTGGCGACGCGCCCAGTAAACAATCATGGGGTTCATCCAATGCATGCGGCACATCGCGGCGGTGAGTTCAAAAGGACGGAGAATATCGGTCAGCGGGAAACGATTAAAACCATCGTGGCGATAAGCACCTTCCGGCTCGCCAGTGGTAATCACACTGCGCCAATACTTTCCCGCCAGCGCGTTACCCCCAACGCCACTTGCAAAACCGCGGCTCAACACACGGTCCAGCCACTCTTTGAGCAACGCAGGGCAACTGTAGGTATAAAGAGGGTGTTGGAAGACGATGACATCATGCTCTTGTAGCAATGCCTGCTCGCGGTAGATATCGATAAAAAAGTCAGGATAGTGCGCATAAAGGTCATGCACAGTCACATTTTCAAGCTTCTGCGCCGACTGGAGTAAGACCCGGTTTGCAACCGAGTCTTGTGACTCCGGATGGGCATATAGCAGCAAAACTTTCGGCGGCTGCAACATCATTACCCTCCAGGGCGTCGTCATAGTGATATTTTTGGGCTACCATGCAGCCCGACGCGGTGCCGATAGCATCACGTTACCTTAATATAATGACAATTTAACATACTCTGAACATACGGCGCTTTATGATTGTTTTCTCCTCGTTACAAATTCGTCGCGGCACCCGCGTTCTGCTGGATAACGCCACCGCCACCATCAATCCGGGCCAAAAAGTGGGTCTGGTGGGTAAAAACGGCTGCGGTAAATCCACGCTGCTGGCGCTACTGAAGAACGAGATCAGCGCCGATGGTGGCAGCATGACCTATCCTGGCAACTGGGCGCTGGCCTGGGTTAATCAGGAAACGCCTGCGCTGGCGATGCCTGCCATTGAATATGTTATTGATGGTGACCGTGAGTTCCGCCAGCTTGAAGCGGAGCTGGCAAAAGCCAATGAACGCAACGATGGCCATGCGATTGCATTGGTTCACGGCAAACTTGATGCAGTTGATGCCTGGACTATTCGCTCCCGCGCCTCAAGTTTGTTGCACGGTTTAGGCTTCAGTAATGAACAACTTGAGCGCCCGGTGAGCGATTTTTCCGGTGGCTGGCGTATGCGTCTGAACCTGGCGCAGGCGCTGATTTGCCGCTCCGATTTACTGCTGCTCGATGAACCGACTAACCACCTGGATTTAGACGCCGTTATCTGGCTGGAGCGCTGGCTGAAAAGTTATCAGGGCACATTGATTCTGATTTCCCATGACCGCGACTTCCTCGATCCTGTCGTAGGTAAAATTATTCATATCGAACAAGAGTCGATGTTTGAATACACCGGCAACTATTCATCGTTTGAAGGCCAGCGTGCTACCCGCCTTGCGCAGCAGCAGTCGATGTATGAAAGCCAGCAAGAGCGAGTCGCGCATCTGCAAAGCTTTATCGACCGTTTCAAAGCTAAAGCCAGTAAAGCAAAGCAAGCGCAAAGCCGCGTGAAAATGCTGGAACGCATGGAATTGATTGCTCCGGCACACGTCGATAACCCGTTCCATTTCAGTTTCCGTATGCCAGAAAGTTTGCCAAACCCGCTGCTGCGCATGGAAAAAGTCAGTGCGGGTTATGGCGACCGCGTGATTCTCGATTCCATCAAACTGAATCTTGTTCCTGGCTCGCGCATTGGTCTGCTTGGCCGCAACGGTGCCGGTAAATCGACGCTGATCAAACTGCTGGCGGAAGAGATCAAACCTTTGCAGGGCGATATTGGCCTCGCAAAAGGCATCAAACTGGGGTATTTCGCGCAGCACCAGCTGGAATACTTACGCGCAGACGAATCGCCGCTGCAACATTTGGCGCGCATCGCGCCAAAAGAGCTTGAGCAACAATTGCGTGACTACCTGGGCGGTTTCGGCTTCCGGGGCGATAAAGTCACCGAGCAGACGGCGCGTTTCTCCGGCGGCGAAAAAGCGCGTCTGGTATTAGCCCTGGTTGTCTGGCAGCGTCCTAACCTGCTGCTGCTCGATGAACCAACTAACCACCTTGATCTCGACATGCGCCAGGCGTTGACCGAAGCGTTGATTGATTTCGAAGGCGCGCTGGTTGTGGTTTCGCACGACCGTCACTTACTGCGCTCGACTACTGACGATTTGTACCTGGTGCACGACGGTAAAGTTGAAGCGTTTGATGGCGATCTTGAAGATTACCAGCAGTGGCTTGTGGATCTGCAAAAGCAGGAAAACCAGCCGCTTGATTCAACCAAAGATAACGGCAACAGCGCTCAGGCACGTAAAGACCAAAAGCGCCGTGAAGCTGAATTACGCACACAAACTCAACCTTTGCGTAAGCAAATCACCCAGCTTGAGAAGCAGATGGAAAAGCTCAATGTGCAGCTTGCGGAAGTCGAAGCTAAGCTTGCGGACAGCGCTATCTACGACCAAAGTCGTAAAGCGGAGATGACCGAATGCCTACAAACTCAGGTGAAAGTGAAATCAGCGCTGGAGGAGTGTGAGATGGAATGGCTGGACGCGCACGACCAGTTAGAACAGATCATGCAGGCCGAGTAATCGACTTATACAGCCCTCTCCTGTGAGAGGGCTGTCGAAAAGAATTAGTGCCAAATCAGCAGCACACACGCGGCGGTCAGCAATCCCATAAAGACATTAAAGATTGCCCAGGCGCGTCGGCTACGAAGCAGCTTGCCAATCATGCTGCCAAATGCAATCCAGATGATTCCCGCGACGATGTTAACCAGGGCGATGCCAATACTGATTAACACCACAGAATGCAAATACTGAGAACCGGCAAGACTAAAACTTGCGACGGCACCCAGCGCCATCAGCCAGGCTTTTGGGTTGATAACCTGAAGTAAACCGCCCTGCCAGAAGGGAATAGGAGCCGGAGGGGGAGCATCGGTTTCCAGTTTTTCATAGGTTGCGGTGCCGATTTTCCATGCCAGCCATAATAGGTAAGCACTCCCGGCGATCTTCAGGATAAGGTGCAAAGCAGGATACAAAAGGATTAAGCTACCGACACCAAACGCCACCAGCAACAGGATGCACTGCATCCCAAGCATGATGCCTATCATCAGCGGTATGGTGCGCATAAAGCCATAATTGGCGCCGGAAGATGTCAGTAGCATATTGTTTGGGCCGGGTGTAATAGCAGCGACCCATAGAAAACCAAGCATTGAGAAAAAAAGCGTTTCCATGAAATGGGTGTTCCACACCCGGTAAAGTTAATTAGCAAACTAAATGAAACTAACAGTGTGATATGGCTACGACAAGTCCCGCAGCATTGAATTTTAATCAAGAAGACGATGAGCAATTTCGTCCGTTAAAAGGTGTCAGTAATCCGCACCTGCAAACCATGCTTCCGCGCTTAATTCGCCGTCGCCTTAATTTCAAACCTCACTGGCAGCGTCTGGATATGCCGGATGGAGATTTTGTCGATCTTGCCTGGAGCGAAGATCCGCGCCAGGCGACGCATAAACCACGGTTAGTTGTTTTTCATGGACTTGAAGGCAGCCTCCACAGCCCGTACGCGCACGGTTTAATTGATGCCGCACGCAAGCAAGGCTGGTTGGGCGTAGTCATGCACTTCAGGGGTTGCAGCGGCGTACCTAACCGCATGAAGCGCATCTATCATTCCGGTGAAACGGAAGATGGTAGCTACTTCCTCAACTGGCTCAGCACGCGTTATGGCAAAGCGCCGACGGCGGCTGTAGGGTTTTCACTCGGCGGAAATATGCTCGCCTGTTTACTGGCTAAACAGGGGGCTGACTGTACGCTCCAGGCGGGTGTCGTGGTTTCCGCGCCATTAATGCTTGAGCATTGCAGCAAGCATATTGAGAAAGGTTTCTCGCGCGTCTATCAGCACTATCTTTTGAATCTGCTGAAGAAAAATGCGGCGCGTAAGCTCAGGAGTTATCCGGGCTCGCTTCCTGTCGATATGCGCCAGCTCAAAGGGATGCGCCGTCTGCGTGAATTTGACGATTTGATTACCTCAAAGATTCACGGTTTTGCTGATGCTATCGACTATTACCGTCAGTGCAGCGCGATGCCGTTGCTGCCACAAATCAAAACGCCAACGCTCATCATCCACGCCAAAGATGATCCTTTTATGGATCATAATGTGATTCCTGACACGGCGATTTTACCTGCCAATATTGAATATCAACTCACGCGCTACGGCGGGCATGTCGGGTTTGTTGGCGGCACGTTGCGCCGTCCTGAAATGTGGCTGGAACAACGCATCCCACAATGGCTATCTCAATTCCTGGACCAGTAATATGATGATTCCATGGCAAGATCTCCCTCCCGAAACGCTTGATAATCTGATTGAATCCTTTGTATTACGGGAAGGTACAGATTATGGTGAACAAGAGCGCTCGCTGGAGCAAAAGGTGGCGGATGTTAAGCGCCAACTGCAAAGCGGTGAGGCTGTGCTGGTATGGTCGGAGCTGCACGAAACGGTGAATATCATGGCTCGCGGGCAATTTCGCGGCTAGGTGTTAATCTTCTATAAGGCTGCTCATCTATCACCCTCACCCCTGCCCTTTCCAGCTCAATCCCCCTCTCCCGGGGAGAGGGTTAGGGTGAGGGTCATCAGCTAAAACACGTTTGCTTTTACCCATGGAGTTGTTGCCTTATGTCAGCCAAACATCCGGTTATTGCCGTAACAGGTTCCAGCGGTGCAGGAACGACAACCACCAGCCTTGCGTTCCGTAAAATCTTCCAACAACTCAATCTCCGTGCAGCCGAAGTTGAAGGTGACAGCTTCCATCGTTTCACGCGCCCTGAAATGGATATGGCGATTCGTAAAGCCCGCGACCTGGGGCGCCATATCAGTTACTTCGGCCCGGAAGCCAACGACTTCGGTTTACTTGAGCAAACGTTCATTGAATACGGGAAAAGCGGGCAAGGTAAATCGCGCAAGTATCTGCATACTTATGATGAAGCCGTTCCCTGGAACCAAATCCCCGGCACCTTTACGCCGTGGCAGCCCCTCCCTGAACCTACCGATGTGCTGTTTTATGAAGGTTTGCATGGCGGAGTGGTAACGCCTCAGCACGACGTGGCCAATGCCGTCGATTTACTGGTAGGCGTGGTGCCGATCGTAAACCTGGAGTGGATACAAAAACTGGTGCGTGACACCAGCGAGCGTGGGCATTCTCGAGAAGCGGTAATGGACTCCGTAGTACGCTCGATGGACGATTACATCAACTACATCACCCCGCAGTTTTCCCGCACGCATATAAACTTCCAGCGCGTTCCAACGGTTGATACCTCTAACCCATTTGCAGCTCGTGGCATTCCATCGCTGGATGAGAGTTTTGTTGTGATTCATTTCCGCGGTCTGGATGACATCGACTTTCCGTATCTGCTCGCTATGTTGCAGGGCTCATTTATTTCACACATCAATACATTAGTGGTGCCGGGCGGCAAAATGGGGCTGGCAATGGAATTGATTATGACGCCGTTGGTTAAGCGTCTGGCAGAAGGTCGAAATATCAATAATCAGGGCGGCTAAGTACCGCCCCGCAATCACCGACTAGCCTTCAATGACTTCATAGCTGTGGGTGATGCTTACTGCTTTCTCCAGCATCAATGCAACAGAGCAGTATTTCTCAGCAGACAAATCCACCGCGCGGGAAACCGCGTTATCTTTCAAATCGATGCCCGTCACGATGAAATGCAGATTGATATGCGTAAACAGACGCGGTGCCTCTTCGCGGCGCTCGGAGGTCAGTTTAACTTCGCAATCCGTCACGTTATAACGACCTTTTTGCAAAATAGAAACCACGTCGATTGCGCTACAGCCCCCCGCGGCCATCAGCACCATTTCCATCGGACTCGGCGCTTTATCGCCAGAATTACCGTCCATCAAAATCTGGTGTCCTGAAGCGGACTCTCCAAGAAAGGTTAACCCTTCAACCCACTTCACACGTGCTTGCATGTTGCTTCCCCCGTTGAAAAAATTACCTTCCAGAGTACGCGGAAGGAGCAAAACTGGCAACGGAAGGCGACCTGCGTCAAGCTGAAACGAGACAATAGGAGACACTTGCCAAAAGCTATGCTAAAACAATCCAGATGCTACATCGATACATTGACGTTATGTATGTATGCAGAGGACATCACTAATTACAGGCAGCAAGAATGACTTGCATGCCATCTCCCCAAGGTGGGGAATATTCTAATACTTGCAACGCCAGACAGGATGTTTAGCGTCTTGTCGTTGGTAGCCAGTTATAAAACAGAGGATAACCGCGCATGGTGCTTGGCAAACCGCAAACAGACCCGACTCTCGAATGGTTCTTGTCTCATTGCCATATTCATAAGTATCCATCGAAGAGCACACTGATTCACCAGGGTGAAAAAGCAGAGACGCTGTATTACATCGTCAAGGGCTCTGTGGCTGTTCTGATTAAAGATGAAGAGGGCAAGGAGATGATCCTCTCTTATCTGAATCAGGGCGATTTCATCGGCGAGTTAGGGCTGTTCGAAGAAGGTCAGGAGCGTAGTGCCTGGGTTCGTGCTAAGAGCGCTTGTGAAGTGGCTGAAATTTCATATAAAAAATTCCGCCAGCTGATTCAGGTCAACCCAGACATTCTGATGCGCCTGTCTTCGCAGATGGCACGCCGTCTGCAAGTGACATCTGAGAAAGTCGGTAATCTGGCGTTCCTGGATGTGACGGGCCGTATCGCGCAGACACTGCTGAACCTCGCAAAACAACCTGATGCAATGACCCACCCGGACGGTATGCAGATTAAAATTACCCGTCAGGAAATTGGTCAGATCGTCGGTTGCTCACGTGAGACCGTAGGCCGTATCCTAAAAATGCTGGAAGATCAAAACCTGATCTCCGCTCACGGTAAAACGATCGTCGTTTACGGCACTCGTTAATCTCCTGCTTGAAAAATGGCGTATCGCTTCGGTAATACGCCTTTTTTATTTTTAAAATTCACTTATACCCGAGTAATTGAAGCTGCAGCAAGGCAGCAAGTGAGTTCATCCCGATGAGCTTACTAAAGTAAGTGATTCGGGTGAATGAACGCAGCTAACGCCGCTGCAGCTTCAAGTAAGAAGGGTATATGTGGCGCAGACTGATCTACCATCCCGAAGTCAACTATGCACTGCGACAAACGCTGGTGTTATGTCTTCCCGTGGCGGTAGGTTTGCTCTTTGGCGATTTGCAATCTGGGCTGCTTTTCTCGTTAGTCCCCGCCTGCTGTAATATTGCCGGTCTGGATACACCCCATAAACGCTTCTTCAAACGCCTGATTATTGGCGGCAGCCTTTTTGCTTTCAGCAGTTTGATCATGCAGCTTTTACTGCTGTATACCGCCGTACCGCTGCCTCTGATTCTTATGGTGATGGCGCTCCTGTTGGGCGTCACGGCTGAAATCAGTGCGCTTCACGCACGTCTGCTTCCCGCCTCGCTGATTGCCGCTATCTTTACCCTCAGCATGGCCGGGAACATGCCAATCTGGAAGCCGATGCTGCTGTATGTCTCCGGCACAATTTGGTACGGCGTATTTAACTGGGTTTGGTTCTGGATGTGGCGCGAACAGCCACTGCGGGAATCGCTTAGCCTGCTCTATCGCCAGCTTGCGGATTATTGCGAAGCCAAATACGGCATGCTAACTCAGCACACCGATCCTGAAAAAACACTCCCGCCCTTACTGGCTCGCCAACAAAAAGCGGTCGACCTCATCACCGTGTGCTATCAACAACTGCACATGCTGGCGGCGAATCAGCAAAATGGTTACAAGCGTTTGTTACGCGCCTTTCAGGTGGCTTTGGATTTACAAGAACACATCTCCGTGAGTCTGCACCAACCTTCCGAAGTACAAAAGCTGGTTGAAAAAAGCCACGCCGAAGCGGTAATTCGCTGGAATGCACAGACTACTGCCGCACGTTTACGTGTGCTGGCTGATGACATTCTTTACCATCGTTTTCCCCGCCGCTTCACAATGGAAAAACAGATTGATGCGCTTGAGAAAATCGCCCGTCAGAATCCAGACAACCCAGTTGGGCAATTTTGTCATTATCACTTCAGCCGTATCGCGCGCGTGCTGCGGACTCAACGCCCGCTCTATATCCGTGATTTGATGGAAGACAGGCAGCGCCGGTTGCCATTGTGGGCCGCACTGAAAAGCTATTTGTCTTTGAAATCGGCAGCGCTGCGCAACGCCGCAAGGCTGGGTGTCATGCTCACTATCGCGAGCATTTTGGGCGCGTTCTTACATCTGCCCAAACCTTACTGGATTTTGATGACGGTCATGTTCGTCACGCAAAACGGCTACGGCGCCACACGCGTTCGTATCCTCCACCGTTCGGCGGGCACCATGGCGGGCCTGGCAATCGCCGGTGTGGCGCTACACTTCCATTTCCCACAGAGCATTGCGCTGACGGCGATGCTGGTGATAACCCTGGTCAGCTATTTATTCATTCGTAAAAGCTACGGTTGGGCAACGATTGGCTTCACGGTCACGGCGGTCTACACACTGCAACTGATCACCCTGAGCGCCGAGCAGTACATCGTTCCTCGCCTGATAGATACCCTGCTGGGCTGCCTGATTGCCTTCGGTGGCATGTTGTGGCTGTGGCCGCAGTGGCAGAGCGGCTTATTGCGCCAGAACGCCCACGATGCGCTTGAGAAAGACCAGGACGCTATTCGCCTGATCCTGAGTAGCGACCCGGAACCTACGCCTCTCGCCTATCAACGCATGAAAGTAAACCAGGCGCATAACGCCCTGTTTAACTCCCTCAACCAGGCGATGCAAGAGCCCGGCTTTAATTCCGACTATCTGGCCGACATGAAATTGTGGGTCACACACAGTCAGTTTATCGTCGAACACATTAATGCGATGACGACCCTGGCGCGTGAGCACAACATGCTGACGCCGGATTTAGCCCAGCGCTATTTGCAGTCGTGTGAAATTGCACTGCAACGCTGTCAGCAGCGGCTGCAATATGATGGGCCGGGGGAAACCAATGACGCCAATATTCTGGATCCGCTGGAAGGGCTACCGAGCGGGCCATTAAGCACGATGGAACAACATTTACAGCGGATATTGGGCCATCTCAGCACCATGCACACCATTTCTTCGGTGGCATGGCGTCAGCGTCCCCATCATGGGATTTGGCTGAACCGCCGCTTAGGCCGGTCGTAAGGTGGAATTGTCGGGTGTCGCGACGCTAATCCGACCTACAACGGCCTTTAGTAGGGTGGATTAGCGTCCAGCACCACCCACCGAATGACGCGAATATTTAACCTTTAACGATACTTGCGACCGCGCTCGCAAAACGCTGCATACCCTCTGCAATATCCGCCTCTTCAACGATAAGCGATGGCGCAAAACGCATCACATCCGGCCCCGCGTTTAGAACCATCACGCCCTCTTGTGCTGCAGCATAAAGGAATTCGCGCGCGCGGCCTTTGTATTGCGGCTTCAGCTCAGCACCAATCAGCAGACCCATGCCGCGAATATCGCTGAACAGATCAAACTGCTCGTCAATGTGCTGCAGGTGATTCACAAACTGCTCGCGCTTCACCGAGACGCCTTTCAACACCTCAGGCGTATTGATGATATCGAATGCTGCACCGGCTACGGCACAGGCCAGCGGGTTTCCACCGTAGGTTGAGCCATGTGTGCCGACGTGAAATGCCGAGGCGATTTCCTGAGTGGTCAGCATCACGCTCACCGGGAATCCACCACCGAGGGCTTTAGCGCTGGTCAAAATATCTGGCGTCACGCCGTAATGCATATACGCAAACAGCTCCCCGATGCGCCCCATACCGCACTGGACTTCATCGAACACCAGCAGGGCTTTATGTTCATCGCACAGCGCGCGCAGACCGTGTAAAAATTCCGGCGTTGCCGCCGTGACACCGCCCTCGCCCTGAATAGGTTCCACCACCACCGCGCAAGTGTGATCGTCCATCACCGCTTTTACCGCATGCAAATCGTTAAACGGCACATGAATAATATCCGCAGGCTTCGGGCCAAAACCATCGGAATACTTCGGCTGGCCGCCAACAGAAACGGTAAACAATGAACGCCCGTGGAAGGCATTATGGAAGGCGATAATCTTGGTTTTATACGGGCTATGGCGCGTGGATGCGTAGTAACGTGCCAGTTTAAAAGCGGTTTCGTTTGCTTCAGTGCCGGAGTTCATAAACAGCACGCGTTCTGCAAAAGTGGCATCAATCAGCTTACGGCCCAGGCGCAGCGCAGGTTCGTTAGTGAAAACATTACTGGTATGCCATAACGTTTCACCCTGGCTTTTCAAGGCCTCCACTAACGCGGGATGGCAGTGGCCCAACGCGGTAACCGCGATTCCCCCCGCGAAATCAACGTACTCTTTGCCCTGTTGGTCCCATACACGGCTGCCTTTTCCTTTTACCGGAATAAACTCAGCCGGTGCATAAATCGGCAGAATGACTTCATCGAAAGTTGCGCGGGTAATTGCTGATTGTTCAGTTGCCATTTATTGCCCATCCCCTTTTTACGCATAAAACACAATTGAAAATATAATCATGAAATATGCATAAAAAATCATTATCTGGCAATAAAAAATCAACGCGTAAGGAAATTGGCTAACAGTTGGTGCCCCTGTTCGCTAAGAATACTTTCCGGGTGGAATTGCACCCCTTCCAGGTCAAGCTCACGATGGCGGATGCCCATAATCTCTTGCTTGTCCGTCAATGCCGTAACCTCAAAACAGGCGGGTAACGTGGCAGGGTCGATAACCAAAGAGTGATAACGCGTAACGGTAAGAGGATTGTTCAGGCCGCAAAATACGCCGCTATTATTATGCGAAATAACAGACGTTTTGCCGTGCATCACTTTTTCTGCACGCACAATCGTTGCGCCGAAGGCTTGCGCAATGGCCTGATGCCCAAGGCAAACGCCAAGAATCGGCAGTTGTCCGGCAAAATGTTGAATCGCCATAAGGGAAATGCCCGCTTCATTGGGTGTGCATGGGCCGGGTGAGATAACCAATTTTTCAGGAGCCAGGGCGCTGATGTCAGAAAGGGTCAGCTCATCGTTACGTTTCACCACTACCTCTGCGCCTAATTCGCAAAAGTACTGATAAAGGTTCCAGGTGAATGAGTCGTAATTGTCGATAAGCAGTAGCATCGCGGCTCCAGGGTAAAAAAGAACCGCGGTATTCTATTCGCTTTCGCCCGCTTCACTCACCACTTTAGTGAAAATCTCCGTAAGCGGCCCTAAATCACCCAGCGCACCGGCCTGATTCGCCGTCCGCCATTGGTCAGGATCCACGCCACTCCAGTCCAGAACGTAACCTGCATGAATCGCCAGTTGCTCGAAGAAGACGCGCTGCGCACGGCCGCTGCCAACAAAGAAGGGATGAAGCACATTAATTTCACAGTAGTAATGCGCCAGGCGATGAACAAATTCGGTTCTGGCAAGCCCTGTCAAATAATGCTCGTTCTCCATCTCCTGCATCAGATCGTTGCCTTCGTTTTCGATGTACTCGAAATGGCAGAAGCGAGTCTCCCCTTTGGAAATATCCACATCACGCAGCTCACCCGCCCAGTCAAAAACATCCTGAAAAAGTTGCTGATGAATGGCGCACAACCAGGGTAATCCGCGATGTAACGGGCCCAGCTCGATCGTCGCTACGCGCTGAGCGATAGACTCATCTTGCGCATGAGGCTCAAGCACATCAAGCAAAGTGCTGGCCTGAAAAGAACGGCTACGCTGTTGCTCCCAAAGGCGGGACTTTTGTTTATCGGTAAGTTTCTTTGCCATGATGCCTCCCTCACATAAGCCATTCTTGCCACAAGTATAAGCAGCAATTGGGGGAAGTGCAGGAAGGTGAATTTTGCGCGGGACGCAATGCCCCGCGCAGGCGATTTTTATGGCAGGACTTTCG
Source organism: Buttiauxella gaviniae (assembly GCF_040786275.1). Classification (NCBI taxonomy): domain Bacteria; kingdom Pseudomonadati; phylum Pseudomonadota; class Gammaproteobacteria; order Enterobacterales; family Enterobacteriaceae; genus Buttiauxella; species Buttiauxella gaviniae. Next base: position 1,543,020 of record NZ_JBFMVT010000002.1, read on the forward strand.
CAGAGAGGATAACTACCGGTTTTGACGGAACATTTTGGTATGGACCGACATCATGAGTCTGTACCTGAGAGATCTTATCGGCCACTTCCATCCCTTTCACAACTTTACCAAACACCGCGTAACCGAAGTCACGTTGGCCGTGATCGAGGAAAGCGTTGTCAGCCACGTTGATAAAGAACTGGCTGGTGGCGCTGTCTTTATCCGCCGTACGCGCCATAGAAATCGTGCCGCGAGTATTACGTAGGCCGTTATCGGCTTCGTTTTTGATCGGTGGATTTGGCTGCTTCTGATTCATGTCTTCAGTAAAACCACCGCCCTGAAGCATAAAGCCCGGGATCACGCGGTGGAAAATGGTGTTGTTGTAGAAACCGTTGTTAACGTAGTCCACAAAGTTTTTCACAGAAATCGGGGCTTTTTGGCTGTTTAACTCAAGCTCAATTTCACCTGCTGAAGTGGTCAACAGGACGTGTGGGTCACCTTTAGCAGCAAGTACCGCAGGAGAGAATGCGGTGAGAGCAAATACTGTTGCTACAGCCGCCAGAGTCGATTTGAGCATGAATAATTCCTTACGAAAGCAGTGAATGAAGCAGTTGCTAGATTGTAAAGAGGCACTCAACTGTGCGCCAGCCATTTACGGTTTTTTACTTTCACACAAATCAATAAGTTAAATGAATGAATAATTAGGTCGCGTCAATTTTCGTGACTTAAATCACTTAAAACCCACTGTATTGCTGCAAATGAATTATAAATTGTATGAATGAATCACATTTATGACTAAAATCCATCCTTCTCGAATGCTGTCAAAGCACTTTACATTTCTATTCACAGGCTTCTCATGACTAACAGCAACCGCATTAAGCTCACATGGATCAGCTTTTTCTCCTACGCCCTGACAGGTGCGTTGGTGATCGTCACCGGGATGGTGATGGGTAATATTGCCGAATACTTCCACGTTCCCGTTTCCAGCATGAGTAATACTTTTACTTTCTTGAATGCGGGCATTTTGATCTCTATTTTCCTGAATGCCTGGTTAATGGAAATCGTGCCACTGAAAACTCAGTTGCGCTTTGGTTTCATCTTGATGGTTCTGGCCGTTGCCGGACTCATCTTCGGTGATAACCTGACCGTTTTCTCAGCCGCAATGTTTGTGCTGGGCCTGGTCAGCGGGATTACCATGTCGATTGGTACTTTCCTGATTACACATATGTATGAAGGCCGTCAGCGTGGTTCACGTCTGCTGTTTACTGATTCTTTCTTCAGCATGGCAGGGATGATTTTCCCGATGGTCGCGGCGATTTTGCTGGCTCGTAGCATCAACTGGTATTGGGTTTATGTTTGCATCGGCCTGGTTTACGTCGCCATCTTCTTGCTAACTATCGGCTGTGAGTTCCCGGCTCTGGGTAAACATGCGCCGCAGACTGAGAAAGTTGTTGAAAAAGAAAAATGGGGCGTGGGCGTGCTGTTCCTGTCCATTGCGGCTCTGTGCTACATCCTCGGCCAATTGGGCTTCATCTCTTGGGTGCCGGAATACGCTAAAAGCCTGGGCATGAATCTGAATGATGCAGGCCAACTGGTGAGCGACTTCTGGATGTCTTATATGTTCGGGATGTGGGCTTTCAGCTTCATTTTGCGTTTCTTCGATCTGCAACGCATTCTGACCGTTCTGGCTGGTGTTGCTACCGTTCTGATGTATCTGTTCAACAAAAGCGAACCAGCACATCTGGCGTGGTTTATTTTGGCGCTTGGCTTCTTCTCCAGCGCGATTTACACCTCAATCATCACGCTCGGTTCTTTGCAGACCAAAGTGGCGTCACCGAAACTGGTTAACTTCGTACTGACCTGCGGCACCATCGGCACCATGCTGACCTTCGTGGTTACCGGCCCGATTGTGGCTCATAGCGGCCCACATGCTGCGCTACACACCGCAAACGGTCTGTATGCCGTAGTCTTTGTGATGTGTGTCGTGCTCGGTCTGGTGACCAAACACCGCCAGCATAACGCGGCGGCTGCAGCTCACTAAGTTCCTGTTATGTAGGGCGGGTGGCGCGATGCTCACTCGCCCTACAAATTTGGTGGTGGCGTCATCCACCAGACAGACTATCGATACTGAATCTCTTCTGCTTTATCCAGCATCACCCACGTTTGTGCCAGTTGCGTCGTCGCAATCACCTTCCCTTCCCGCACAGACCAACGTACAGGCACCTGACGCCGCACCGCATCAAAACCATTCTCTGCCGGAAGAATAATTAAGTTCGCCGTATTCCCCTCAACAATGCCGTAATCCTGCACCCCGAAAGTACGGGCGCTATTATCGGTGATAAGTTTTAACCCTTCATTAATTTGCTGGTAGCCCATCATCTGGCAGACATGCAGCCCCATATGCAGCACCTGCAACATATTCGCAGTGCCCAACGGGTACCACGGGTCAAATACATCGTCATGACCAAAGCAGACGTTAATGCCCGCCTCCATTAACTCTTTCACACGCGTAATGCCGCGACGCTTCGGATAGTCGTCAAAGCGCCCTTGCAGATGAATATTGACCAGAGGATTCGCGACAAAGTTAATCCCTGAAAGCTTGAGCAGACGGAACAGACGTGAGGTATATGCCCCGTTGTAAGAGTGCATGGCCGTGGTGTGGCTGGCCGTTACGCGCGCACCAATCCCATCACGTAGCGCCAGAGCGGCAACCGTTTCAACAAAACGCGATTGCTCATCATCAATTTCATCGCAGTGAATATCTAAGGGACGGTCATATTTCCTGGCGAGGGCAAAGGCTTTATGCAGCGATTCAACGCCATATTCGCGCGTAAATTCAAAATGGGGAATTGCCCCAACAACATCTGCCCCAAGTCTCAGAGCCTCTTCGAGCAGCGCTTCCCCGTCGGGATACGACAAAATGCCCTCTTGTGGAAAAGCGACAATTTGCACGTCAATCCACGGCGCGGCTTCCTGCTTCACCTCCAGCATCGCTTTTAGCGCGGTGAGCGTGGGGTCAGAAACATCAACATGGGTGCGCACATACTGAATGCCATTGGCAATTTGCCACTTCAGCGTCTGCCAGGCGCGTTGCTTTACGTCTTGGTGCGTGAGTACCGCTTTGCGTTCAGCCCAGCGTTCAATACCCTCAAACAGCGTGCCTGACTGATTCCAGTGCGGCTGCCCGGCGGTCTGCGTGGTATCCAGGTGAATATGAGGTTCAATAAACGGCGGGATGGCAAGCCCTCCTCCGCCATCGAGAGTATGCTGGTTTTCGGGTAAGGTTTCGCTCATCGGTTTAATAGCATCGATGCGCCCGTTTTCGATGCTGATCTGCCACAAACCTTCTCGCCCCACCAGCCGCACATTTTGGATAACTGCTAATTCTACATTACTCATAACTGCTCCCTCCTGGTTAACCGCGCCTCTATTTCATAGCACGACCGGGTCATTTGGGACATCTATTGTCTGGTTAACGAATAACCAAGCATTTCCATAACTTAGAAAAACTCACCAAAATCATATACATACCCATTAAGAGGTATATAAGGGCGGATTTGATTTGTATCAATAATCGCCATTGCTGAATCGTTAAGGTAGGCGGTAATAGAAAAGAAATTGAGGCAATTATGAGCAAAGTCAGAATCGCAATCATCGGTAATGGCATGGTCGGCCATCGCTTTATCGAAGACTTACTT